>NZ_JBVIRA010000023.1:0-178432 GCF_055576575.1 Streptomyces sp. NPDC033270
CCCCCCCCCCCCCCCCCCCCCCCCCCCCCCCCCCCCCCCCCCCCCCCCCCCCCCCCCCCCCCCCCCCCCCCCCCCCCCCCCCCCCCCCCCCCGCGCCCGAAAGCACCCTTGGGACGTTCCTAGCCCAGCGCGGACTTCACCGCGTCGGCCAGCCGCTCCGCCACGGCCCGTGCCTGCTCGATGTCGGCCGCCTCCACCATGACGCGGACCAGCGGCTCCGTACCGGACGGCCGCAGCAGCACCCGGCCGGTGGCCCCCAGCTCCCGCTCCGCCTCGGCGACCGCCGCCGTCAGCTCGGGCGAGCTGGCCACCCGCGACTTGTCGACGTCGGGGACGTTGATGAGGATCTGCGGCAGCCGCTCCATGACGCCCGCCAGCTCCCCCAGCGAACGGCCGGTGGCGGCGACCCGGGCCGCCAGCATCAGACCGGTCAGCGTGCCGTCTCCGGTGGTGGCGTGGTCGAGCACGATGACGTGCCCGGACTGCTCGCCGCCCAGCGCGAAGCCGTGCGCCTTCATCTCCTCCAGGACGTACCGGTCGCCGACCGCGGTCTGGACGAAGTCGATGCCCTCGCGCTCCATGGCCAGCTTGAAGCCCAGGTTGGACATGACGGTGGCGACGACGGTGTTCTTGCGCAGCGTCCCGGCCTCGCGCATGCCCAGTGCGAGGACGGACAGGATCTGGTCGCCGTCGATCTCGTTGCCCTCGCGGTCCACGGCCAGGCAGCGGTCCGCGTCGCCGTCGTGGGCGACGCCCAGGTCGGCGCCGTGCTCGACGACGGCCGCCCGCAGCTGGGCGAGGTGGGTGGAGCCGCAGCCGTCGTTGATGTTCAGGCCGTCGGGGTCGGTGCCGATGGTGACGACCTCGGCGCCGGCCCGGGCGAACGCCTCGGGCGAGACCCGGGCCGCCGCACCGTGCGCGCCGTCGATGACGACCTTCAGCCCGTCCAGGCGGTTGGGCAGCACACCGACCAGATGCGCGACGTAGTTGTCGAAGCCCTCGTCGTAGACGGTGACCCGGCCGACGCCCGCGCCGGTCGGCCGCTCCCACGGCTCGCCGGAGCTGTGCGCGCGGTAGGTCCGCTCGATCCGGTCCTCCAGCTCGTCGGCGAGCTTGTGGCCGCCGCGGGCGAAGAACTTGATGCCGTTGTCGGGCATCGGGTTGTGGCTCGCGGAGAGCATCACGCCGAGGTCCGCGCCCAGCGCCCCGGTCAGATACGCGACCGCCGGGGTCGGCAGGACCCCCACCCGCAGTACGTCCACACCGGCGCTGGCCAGTCCGGCGACCACCGCCGCCTCCAGGAACTCCCCCGACGCTCGCGGATCGCGTCCGACCACCGCCACCGGCCGGTGCCCTTCAAACGTGCCCGCTTCGGCGAGTACATGCGCCGCGGCGACCGACAGGCCGAGCGCCAGCTCCGCCGTCAGGTCCGCGTTCGCGACGCCGCGCACACCGTCCGTGCCGAAGAGTCGTCCCACTGGTGTCCTCCGAGTTGTCGAGCTTGGACCAGAGCTTTACGTCCAGGTATACGCCCCTGGCTTCAGATATACGCTCCAGGTCCCGGATAGCCGAACGCCCCGGCAGCACGGAGGTGCCACCGGGGCGTTCACAAGAGCTGCGTCGTGCAGCGAGCGGATTAGCGCTTGCTGTACTGCGGCGCCTTACGGGCCTTCTTCAGACCGGCCTTCTTGCGCTCGACCGCACGGTCGTCACGCTTGAGGAATCCGGCCTTCTTCAGCGCGGGGCGGTTGTTGTCGATGTCCGCCTCGTTCAGCGCACGGGCCACGCCCAGGCGCAGCGCACCGGCCTGGCCGGAGATGCCGCCGCCGGAGATGCGGGCGATCACGTCGTAGCGGTTGTCGAGCTCGAGCACCTTGAAGGGCTCGTTGACTTCCTGCTGGTGCACCTTGTTCGGGAAGTAGCCCTCAAGGGTGCGGCCGTTGATCTTCCACTGGCCGGTGCCCGGGACGATCCGGACGCGGGCAATGGCGTTCTTGCGACGGCCCAGGCCGGCGGCCGGCTGCGGGTCGCCGAAGCGGGACGCGAGGGACTCGGAGGTGTACTCCGACTCCACGACCTCGGTCTCGGTGGTGTATTCCTCGACGGCGTCTTCGTTCTCGATGACGGTCTCGGGAGTGGTCTCGGCCACGATGCTCCTCAGATTCTCTGTCGTCTTAGGGGGTGGCCGGACTTACTGCGCGACCTGGGTGATCTCGAACGGGACCGGCTGCTGCGCAGCGTGCGGGTGCTCGGCGCCCGCGTAGACCTTCAGCTTCGAGAGCATCTGACGGCCGAGGGTGTTCTTGGGGAGCATGCCCTTGATGGCCTTCTCGACGGCCTTCTCGGGGTTCTTGTCGAGAAGCTCGTCGTAGCGGACGGAGCGCAGACCACCCGGGAAACCGGAGTGGCGGTAGGCCATCTTCTGCGACCGCTTGTTGCCGGACAGGTGCACCTTGTCGGCGTTGATGATGATGACGAAGTCACCCATGTCAACGTGAGGGGCGTACACCGGCTTGTGCTTGCCCCGCAGGAGGGACGCGGCCTGGCTGGCCAGACGGCCCAGGACAACGTCCTGCGCGTCAATGATGTGCCACTGGCGCTGGACATCGCCGGGCTTGGGGCTGAACGTACGCACGTCTTAGCCTTCGCTTCTTTGGTGAATGGGTCCTGTACTGGCCCCGTGGTCGATCACACAGCAGGGCGGCACTACGGGTGACGCAACCCGATCGTCCGCCGCTGGTCATCGGCCCGATGGACCGGCGTAAGGGCCCCTCACGTGAGATAGAGCAAGCCAATACGCATAACGAACCAGCAGAATACCGGCCCGCACCCGGCGGGGTCAAAACGCCCCCCGAACGGACACCGGGCCCCCGGGGCGGCCCCCGTCTCCCCGCCGCCGCCCGACCGCCCTACCGCTTCCGTTCCACGCGGCGCTCGTCCCACACCGGCTCCGCCGACTCCCGCACCACCCCGTCCGCCCCGAACACCAGGAACCGGTCGAAGGAGCGTGCGAACCACCGGTCGTGCGTCACCGCCACCACCGTCCCCTCGTACGCCTCCAGCCCCTCCTGCAGCGCCTCCGCCGACTCCAGGTCCAGGTTGTCGGTCGGCTCGTCCAGGAGCAGCGCCGTCGTGCCGGAGAGCTCCAGCAGCAGGATCTGGAAGCGGGCCTGCTGGCCGCCGGAGAGCCGCTCGAAGCGCTGCTCGGCCTGCTTCTCCAGCTCGTAGCGGCGCAGCGCGGACATCGCCTGGCCCTTGTCCTTCGCGTGCTCGGTCCACAGGATGTCCAGCAGCGGGCGGCCCATCAGCTCGGGGTGGGCGTGGGTCTGCGCGAAGTGACCGGGGACGACGCGGGCGCCCAGCTTCCAGGTGCCGGTGTGCGGGACGGGCCGCTCGGCGTCCTGGGCCAGCAGGCGCAGGAAGTGCGACTTGCCGGAGCCGTTGGAACCGAGGACCGCGACCCGCTCGCCGTAGAAGATCTCCAGCGAGAAGGGCTTCATCAGCCCCGTCAGCTCCAGGTCCTCGCAGGTCACCGCCCGTACGCCGGTGCGCCCGCCGCGCAGCCGCATGGTGATGTCCTGCTCACGCGGCGGCTCCGGCGGCGGGCCGGCCTCCTCGAACTTCCGCAGCCGGGTCTGCGCCGCCGCATAACGGGAGGCCAGCTCATGGCTGACCGAGGCCGCCTGCCGCAGCGAGACCACCAGCTTCTTGAGCTGGGCATGCTTCTCGTCCCAGCGCCGGCGCAGCTCCTCGAAGCGGGCGAAGCGCTCCTTGCGGGCCTGGTGGTAGGTGTCGAAGCCGCCGCCGTGCACCCACACGTCGGAGCCCGCGGGGCCCGGCTCGACGCTGATGATCTTCTCCGCGGCGCGCGCCAGCAGCTCCCGGTCGTGGGAGACGAACAGCACCGTCTTACGGGTCGTGCGCAGCTGCTCCTCCAGCCACCGCTTGCCCGGCACGTCCAGATAGTTGTCCGGCTCGTCCAGCAGCAGCACCTCGTCCGTGCCGCGCAGCAGCGACTCCAGCACCAGCCGCTTCTGCTCGCCTCCGGACAGCGTGCGCACCTGCCGCCACTGGGCCTTCTCGTACGGCATCCCCAGCGCCGCCATCGTGCAGATGTCCCAGACCGTCTCGGCCTCGTAGCCCCGCGCCTCGGCCCAGTCGCTGAGCGCCTGCGCGTACGCCATCTGCGCGTCCTCGTCATCGGCGGTCATGATCGCCGTCTCGGCGGCGTCCACCGCCGCCGCGGCCTGCCGTATCCGCGGCTGCGCCACGGAGACCAGCAGGTCACGCACCGTACGGTCGTCGCGCACGGACCCCACGAACTGCGGCATCACCCCGAGTCCGCCGCTGACCGTCACCGATCCGCCGTGCGGCGCCAGCTCGCCCGCGATCAGCCGCAGCAGCGTCGTCTTGCCGGCGCCGTTGGCCCCCACCAGCGCCACCGACGCGCCCTCCCCCACGCGGAAGGACACATCCCCCAGCAGGACCCTCCCGTCCGGCAGGTAGTACTCGAGATGGCCGGCCTCTAGATGTCCCATGAGCGGGATTGTGACCGGCCTCCACCCGTTCCACCAACCCCATTAGGATGCGCGGCATGAGTTTCGGGCAAGGCGGGCCCTTCGACGGCCCTGGGGGATCATCGTCCACTCCTGACTGGGGCGCGCTCGCCGAGGAGAGCGAGGCGCGGGCCCGCCGCAAGCGCTGGCTGTGGATCGGCGGCGGCGTGCTGGCCGTCCTCGCGGTGGCCGGCATCGTCACCGGCGCCGTCCTGGCCGGCGGCGGCGACTCGCCGGGCGGCGGCGCGTCGGCGACCCCCGCCGCGTCCGGCCAGGCCGCGGAGCCGGACGACAAGCCGTCCTTCCCCGACGTCTCGGTGCCGCCCCCGCCCAACCCGCAGGACTACATCTCCGACCCCAAGAAGGACACCGCGCCGCTCACGCCGGCCTCCCTCTTCGGGCAGAAGACCATGGTCATCGGCGAGCACAGCTACCCGCGCACCAACACCGCCACCACCAAGGACTGCACCGCCGCCGCCCAGGGCGCGCTGGTCTCCTCGCTCACCCACAACGGCTGCCGGCAGCTGGTGCGCGCCACGTACTCCAAGGGCGGCGTCGCGGTCACCGTCGGCATCGCGGTCTTCGACTCGCCCGCCAAGGCCACCAAGGTCATGAACGAGGCCAAGACCAACCTGATGCCGCTGCCCGGCGGCGGCGTCCCCTCGGACTTCTGCCAGGGCCACAAGTGCCGGATGGCGACCAACGCCACCGGCCGCTACGCCTACTTCCTCATCGCCGGCTACCTCAACGGCAAGGACGTCGTCGCGTCCGAGACCAAGGCCCAGCAGATCGCCCGGGACGGCGGCTCCTACGCCTTCACCCGGATCACCCAGCGCGGCAAGGACCAGGCGGCGAAGGCCGCCGAGCAGCAGCTCAAGGACGCCCAGAAGAAGGCCGGCAAGTCCTGACGCCCCCGGTGGCGCCGCCCCCCGGCGGCGCCACCAGCGGGCCGGCTCAGCAGCAGCCGCCCCCGGCCGCCCCCGGCAGGCTCCGCTTGTTGCGCGCCTCCAGGTTCCGCGCCGCCAGCAGCTCGTCGGCCGGGTACCCGACCTCTTCCAGCGTCAGCCCGTGCGGCCGTACGACATGCACGGCGGAGTCCCGTACGCCCGCGGCCAGCACCTTCCCCGGCCACTCCGGCGGCCGGTGGCCGTCCCCGACGAACAGCAGCGCGCCGATCAGCGACCGCACCATGTTGTGGCAGAAGGCGTCCGCCCGCACGGTCGCGGTGATGATCCCGTCCGCGCCGCGCTCCAGGCTCAGCTCCTGGAGCGTGCGGATGGTCGTGGCGCCCTCACGCCGCTTGCAGTACGCCGCGAAGTCGTGCTCCCCCAGCAGCGGGCGGGCCGCCTCGTTCATGGCGGCCACATCCAGCGCCCAGTCGTGCCACAGCACATGGCCGCGCAACAGCGGATCGACACCCCCGTGATGGTCGGTGACCCGGTAGGCGTACCGCCGCCAGATCGCCGAGAACCGCGCGTTGAAGCCGGCCGGCGCCTCGCTCAGCGACCACACCCGCACGTCCTTGGGCAGCCGCCCGGCCAGCCGCTTGAGCAGCTTCTCCCGATGCTCGGCCCAGAGCTCCGCGGGGAGGTCGACGTGCGCCACCTGCCCGCGCGCATGCACTCCGGCGTCGGTCCGGCCCGCCACGGTCAGCTCGTACGTGGTCTGCCCCGACCGGGTCACCGTCCGCAGCGCGTCCTCGATCTCCCCCTGGACCGTCCGCTGCCCACCGGCCTGCTTGGCCCACCCGGAGAAGTCCTTTCCGTCGTAGGAAAGGTCCAGCCGCACCCGGACGTGCCCGGGCTTCACCTCGTCGCTCACACCCACCATCCTCTCAAGCTCCCGGCACACGGAAGCGGGCCCGCCCCCGAAGGGACGGACCCGCTCAACGCGAGGCGAAGCCTCAGGCGTCCTTCGACTCCTCGGCCGGGGCCTCGGTGGTCTCGGCCGCAGCGGCCTCCGCGTCCTTGGCCGCACGCTTGGTGGCGGCCTCGGCCTCACCAGTGGCCTGCTGCGCCACGGTCAGCGCCTCCACCAGCTCGATGACGGCCATCGGCGCGTTGTCGCCGCGGCGGTTACCGATCTTGGTGATACGGGTGTAGCCACCCGGGCGGTTCTCGAACCGCGGGGCGATCTCCGTGAAGAGCGTGTGCACGACGCTCTTGTCCGAGATCAGCTGCATGACCTGACGGCGGTTGTGAAGGTCACCCTTCTTCGCCTTGGTCACCAGACGCTCCGCGTACGGACGCAGACGACGGGCCTTGGCCTCGGTCGTGGTGATGCGACCGTGCTCGAAGAGAGCGGTGGCCAGGTTGCGCAGCATCAGACGCTCGTGTGCGGCGCTGCCGCCCAGACGGGCACCCTTGGCGGGCTTCGGCATGTGTATCTCCTTCATTGCTGCACCGGCCGTATCAGGTACCGGTGTCAGTTCCCACGAGGCGGCCGCCCCGCGGAAGACTCACACGGCTGGGGTCCGAGGCACCGCCCCGGACCCCAGCCGGTCGAAATCAGTACTGCTCGGTCTCCACGAACCCGGCGTCCGCGTCGTCGTCCGCGCCGAAGGCGTCGGCCGCGGCGGTCGGGTCGAATCCGGGCGGGCTGTCCTTGAGCGCCAGGCCCATGCCGGCCAGCTTCGCCTTGACCTCGTCGATCGACTTCGCACCGAAGTTGCGGATGTCGAGCAGGTCCGCCTCGGAGCGCGCCACGAGCTCACCCACGGAGTGGATGCCCTCACGCTTGAGGCAGTTGTACGAACGAACGGTGAGCTCGAGCTCCTCGATCGGCAGCGCCAGGTCGGCGGCGAGGGCGGCGTCCGTCGGGGACGGGCCCATGTCGATGCCCTCGGCGTCGATGTTGAGCTCGCGCGCCAGACCGAACAGCTCGACCAGCGTCTTACCGGCGGACGCCATGGCGTCGCGCGGCCGCATGGCCTGCTTGGTCTCGACGTCGACGATCAGCTTGTCGAAGTCGGTGCGCTGCTCGACACGGGTCGCCTCGACCTTGTAGGTGACCTTGAGCACCGGCGAGTAGATCGAGTCGACCGGGATACGGCCGATCTCCTGGCCCACCTGCTTGTTCTGCACGGCGGAGACGTAGCCGCGACCGCGCTCGACGGTCAGCTCCATCTCCAGCTTGCCCTTGCCGTTCAGGGTGGCGAGGACCAGGTCCGGGTTGTGGACCTCGACACCGGCCGGGGGCGCGATGTCGGCAGCGGTGACCAGGCCGGGGCCCTGCTTGCGCAGGTACATCACGACCGGCTCGTCGTGCTCCGAGGAGACGACCAGCTGCTTGATGTTGAGGATGAGGTCGGTGACGTCCTCCTTGACGCCCGGCACGGTGGTGAACTCGTGCAGGACACCGTCGATGCGGATGGACGTGACCGCCGCACCCGGGATCGAGGAGAGGAGCGTACGACGCAGGGAGTTGCCGAGGGTGTAGCCGAAGCCCGGCTCCAGCGGCTCGATCACGAACCGGGAGCGGTATTCGTCGACGACCTCTTCGGTCAGAGAGGGACGCTGAGCGATCAGCATGTGTGTGGTCCTTCAGTCGTGGGCGCCCGCTATTTGACGCCCGCTGTACTGACAAGGGTACGGGCGGTACGGCGCCATCGGCCCCGTACCGCCCACACCGGTCAGCTCTTACCTGAGTAGAGCCGACGAGCCTTACTTCGAGTAAAGCTCGACGATCAGCTGCTCCTGCACCTGGGTGTCGATCACCTGGCGCTCGGGCAGGCTGTGCACCAGGATCCGGAGGTTCGACGGGATCGCTTCCAGCCAGGCCGGAACGGTCTTCTCGCCGGCCTCGGCCTTGGCCACCTCGAAGGGGGTCAGGTTCCGAGAGCCCTCGCGGACCTCGATGATGTCGTTCACCGCCACACGAGCCGACGGAATGTCGGTCTTGCGGCCGTTCACGGTGATGTGTCCGTGACGCACCAGCTGACGGGCGTGGTCCCGGGACTTGGCAAAGCCGGCCCGGTAGACCACGTTGTCGAGACGGGTCTCAAGGATGCGCAGAAGGTTCTCACCGGTCTTGCCGGTCTTCTGGTTCGCTTCCTTGTAGTAGTTCACGAACTGCTTCTCAAGGACACCGTAGATACGGCTGCACTTCTGCTTCTCACGAAGCTGGAGCAGGTACTCGCTGTCCTTGGTGCGCCCGCGACCGTGCTCACCCGGGGGGTAAGGACGGATCTCGATCGGGCACTTCGCGCTCTCGCACTTGCTCCCCTTGAGGAAGAGCTTCTGCTTCTCCCGACGGCAACGCTTGCAGTCGGCCCCGGTGTAACGCGCCATTGTCTAGTTGTCTCCTACTTCAGGTGGTCAGACGCGGCGACGCTTCGGCGGGCGGCATCCGTTGTGCGGCGTGGGGGTGACGTCCTGGATGGAGCCAACCTCGAGACCGGTCGCCTGGAGCGAACGGATGGCCGTCTCGCGACCCGAACCCGGGCCCTTGACGAAGACGTCGACCTTGCGCATGCCGTGCTCCTGCGCGCGGCGGGCGGCCGACTCGGCGGCCATCTGCGCGGCGAAGGGGGTGGACTTGCGCGAGCCCTTGAAGCCGACGTGGCCGGCCGAGGCCCAAGAGATCACGTTCCCGGTCGGGTCGGTGATCGAGACGATCGTGTTGTTGAACGTGCTCTTGATGTGAGCGTGCCCGTGGGCGACGTTCTTCTTCTCCTTGCGGCGCACCTTCTTGGCGCCGGCCGTACGGCCCTTCGGAGGCATGAATTTCTCCCGTGGAGGTGGTCGGTCCTACAGCGAAGACCGCTGGTAAGCGTCCTGCTGAGGACTACTTCTTGCCCGGCTTCTTCTTGCCGGCGATCGCGCGACGCGGACCCTTGCGGGTACGGGCGTTCGTGCTGGTGCGCTGACCGTGCACCGGCAGACCGCGACGGTGCCGCAGACCCTGGTAGCAGCCGATCTCGACCTTGCGGCGGATGTCGGCCTGGATCTCGCGACGGAGGTCACCCTCGGTCTTGAGGTTGTTGTCGACGTACTCGCGGATCTTGACGAGGTCTTCCTCGGCCAGGTCGCGGACCCGGGTGTTCGGGTTCACGCCGGTGGCGGCGAGAGTCTGCTGCGAGAGCGTCCGCCCGATACCGAAGACGTAGGTGAGGGCGACCTCCACACGCTTTTCGCGCGGGAGATCAACGCCTGCGAGGCGTGCCATTGATGTGGCTCCTGATGGCTATTCGGAGGTCTTCCGCAGCACCGTTCCCGTAAGACTCTGAAGAATTACGAGCCGGGTCCCCGGCCTCCGAGCCGGGGGTGTCGTCCCCACGCGAGTGGTGCGGGGGGTCGGGTGACTGCGTATGTACGTATGTGCTTGCGTCGCGCGAACTGCGAAATTGCAGGTGGTCGGCGTGCGTCAGCCCTGGCGCTGCTTGTGGCGCAGGTTGTCGCAGATGACCATGACCCGGCCGTGGCGGCGGATCACCTTGCACTTGTCGCAGATCTTCTTGACGCTCGGCTTGACCTTCATGGGATGTGAGGTTCTCCGGGTCAGTGCCGTCACCCCACGGGAGCGGGGCGCCGACAAGATCTACTTGTAGCGGTAGACGATCCGGCCACGCGTCAGGTCGTACGGAGAAAGCTCCACCACGACCCGGTCATCCGGGAGGATGCGGATGTAGTGCATCCGCATCTTGCCGCTGATGTGCGCGAGGACCTTGTGACCGTTCTGGAGCTCCACCTTGAACATGGCGTTCGGGAGGGACTCGATCACGGTGCCCTCGATTTCGATGGCACCTTGCTTCTTGGCCACGCTTCGCCCTTCGAATCGGCTACCTTGATCGACTCTCCTGCAATGGATGTCACCTGCAACAGGCATACGGATGCACGAGAGCCGACGCGTCAGTCTACGTCAGTGCCTAGGAAAAGACGAATCCTGGATTATTGCCCACGAGGGGTGATCCTTACGCCCGGGGGCCTCCCCCGGGCCGCGGATCGGGCCGCCGGGTCAGGCCAGGGGATCCGGCGCCGCCGTGATCCCCAGCTCGGCCAGCTTGGCCCTGCCACCGTCCGGCGAGGTCAGCACCAGCGGACCGTCCTCGGTCAGCGCGACCGAGTGCTCCCAGTGCGAGGACCAGCTGCCGTCGTTCGACTTGACCGTCCAGTCGTCGTCGAGGACGTGGGTCTTGGCCGTACCGAGATTGACCATCGGCTCGATCGCGATGCAGAAGCCGGGCACCAGCTTCGGGCCGCGGCCGCGCTTGCGGTCGACGTAGTTCAGCAGATGCGGGTCCATGTGCATCTGCGAGCCGATGCCGTGGCCGCCGTAGTCCTCGACGATGCCGTACTTGCCGCTGGTCGGACGGGGCTGGCGCCGGATGTAGCCCTCGATCGCCCGGGAGATGTCCACCAGGCGGTTGCCCTTGGCGACCGCCGCGATACCGGCCCACATCGACTCCTCGGTGACCCGGCTGAGCTCGATCAGCTCCGCGGAGTGACCCGATCCGACGAAGGCGGTGTACGCGGCGTCGCCGTGCCAGCCGTCGATGATCGCGCCACAGTCGATGGAGATGATGTCCCCGTCCTGCAGCACCGTCTCGGTGTCGGGGATGCCGTGCACGACGACGTCGTTCACCGAGGTGCAGATGGTCGCGGGGAAGCCGCCGTAGCCGAGGAAGTTCGACTTCGCGCCGTGCTCGGCGAGCACCTTGCGCGCCGCGTCGTCCAGGTCCTTGGTCGTGGCGCCCGGCACCGCGACCTTCCGGGTGGCCGCGTGGATGGCGGCGACCACCAGCCCCGCCTCGCGCATCTTCGCGATCTGCTCGGGGGTCTTGATCTCCACCATTGCGGCTGGCTCTCCCTTGCGGCGAAGCCGCCGCCGCTCTCGCGGAGGTGGCTGGTCGCCCTCGTGGTTGCTCAATTGATGACTGCGGCTACCACGGTACCCGTACGCGATACGGCCGCGGTGCCCCGTCGGGGCGCCGCGGCCGTATCGAAGCCGGTGGTGGCTTACTTACGCGTCGCGCGAGGGCAGCGCGGCCATCGCGCGCTGCGTGACCTCTTCGACCTTGCCGAGGGCCGGGATCGTCACGACCAGGTCCTGGGCCTTGTAGTAGTCGATGATCGGCTCGGTCTCCGTGTGGTAGACCTCCAGCCGCTTGCGGACGGTCTCCTCGCGGTCGTCGTCACGCTGGTACAGGTCGCCGCCGCAGACGTCGCAGACGCCCTCGCTCTTCGGCTTGTTGTACTCGGCGTGGAAGACGTGGCTTGAGTCCTTGCGGCAGATCCGCCGGCCGGCGATCCGCTTGACGACCTCGTCCTCCGGGACCTCCAGGTCCAGGACGGCGTCCAGCTTGAGGTTCTTGGCCTTGAGGTACTCGTCCAGCGCCTCGGCCTGGCCGAGGTTGCGCGGGAAGCCGTCGAGGAGGAAGCCCTCGGTGGCGTCGGCCTGCTCCATGCGGTCCTCGGCCATCCCGATGGTGACCGAGTCGGGCACCAGGTTTCCGGCGTCCATGTACGACTTCGCCTCGACACCCAGGGGCGTGCCCTGACTGATGTTGGCGCGGAACAGGTCCCCCGTGGAGATGTGCGGGATCGCGAGGTTCTTGGCAAGGTACGCAGCCTGCGTACCCTTGCCGGCCCCCGGGGGTCCGACGAGGACGATTCGCATCAGCGGAGGAACCCTTCGTAGTTGCGCTGCTGAAGCTGGCTCTCGATCTGCTTCACGGTCTCCAGGCCCACACCCACGATGATGAGGATGCTCGTCCCGCCGAACGGGAAGTTCTGGTTCGCGTTGAAAAGCACCAACGCCACTGTTGGTACGAGCGCGATCAGCCCCAGGTACAGCGAGCCCGGCCACGTGATCCGGTTGAGCACGTAGCTGAGGTACTCGGCCGTCGGGCGACCAGCCCGGATACCCGGGATGAAGCCACCATACTTCTTCATGTTGTCGGCAACTTCTTCGGGGTTGAAGCTGATGGCGACGTAGAAGAACGCGAAGAAGACGATCAGCAGGAAGTACGTAACGATGTAAACCGGGTGATTTCCCTTGGTGAAGTTGGTGGCGATCCAGGTCGCCCATGCCGCCTTCGACCCGCTGAACTGTGCAACGAGGGCTGGAATGTAGAGCAGCGACGACGCGAAGATGACGGGAATCACACCCGCCTGATTCACCTTGAGCGGGATGTACGTGGACGTACCGCCATAGGACCGGCGGCCGATCATCCGCTTCGCGTACTGCACCGGAATGCGTCGCTGGGCCTGCTCGACGAAGACCACCAGGGCGACCATCGCCAGGCCCACCGCGATCACCGCGAAGAACTCGATCCAGCCGTCGGCGAGCTTGCCGGTGAGCTTGATCTGCCACAGGGCGCCCGGGAAGCCGGCGGCGATCGAGATGAACATCAGGATCGACATGCCGTTGCCGATGCCGCGGTCGGTGACGAGCTCACCGAGCCACATGATCAGGGCGGTGCCGGCGGTCATCGTGATGACCATCGTGATGGTGGTGAAGATCGAGTCGCTGGGCACGATCTCGCTGGCGACCGGGCAGTTCTGGAACAGCGCGCCGCTGCGGGCGGTGGCCACCAGGCCGGTGCCCTGCAGGATGGCGAGCGCCACGGTCAGATAGCGGGTGTACTGGGTGATCTTCGCCTGGCCCGACTGCCCCTCTTTCTTGAGGGCCTCCAGCCTGGGGATCACCACGGTCAGCAGCTGGAGGATGATGCTCGCCGTGATGTACGGCATGATCCCCAGCGCGAAGATCGTGATCTGCAGCAGCGCACCACCGCTGAACATGTTCACCAGGGCGAACAACCCGCTGTTGCCGCCGGCCTGCCGCATGCAGGTCTCGACGTTCGCGTAGTTCACCCCGGGGACCGGGACGTGCGCTCCGATCCGGTAGAGCACGATGATGCCCAATGTGAACAGCAGCTTCTTGCGCAGGTCGGGCGTCTTGAACGCTCGGGCGAACGCGGTGAGCACGGTGCCTCCTGCGCCTCTTCGCCCCATGGGCGAGAGGTGACGGTCTTGAGGATCGACGAATACATAGGCCAAAAACCGCGCGGACACGGCCCACGCGGCGGGGGCCCGGGGCCGGGGCCCCGGAAAACAGCAGTGCCTGCCACCTTACCGGCGACCGTACCCCCGTGGAACGACCAACCGGGGATGCCCCAAACGATGGGCATCCCCGGTCAGTTGAACCAACGAACTCAGATGAGTTCGGTGACGGTGCCGCCGGCGGCGGCGATCTTCTCCTTGGCGGAGCCGGAAACGGCGTCAACCGAAACCTGCAGCGCCACGGAGATCTCGCCCTGGCCCAGGACCTTGACGAGCTCGTTCTTGCGCACCGCGCCCTTGGCGACCAGGTCGGCCACCGTGACCTCGCCACCCTGCGGGTAGAGCGCGGCCAGCTTGTCCAGGTTCACGACCTGGAACTGCTTGTGAGCGGGGTTCTTGAAACCCTTCAGCTTCGGGAGGCGCATGTGGAGGGGCATCTGCCCACCCTCGAAGCGCTCCGGAACCTGGTAACGGGCCTTCGTACCCTTGGTACCACGACCAGCGGTCTTACCCTTGGACGCCTCGCCACGACCCACGCGGGTCTTGGCGGTCTTGGCACCCGGGGCAGGACGGAGGTTGTGGACCTTCAGCGGGTTCTGCTCCGCCATGTCAGTCGACCTCCTCAACCGTCACGAGGTGGCGGACGGTGTGCACCATGCCGCGGAACTCGGGGCGGTCCTCCTTGACAACCACGTCGTTGAGCTTCTTCAGGCCCAGCGAACGAAGGGTGTCGCGGTGGTTCTGCTTGCTACCGATGTAGGACTTCGTCTGCGTGATCTTGAGGTGCGCCATTACGCGGTCACCCCTGCACGCGCCCGCAGCAGAGCGGCGGGAGCAACGTCCTCCAGCGGCAGGCCACGACGGGCCGCGATCTCCTCGGGGCGCTGAAGGCCCTGAAGCGCGGTCACCGTGGCGTGCACGATGTTGATCGGGTTCGACGAACCGAGCGACTTGCTCAGCACGTCGTGGATGCCCGCGCACTCCAGAACGGCACGCACGGGGCCACCGGCGATCACACCGGTACCGGGGGAAGCCGGCTTGAGCAGGACGACGCCCGCAGCCTTCTCGCCCTGGATGGGGTGAGGGATGGTGCCCTGGATACGGGGGACCTTGAAGAAGTTCTTCTTGGCCTCTTCCACGCCCTTGGCGATGGCAGCCGGAACTTCCTTGGCCTTGCCGTAACCGACACCTACGGTGCCGTCACCGTCGCCCACCACGACCAGCGCGGTGAAGCTGAAGCGACGGCCACCCTTGACAACCTTGGCGACGCGGTTGATCGCGACAACGCGCTCAACGTACGCGGTCTTCTCGGCGGCAGCGCCACCGTCGCGACCCTTCCGGTCCCGCCGCTCGCCGCCACCGGCACCGCTCCCGCGGCGCTGGGGTCCAGCCATTGGATTTACCTCTCTCTGTTACGTCCGCTAGCTCCGGAACCGGGGCTTAGAACTTCAGCCCGGCTTCGCGGGCGGCGTCGGCCAGAGCGGCAATCCGCCCGGCGTACTGCTTGCCACCACGGTCGAACACGACGGCCTCGACACCGGCGGCCTTGGCACGCTCGGCGACCAGGGAGCCGACCTTCTGGGCCTGGGCGCTCTTGTCGCCCTCGCCACCACGGATCGACGCGTCCAGGCTCGACGCCGAGGCCAGCGTGTGGCCCTTGATGTCGTCGATGACCTGTGCGGTGATGCCGCGGTTGGACCGCGTCACGACCAGACGCGGACGCTCCGCGGTACCCGAAATCCGCTTACGGATGCGGATGTGGCGACGCTTGGCGGCGGCGCGCTTGTAGGCGTCACCCTTCGCGATCTTCACACCGTATGCCATGGCTTACTTACCAGCCTTTCCGACCTTGCGGCGGATGACCTCGCCGGCGTACTTGACGCCCTTGGCCTTGTACGGGTCAGGCTTGCGCAGCTTGCGGATGTTCGCCGCCACCTCGCCGACCTTCTGCTTGTCGATGCCCTCGACGCTGAGCTTGGTCGGGGACTCGACCTTGAAGGAGATCCCCTCGGGGGCCTCGATCACGATCGGGTGGCTGTAGCCCAGGGCGAACTCCAGGTTGGAGCCCTTCGCCTGGACGCGGTAACCGACACCGCTGATCTCGAGCGCCTTGCTGTAGCCCTGGGTCACGCCGGTGATCATGTTCGCCACCAGCGTGCGGGACAGGCCGTGCAGGGCCTTGTTCTGACGCTCGTCGTTCGGGCGGGTGACGTTGATAACGCCGTCCTCACCCTTGGCGACCTCGATGGGAGCGGCCACGGTGTGCGAAAGGGAGCCCTTGGGACCCTTCACGTTGACCGTGCGGCCCTCGATGGTGACGTCCACACCAGCGGGAACCTGGATGGGCAGCTTGCCAATGCGCGACATTAGCTATTCCTCCGTTCCCGGGTTACCAGACGTAGGCGAGGACTTCCCCACCCACGCCCTTCTTCTGCGCCTGCTGGCCGGTGAGCAGACCGTGGGACGTGGAGATGATCGCCACGCCCAGGCCGCCGAGCACCTTCGGCAGGTTGGTGGACTTTGCGTAGACCCGCAGGCCCGGCTTCGAGATCCGCTTGATGCCGGCGATCGAGCGCTCGCGGTTCGGGCCGAACTTCAGCTCGAGGACGAGGTTCTTGCCGACCTCGGCATCCTCGACGCGCCAGCCGGTGATGTAACCCTCCTGCTGGAGGATCTCCGCGATGTGCGACTTGATCTTGCTGTGCGGCATCACGACGGTGTCGTGGTACGCCGAGTTCGCGTTCCGCAGACGGGTCAGCATGTCTGCGATGGGGTCAGTCATGGTCATGAATTGGCCTTCGGCCTCTCTCGCCGGGGTTTCCTATGTGCGCCATCCCTCTCCCCGATCAGAGTCGGGACGGGTGCGGCGCGGGGACCTACGGCGTAGTAAGCGACGTTATGCGGGCTTCGCCCGCGGTCGGTCTCGGGCGGCGGGACACCCAAACCCCTCTACCCTACGGGAAAAAAGGGGCAGGAATCCCGCCGACCGATTGCTTACCGAGAGCCCTGGTCATCCCAAGTGGGGGATTACCAGGAGCTCTTGGTCACGCCCGGCAGCTCGCCACGGTGAGCCATCTCACGAAGGCACACGCGGCACAGGCCGAACTTGCGGTAGACGGAGTGCGGACGGCCGCAGCGCTGGCAGCGCGTGTACGCGCGGACAGCAAACTTCGGCTTACGAGCCGCCTTAGCGATCAGAGCCTTCTTCGCCACGGTCAGTTCTCCTTGAACGGGAAGCCGAGGTGACGAAGCAGGGCGCGGCCCTCATCGTCGTTGGACGCCGTGGTGACCACGGTGATGTCCATGCCCCGCGTCCGGTCGATCTTGTCCTGGTCGATCTCGTGGAACATGACCTGC
The DNA here is from genome assembly GCF_055576575.1 of Streptomyces sp. NPDC033270. NCBI lineage: Bacteria > Bacillati > Actinomycetota > Actinomycetes > Kitasatosporales > Streptomycetaceae > Streptomyces > Streptomyces sp. NPDC033270. The sequence goes on from NZ_JBVIRA010000023.1 coordinate 16,919, forward strand.
TCCGTGAGACCGAAGGTGTAGTTGCCCCGACCGTCGAACTGCTTCGGGGACAGACCACGGAAGTCGCGGATGCGCGGCAGCGCGAGCGACAGCAGGCGGTCCAGGAACTCCCACATGCGGTCACCGCGGAGGGTGACGTGGGCACCGATCGGCTGGCCCTCGCGCAGCTTGAACTGCGCGATGGACTTACGGGCCTTGGTGACGGCCGGCTTCTGGCCGGTGATCGTGGTGAGGTCGCGGATGGCGCCCTCGATCAGCTTGGAGTCGCGGGCGGCGTCGCCCACACCCATGTTGACCACGATCTTGGTCAGACCGGGGATCTGCATGACGTTCTCGTAGGAGAACTCGTCCTTCAGCTTCCCGGCGATCTCTTCGCGGTAGCGCGTCTTCAGACGCGGCGCGTTGGTGGTGGCAGTCATCAGATGTCCTCACCGGTCCGCTTGGCAACGCGGATCTTGTTGCCCTCGTCGTCGAAGCGGTATCCGACGCGGGTGACAACCTTCTGGCCGTCCTTCTCCACAACCAGCTGAACGTTGCTGACGTGGATGGGGGCCTCGGTCGTCACGATGCCGCCGGTCTTCGAACCACGAGCGGTCTGGCCGGCCTTGGTGTGCTTCTTGACCCGGTTGACACCCTCGACCAGGACGCGGTCCTCGCGGGGGAAGGCCTGGATGACCTTGCCCTGCTTGCCCTTGTCCTTACCGGTGATGACCTGGACCAGGTCGCCCTTCTTGATCTTCATCGGTTACAGCACCTCCGGCGCGAGCGAGATGATCTTCATGAACTTCTTCTCGCGCAGCTCACGGCCCACGGGGCCGAAGATACGGGTGCCGCGGGGGTCGCCATCGTTCTTGAGGATGACGGCCGCGTTCTCGTCGAAGCGGATGTACGAGCCGTCGGGACGGCGGCGCTCCTTGACGGTGCGAACGATGACCGCCTTGACGACGTCACCCTTCTTCACGTTGCCACCGGGGATCGCATCCTTGACGGTGGCAACGATGACGTCACCGATGCCCGCGTAGCGGCGACCGGAACCACCGAGAACACGGATGCAAAGGATTTCCTTCGCACCAGTGTTGTCGGCGACACGCAGTCGCGACTCCTGCTGGATCACGTCTATCTCCTGTTTGTCTGCCGGTTCCCGGCGAGAAGCGCGAGTGCTTCGCGCTTCTCACCGAGCCTGGCGGAACTGTTCCTAGGGGGTCCCCCTAGGAGGGATTACTTGGCCTTCTCGAGGATCTCGACGATGCGCCAGCGCTTGGTGGCGGACAGCGGCCGGGTCTCCATCAGGAGGACGCGGTCGCCGACGCCGGCAGCGTTCTGCTCGTCGTGCGCCTTGAGCTTGTTGGTACGGCGGATGACCTTGCCGTACAGCGCGTGCTTGACGCGGTCCTCGACAGCGACGACGACGGTCTTGTCCATCTTGTCGCTGACGACGAGACCCTCACGGGTCTTGCGGAAACCGCGCTCGTTCGTCTCAGTCACATTCTTCTCGCTCATCAGGCGCTCTCCACCGTCTCGATGCCCAGCTCGCGCTCACGCATCAGGGTGTAGATCCGGGCGATGTCCTTGCGGACGGCCTTCAGCCGGCCGTGGTTCTCGAGCTGTCCGGTCGCCGCCTGGAAGCGGAGGTTGAACAGCTCTTCCTTGGCCTCACGGAGCTTGGCAACGAGGTCCTCGTTGTTCAGCTCGCGCAGCTCGGACGCCTTGGTAACGGCCGACATCACGATTCACCTGCCTCGCGCCGAACGATGCGGCACTTCATCGGAAGCTTGTGGGCGGCGCGGGTCAGCGCCTCCTTAGCAACCTTCTCGTTCGGGAAGGACAGCTCGAACATCACCCGACCGGGCTTGACGTTCGCGACCCACCACTCCGGGGAACCCTTACCGGAACCCATGCGGGTCTCGGCAGGCTTCTTCGTCAGCGGGCGGTCCGGGTAGATGTTGATCCAGACCTTGCCGCCACGCTTGATGTGACGGGTCATCGCGATACGAGCGGACTCGATCTGACGGTTCGTCACGTAGGCCGGGGTGACGGCCTGGATTCCGTACTCACCGAAGGCCAGCTCGGTGCCACCCTTGGCCATACCGTTGCGCTTCGGGTGGTGCTGCTTGCGGTGCTTGACCCTGCGAGGGATCAGCATGTCGGTCAGGCCTCCGTTCCGGGGGTCTCCGCCGGAGCAGCGGCAGCGGCCTCGGCCTTGGGGGCCTCGGCAGCGGCGCTCTGCTGCTGCGGCTTGCGGCCGCCGCGGCCACCGCGCTCGCCACCGCGACGCGGGCGGTCGTTGCCGCCACCGCGAGCCGGGCGGTTACCCGCACGGGCGGCAGCGTTCTCGGCGCGAACCTCGGCGATGTTCTTGACGTCGCCCTTGTAGATCCAGACCTTCACACCGATGCGGCCGAAGGTGGTCTTGGCCTCGAAGAAGCCGTAGTCGACGTTCGCACGGAGCGTGTGCAGGGGCACACGGCCCTCGCGGTAGAACTCCGAGCGGGACATCTCGGCGCCGCCGAGACGGCCACCGCACTGGATCTTGATGCCCTTGGCGCCGGCCTTCATCGTCGACTGCATGCTCTTACGCATGGCGCGACGGAAGGAGACGCGGGACGAGAGCTGCTCGGCGACGGCCTGGGCCACCAGCTGCGCATCGGTCTCGGGGTTCTTGACCTCGAGGATGTTCAGCTGGACCTGCTTGCCGGTCAGCTTCTCCAGCTCGCCGCGGATGCGGTCCGCCTCGGCGCCGCGGCGGCCGATGACGATGCCCGGACGAGCGGTGTGGATGTCAACGCGGACGCGCTCACGGGTGCGCTCGATCTCCACCTTGGAGATACCGGCGCGCTCCATGCCCTTCGTCATCATGCGACGAATGGCGACGTCTTCCTTGACGTAGTCCTTGTACAGCTTGTCGGCGTACCAACGGGACTTGAAGTCCGTCGTCACACCGAGCCGGAACCCGTGCGGGTTTACCTTCTGGCCCATTACCGGGTTCCTTCCTTGCTGCTGACGACCACGGTGATGTGGCTGGTCCGCTTGCGGATCCGGTAGGCACGGCCCTGGGCACGCGGACGGAACCGCTTCAGGGTCGGGCCCTCGTCGACGTACGCCTCGCTGATGACCAGCGAAGAGGCGTCGGTGTGGTCGTAGTTGTGCGCGGCGTTGGCAATGGCGCTGTCCAGCACCTTGCCCACCGGCACGCTCGCGGCCTGCGGGGCGAAACGCAGGACCGCCTGAGCCTCCGTGGCATCCATGCCACGGATAAGGTCCACCACGCGGCGGGCCTTCATGGGCGTGACGCGGATGTACCGCGCCTGGGCCCTGGCTTCCATGGTTGTCCCTTCGGTGTCAGTCATAGTCTTCGCACTCCGGTCGATCAGCGACGACGCGACTTGCGGTCGTCCTTCTCGTGGCCGCGGAAGGTGCGGGTCGGCGCAAACTCGCCGAGCTTGTGGCCGACCATCGACTCGGTGACGAACACCGGGACGTGCTTGCGGCCGTCATGCACCGCGATCGTGTGGCCGAGCATGGCCGGGACGATCATGGAGCGGCGGGACCAGGTCTTGATGACGTTCTTGGTGCCTGCATCGTTCTGTACGTCCACCTTCTTGGCGAGGTGGTCGTCGACGAAGGGCCCCTTCTTGAGACTGCGCGGCATCTAAACCCGCTCCTAGCGCTTCTTGTTCGTCTTGCGGCGGCGGACGATGTACTTGTTGCTTGCCTTCTTCGGCGAGCGAGTACGACCCTCCTTCTGGCCCCAGGGCGAGACCGGGTGGCGACCACCGGAGGTCTTGCCCTCACCACCACCGTGCGGGTGGTCGACCGGGTTCATCACGACACCACGCACGGTCGGGCGGACGCCCTTCCAGCGCATACGGCCGGCCTTGCCCCAGTTGATGTTCGACTGCTCGGCGTTGCCGACCTCGCCGACGGTGGCGCGGCAGCGCACGTCGACCAGGCGGATCTCACCGGAAGGCATACGAAGGTGGGCCATCGCGCCCTCCTTCGCCAGCAGCTGCACGGAGGCACCGGCCGAGCGGGCGAACTTCGCACCGCCGCCCGGACGCAGCTCGATCGCGTGGATCGTCGTACCCACGGGGATGTGGCGCAGCGGCAGGTTGTTGCCCGGCTTGATGTCGGCCCCAGGGCCGTTCTCAATCCGAGCACCCTGGACCAGGCCACGGGGCGCGATGATGTAGCGCTTCTCGCCGTCTGCGTAGTGCAGCAGCGCGATGCGCGCGGTGCGGTTCGGGTCGTACTCGATGTGCGCGACCTTGGCCGGCACGCCGTCCTTGTCGTGACGACGGAAGTCGATCACGCGGTAGGCGCGCTTGTGGCCACCGCCCTGGTGGCGAACGGTCACACGACCGGCGTTGTTACGGCCGCCCTTGCTGTGCAGCGGGCGGACCAGCGACTTCTCCGGCGTGGACCGCGTGATCTCGACAAAGTCGGCGACGCTGGAGCCACGACGGCCCGGGGTCGTCGGCTTGTACTTGCGGATACCCATTTCTCAGTCCTCGTCCGATTCCGGACGACTCGGACTCCGTTAGGAGACCGGGCCGCCGAAGATGTCGATACGGTCGCCCTCGGCGAGGGTCACGATGGCGCGCTTGGTGTTGGCGCGCTTGCCGTAACCGGTGCGGGTGCGCTTGCGCTTGCCCTGCCGGTTGATCGTGTTGACCCCGGTGACCTTGACCGAGAAGACCGCCTCGACGGCCTGCTTGATCTGGGTCTTGTTGCTGCCGGGCGCGACGATGAACGTGTACTTGTTCTCGTCCAGCAGCGCGTAGCTCTTCTCGGAAACCACCGGCTTGACGAGAACGTCGCGCGGGTCCGTGAAGGTCTTGCTGGTGACGACGGCCTCAGTCATCAGGCGTCGCTCCCTTCGGTCTCAGCGGCCTTGGGGCCAGACACGAAGGACTCGAAAGCGGCCTTGGTGAAGACCACGTCGTCGGAGACGAGCACGTCGTACGTGTTCAGCTGGCCCGGCTCCAGGATGTGAACCTGGGGCAGGTTACGGGCGGACAGCCACGCGGCCTCGTCGCTGCGCTCGGCGACCAGGAGCACGTTCTTGCGCTCGCTGACCTTGCCGAGGAGAGCCTTGGCGGCCTTGGTGGAGGTCGCACCCTCGACCACGCCGGAAACGACGTGGATGCGCGAGTTGCGGGCCCGGTCGGTGAGGGCACCGCGCAGGGCGGCGACCTTCATCTTCTTGGGCGTCCGCTGCGAGTAGTCACGCGGCACGGGGCCGTGGACGATGCCACCGCCGGCGAACTGCGGCGCACGGGTCGAACCCTGACGCGCCCGGCCGGTGCCCTTCTGGCGGTACGGCTTCTTGCCACCGCCGCGGACCTCGCCGCGAGTCTTGGTCTTGTGCGTGCCCTGACGGGCAGCGGCCAGCTGCGCGACAACGACCTGGTGGATCAGCGGAACGCTGACCTTGGCGTCGAAGATCTCCGCGGGGAGCTCGACGGACCCGGCCTTGTCGCCTGCCGGCGAAAGGATGTCAATGGTGCTCATCGGTTACCTCAGGCCCCCTTGGCCGCGGTACGGACCAGGACGAGGCCGCCGTTCGGACCAGGAACTGCGCCCTTGATGAGCAGCAGGCCCTTCTCCGCGTCAACGGCGTGGACGGTCAGGTTCTGGGTGGTGACCCGCTCATTGCCCATACGGCCGGCCATCCGCATGCCCTTGAACACGCGGCCCGGGGTGGCGCAGCCACCGATGGAGCCCGGCTTGCGGTGCACGCGGTGGGCACCGTGCGAGGCCTTGCCGCCGTGGAAGCCGTGACGCTTCATGACACCGGCGAAGCCCTTGCCCTTGCTCTTGCCGGTCACGTCCACCTTGACGCCGGACTCGAAGGTCTCAGCGGTCAGCTCCTGGCCGAGGGTGTACTCGCCGGCATCGGGAGTACGGACCTCGACGAGGTGACGACGGGGGGTGACGTCGGCCTTCGCGAAGTGGCCCTTGAGGGGCTTGTTCACCTTGCGCGGGTCGATCTCGCCGAAGGCGATCTGGACGGAGTCGTAACCGTCCTGGTCATTGGTGCGCACCTGGGTAACGACGCAGGGGCCGGCCTTCACCACGGTCACCGGGACGACACGGTTGTTCTCGTCCCAGACCTGGGTCATGCCGAGCTTCTCGCCCAGGATGCCCTTGATCTGCTTAGCCATCTCTTCCGCGCCTCTCAGAGCTTGATCTCGATGTCAACGCCGGCCGGAAGGTCCAGGCGCATCAGCGAGTCAACGGTCTTGGGCGTCGGGTCGAGGATGTCGATCAGGCGCTTGTGCGTGCGCATCTCGAAGTGCTCGCGCGAGTCCTTGTACTTGTGCGGCGACTTGATGACGCAGTACACGTTCTTTTCAGTGGGCAGCGGCACCGGGCCCGCGACCGACGCACCAGTGCGAGTCACCGTCTCGACGATCTTCTTCGCCGAAGAGTCGATGACCTCGTGGTCGTAGGCCTTGAGCCGGATGCGGATCTTCTGTCCCGCCATGGCTACTTCGTAGTCCTGTCTCTCGTAACGCTCTGGGACCCGGGAGGTTCGCGTTCTTCTCCGACCCACGCGGTCGGGCGTGTCGCACCCCTTCTCGAAAATCTCCGCACGAGAGATCCCTTGAGAAGGAGAGGTAGGGGAAGAACACCCACCGGGCGCCTGGCCGAGGCACCCCGCTGACGCTTCCCGGAAGATTCCCGTATTTCCGACCCTGAGAAGGGACGACGAATACCTGGGACTCGCTTCCAGTCCTCCCGGCGGGAGGCGCGCAGCATCGGCACTCAACCGAGCAACCTGGACAGTGTGCCATACCCGGGATGCCTAAGGCCAATCGGACCCCAACTGTCAAGGAGCCCCGCCCACCTGATGGTGGACGGGGCTCCTCGGGGCTGTGCTGTCCCGGGGGCAACCCCCGGACCCCCGACCCGAAGGCCGGGAGCTACCGGATCAACCGGATCAACAATTACTTGTTGATCTTGGTGACCTGGCCGGCGCCGACGGTCCGGCCACCCTCACGGATGGCGAACTTCAGGCCCTCCTCCATGGCGACCGGCTGGATCAGCTCGACCGACATCTCGGTGTTGTCGCCCGGCATGACCATCTCGGTGCCCTCGGGGAGGGTCACGACGCCGGTCACGTCCGTGGTACGGAAGTAGAACTGCGGGCGGTAGTTGTTGAAGAACGGGGTGTGACGGCCACCCTCGTCCTTCGACAGGATGTACGCCTGAGCCTCGAACGAGGTGTGCGGCGTGACCGAGCCCGGCTTGATGATGACCTGGCCGCGCTCGACGTCCTCGCGCTTGATGCCACGGAGGAGCAGACCGACGTTCTCACCGGCCTGGCCCTCGTCGAGGAGCTTGCGGAACATCTCGATGCCGGTGACCGTGGTGGTGGTCTTCTCGGTCTTGATGCCGATGATGTCGACGGTCTCGTTGACCTTGAGGACACCACGCTCGATACGACCGGTGACAACGGTGCCACGGCCGGTGATCGTGAAGACGTCCTCGATCGGCATCAGGAACGGCTTGTCGACGTCACGCTCGGGCTGCGGGATGGACTCGTCGACGGCCTTCATCAGGTCGAGGACGGACTTGCCCCACTCGGCGTCGCCCTCGAGCGCCTTGAGCGCCGAGACCTTGACGACCGGGACGTCGTCGCCCGGGAACTCGTACTCGGAGAGGAGCTCACGGACCTCGAGCTCGACGAGCTCCAGGATCTCCTCGTCGTCCACCATGTCGGCCTTGTTCAGGGCGACAACGATGTAGGGAACGCCGACCTGGCGGGCCAGGAGCACGTGCTCCTTGGTCTGCGGCATCGGACCGTCGGTCGCGGCGACCACGAGGATCGCGCCGTCCATCTGGGCGGCACCGGTGATCATGTTCTTGATGTAGTCCGCGTGACCGGGGCAGTCGACGTGGGCGTAGTGACGCGACTCGGTCTGGTACTCGACGTGCGCGATGGAGATGGTGATACCGCGCTGGCGCTCCTCAGGAGCCTTGTCGATCTGGTCGAAGGCCGAGGCCTCGTTCAGGTCCGGGTACGCGTCATGCAGCACCTTGGTAATGGCGGCCGTGAGGGTCGTCTTACCGTGGTCAATGTGACCGATGGTGCCGATGTTGACGTGCGGCTTAGTCCGCTCGAACTTCGCCTTCGCCACTGGGGTCCTCCTGTGGAGTGGTTCTGTACGCCTTACTCATCGGCGCCAGGTGATCTTTGCTGGGGTGCCGGCTGCCGGGGCATTCCTCACGGATTGCGGGGATTACCCCGGCAGACGGTGTCAAGCCTAAAGCGTGTTCCGACTCGCGGGAGACGGAGCTACTCGCCCTTGGCCTTCGCGATGATCTCCTCGGCGACGTTCCGCGGAACCTCGGCGTAGGAGTCGAACTGCATCGAGTAGCTTGCGCGACCCGACGTCTTGCTGCGGAGGTCTCCGACGTAGCCGAACATCTCCGAGAGCGGAACCAGGCCCGTGACGAGCTTGGCGCCTGCGCGCTCCTCCATGGACTGAATCTGACCACGGCGGGAGTTGATGTCGCCGATCACATCGCCCATGTAGTCCTCGGGCGTGGTGACCTCGACCTTCATCATCGGCTCCAGCAGGGCCGGGCTGGCCTTGCGGGCGGCCTCCTTGAAGGCCATCGAACCGGCGATCTTGAAGGCCATCTCGGACGAGTCGACCTCGTGGAACGCACCGTCGAGGAGCGTGACCTTGACGCCGGTCAGCGGGTAGCCGGCGAGAACGCCGAACTCCATGGCCTCCTGGCAGCCCGCGTCCACGGACGGGATGTACTCCCGCGGGATACGGCCACCGGTGACCTTGTTCTCGAACTCGTACCCGTCGCCCTCGAGCGGCGCGATCGCGATCTGCACCTTCGCGAACTGGCCGGAACCACCAGTCTGCTTCTTGTGCGTGTAGTCGAGACGCTCGACGGCCTTGCGCAGGGTCTCGCGGTAGGCGACCTGCGGCTTGCCGACGTTGGCCTCGACCCGGAACTCGCGCTTCATACGGTCGACCAGCACGTCGAGGTGCAGCTCGCCCATACCCGCGATGATGGTCTGGCCGGTCTCCTCGTCGGTGTGCACCTGGAACGAGGGGTCCTCTTCGGCGAGGCGCTGGATGGCGACACCCAGCTTCTCCTGGTCGCCCTTGGACTTGGGCTCGATGGCGACCTGGATGACCGGCGCCGGGAAGTCCATCGACTCCAGGATGACCGGGCTGCCCGCGTCGCAGAGGGTCTCACCAGTGGTGGTCTGCTTCAGACCCATGACGGCGACGATGTCACCGGCACCCACCGACTCGATCTCCTCACGCTTGTTCGCGTGCATCCGGTAGATCTTGCCGATGCGCTCCTTCTTGCCCTTCACCGAGTTCTGCACCTGCGAGCCGGCCTCGAGGCGGCCCGAGTACACCCGGATGAAGGTGAGCTTGCCCAGGTGGGGGTCGCTCGCAATCTTGAACGCGAGGGCCGACAGCGGCTCGTCCTCGGACGGCTTGCGCTTGACGATCTCCTCCGGGTCGTTGACCGCGTGGCCCTCGATGGCCTCGACGTCCAGCGGGGAGGGGAGGTAGCGCACGACCGCGTCGAGCAGGGGCTGGACGCCCTTGTTCTTGAACGCGGTACCGCAGAACACCGGGGTGACGGTGGTCGTGTCGGCCTTGCCGGAAGCGATCGTGATACGGCGGATCGCCGCGTACAGCTGCTCCTCGGTGGGCTCCTGGCCCTCCAGGTACAGCTCCATGATCTCTTCGTCGTTCTCGGCGACGGTCTCGAGCAGCTTGCCGCGCCACTCGTCGGCGGCCTCGGCGTGCGTGGCCGGGATGTCGACGGTGTCGTACATCTCGCCCTTGGCAGCCTCGGCCGACCAGACCAGGGCCTTCATCTTCACGAGGTCGACGACGCCCTTGAAGTCCATCTCGGTGCCGATCGGCAGCTGCATCACGATCGGGGTCGCGCCCAGGCGGTCCGTGATCATGTCGACGCAGCGGTGGAACTCGGCACCCGTACGGTCGAGCTTGTTGACGAAGCAGATGCGCGGCACGCCGTAGCGGTCCGCCTGACGCCAGACAGTCTCGGACTGGGGCTCGACACCGGCGACGCCGTCGAACACCGTCACGGCACCGTCGAGCACGCGCAGCGAACGCTCCACCTCGACGGTGAAGTCGACGTGGCCGGGCGTGTCGATGATGTTGATGGTGTGGTCGACGTCCTCGAGCGGCCAGTGACAGGTCGTCGCGGCGGACGTAATCGTGATGCCGCGCTCCTGCTCCTGCTCCATCCAGTCCATCGTGGCAGCGCCGTCGTGGACCTCACCGATCTTGTACGAAACGCCGGTGTAGAACAGGATCCGCTCGGTGGTGGTCGTCTTGCCCGCGTCGATGTGGGCCATGATCCCGATGTTGCGGACCTTGGCCAGGTCAAGCGAAGTGGTGGCCATAGTGGCTCAATCTTCTCTCGGTCTCGATGTGGGTTGCGACTACCAGCGGTAGTGCGCGAAGGCCTTGTTGGACTCGGCCATCTTGTGCGTGTCCTCACGCTTCTTGACCGAAGCGCCGAGGCCGTTGGAGGCGTCGAGCAGTTCGTTCATGAGGCGCTCGGTCATGGTCTTCTCGCGGCGGGCGCGGGAGTAGCCCACGAGCCAGCGGAGCGAGAGGGTGGCCGCACGGCCGGGCTTGACCTCGACCGGGACCTGGTAGGTCGCGCCACCGACGCGGCGGGACTTGACCTCAAGGGTCGGCTTGATGTTCTCGAGCGCGCGCTTGAGCGTGATGACCGGGTCGTTGCCGGTCTTCTCGCGCAGACCCTCCATGGCGCCGTAAACGATGCGCTCGGCGGTGGAGCGCTTGCCGTTCAGCAGAACCTTGTTGATGAGGGAGGTCACCAGAGGAGAGCCGTAGACCGGGTCGATGATGACCGGGCGCTTCGGGGCGGGGCCCTTACGAGGCATTCTTACTTCTCCTTCTTGGCGCCGTAGCGGCTGCGAGCCTGCTTACGGTTCTTGACGCCCTGCGTGTCGAGGGAGCCGCGGATGATCTTGTACCGAACACCCGGCAGGTCCTTCACACGGCCGCCACGCACGAGCACGATCGAGTGCTCCTGGAGGTTGTGGCCCTCACCCGGAATGTAAGCGGTGACCTCGATCCCGCTGGTCAGACGCACACGCGCGACCTTACGCAGGGCCGAGTTCGGCTTCTTCGGGGTGGTGGTGAAAACACGCGTGCAGACGCCACGGCGCTGGGGAGAACCCTCGAGCGCGGGCGTCTTGTTCTTCTCGACCTTGTCCTGCCGGCCCTTGCGGACCAGCTGCTGGATCGTAGGCACCGTTTCTCCGGTTTCTGTGTGCCAGTCTCGGTAAAGCTAACCTGGAACATCCCCGACCCACGCGGTCGGGTGTGTCGAATACTGCAGTCCGGTCCTCGCTGGAACGAGTGAGGCGGCAGATTGCGGTGTCAAAAACCTGGCTCCCGTGTCGACGCCGCTCCCGACCCAGAGGCTTGGGGAGATTGCGCGCACGGCAGCCCAGGGACACCCCAGGCACAAGGTCAGAGCGTACCTACCGCATTGGCTGCGGTCAAAACAAATGCACACGCGAAGGACACGCCGGACTCGTCACGGCGTTGCGGCCACCGTAGTGCGATCCACGGCCGTACGGAAGAAGGCGCCACACCCCCGCAACACACCCCGGCCGCCCCTGGGATCCACCGGATCGTCAGAGGCCGACCGCCGCCGACAGGATGAAGATCAGCAGGAACAGCGCCCAGCCGCCGATCGCCAGCCAGCCCAGGATCAGCCCCGTGATGGCCTGGCCGTCCCCGCCCTGCCCGGTCCGGCGGATCTCGGCGCGCGCCTTGTGCCCCAGGATGACCGCCGGGATCGCCGTCAGGCCCCAGGTCACCGGCGTCATGATCCCGCAGACCAGCGCGCCGGTAGCCGAGCTGTTCGTCGTCACCGGCATCGGCATCGGCATCGGCATGAACGTCGCCGGCACCATCGGCCGCTGCGGCATGAACTGCGCCTGCGGCACCGGCCCCATCGGCAGGTCCGCGACCAGCATCTGCAGCTCGGAATGTGTCTGCGCCTCGTAGGCCCGGGCGATCCGCTGCTCGTACTCCGGCTGCTGCAGCCGCCCCTCGGCGAACCCCGCCTTGAGCACATCGACCGTCCGCTCACGATCGGCGTGCGAAGCCCGCATGACAGGCACCTGATTCGGCGGCTGAGCGGGCTGCCCACCCTGCCAAGGCTGGAATGCCACTTCGCGAACCTCCCCCCGCTCGACAGTTCTCCCCATCTTCTCATCACAGACGCAGCAATGGGGAGACAAGTTCCCCCGCACGGCCCCCAATGCCGCAGGGCGGCCACCCCCGAGGGGTGACCGCCCTGTTGCTGTCGTACGGACCAGGATTACTGGTTGTACGGACCGTAGTCGTAGTCCTCCAGCGGGACCGCCTGGCCGGAGCCGGTGCCGAAGGGCGAGTAGTCGATGTCGTCGTAACCGACGGCCGAGTACATCGCGGCCTTGGCCTCCTCGGTGGGCTCGACCCGGATGTTGCGGTAGCGGGACAGGCCCGTACCGGCCGGGATGAGCTTACCGATGATGACGTTCTCCTTGAGGCCGATCAGGGAGTCCGACTTGGCGTTGATCGCCGCGTCGGTCAGAACCCGGGTCGTCTCCTGGAAGGACGCCGCCGACAGCCAGGACTCGGTGGCCAGCGAAGCCTTGGTGATACCCATCAGCTGCGGACGGCCGGAGGCCGGGTGGCCGCCTTCCGCCACGACGCGACGGTTCTCGCCCTCGAACTTCGTGCGCTCCACCAGCTCGCCCGGCAGCAGCTCCGCGTCGCCGGACTCGATGATCGTCACACGGCGCAGCATCTGCCGGATGATGATCTCGATGTGCTTGTCGTGGATCGCCACGCCCTGGCTGTTGTAGACCTTCTGGACCTCGCCGACCAGGTGGACCTGGACGGCACGCTGGCCGAGGATCCGCAGCACGTCGTGCGGGTTGACGGCACCCACGGTCAGCGGCTGGCCGACCGTGACGTGGTCGCCCTCGCCCACCAGCAGACGGGCACGCTTGGAGACGCCGTAGGCGGTCTCGTCGCTGCCGTCGTCCGGGGTGACGACGAGCTTCTTGGTCTTCTCGGTCTCCTCGATACGGACGCGGCCGGCCGCCTCCGAGATCGGGGCGACGCCCTTGGGCGTACGGGCCTCGAAGAGCTCGACGACACGCGGCAGACCCAGGGTGATGTCGTCACCGGCCACACCACCGGTGTGGAAGGTACGCATCGTCAGCTGGGTGCCGGGCTCACCGATGGACTGGGCGGCGATGATGCCGACCGCCTCACCGATGTCGACCAGCTTGCCGGTGGCCAGCGAACGGCCGTAGCAGTAGGCGCAGGTGCCGACCGCGGACTCACAGGTCAGGACCGAGCGGGTCTTGACCTCCTCCACGCCCGCGTTGACCAGCGCGTCGATGAGCACGTCACCGAGGTCGACGTTCGCCGGGGCGACGACCTTGCCGTCGACGACGACATCCTCGGCCAGCATGCGGGCGTAGACGCTGGACTCCACGTCGTCCGCCTTGCGCAGGACACCGTCGGCGCCCTTCGAGGCGATCCGCAGCTTGAGGCCGCGCTCCGTACCGCAGTCCTCCTCGCGAATGATGACGTCCTGGGAGACGTCGACCAGACGACGGGTGAGGTAGCCGGAGTCGGCGGTACGCAGAGCGGTGTCCGCCAGACCCTTACGGGCACCGTGCGTGGAGATGAAGTACTCCAGCACGGACAGACCCTCGCGGAACGACGCCTTGATCGGACGCGGGATGGTCTCGTTCTTCGCGTTCGACACCAGACCACGCATACCGGCGATCTGCCGCATCTGCATCATGTTTCCTCGGGCACCCGAGTCAACCATCATGAAGATGGGGTTGGTCTTGGGGAAGTTCTCGTTCATCGCCTCGGCGACCTCGTTGGTCGCCTTGGTCCAGATGTTGATCAGTTCCTGAGTGCGCTCGTCCTTGGTGATCAGACCGCGCTCGTACTGCTTCTGGACCTTCTCGTCCTGGGCCTCGTAGCCCGCGACGATGGCCTTCTTGGCCTCCGGCACGACGATGTCGGAGACGGCGACGGTGACACCCGAGCGGGTGGCCCAGTGGAAACCGGCCGCCTTCAGGTTGTCCAGGGTCGCTGCGACGATGACCTTCGGGTAGCGCTCGGCCAGGTCGTTGACGATCGCGGAGAGCTGCTTCTTGCCCACCGAGTAGTCGACGAACGGGTAGTCCTCGGGCAGCAGCTCGTTGAAGAGCGCACGGCCCAGGGTCGTCCGCAGGCGGAAGCTGTCACCCTGCTGCCACTCGGTCGCACCGAAGCCGTCGGCCTCGTCCACGGCCGGCGGGGTCCAGCCACGCGGCGGGACGGTGCCGATCGGGAAGCGGATGTCGACCTTGGCCTGGAGCGACAGCTCGCGGGCGTCGAAGGCCATGATCGCCTCGGCGACCGAGCCGAAGGACCGGCCCTCGCCCTTGACCTCGCGCTCCTCCTCGTCCGTGGTGAGGAAGAAGAGGCCCAGCACCATGTCCTGGGTCGGCATGGTGACCGGACGGCCGTCGGCCGGCTTGAGGATGTTGTTCGAGGACAGCATCAGGATGCGCGCCTCGGCCTGCGCCTCCGCGGAGAGCGGCAGGTGGACGGCCATCTGGTCACCGTCGAAGTCCGCGTTGAACGCGGTGCACACGAGCGGGTGGATCTGGATGGCCTTGCCCTCGACCAGCTGCGGCTCGAAGGCCTGGATGCCGAGGCGGTGCAGGGTGGGAGCACGGTTCAGCAGAACCGGATGCTCGGCGATGACCTCTTCGAGGACGTCGTACACGACCGTGCGGCCGCGCTCCACCATGCGCTTGGCGCTCTTGATGTTCTGCGCGTGGTTGAGGTCCACCAGACGCTTCATCACGAACGGCTTGAACAGCTCCAGCGCCATGGCCTTGGGCAGACCGCACTGGTGCAGCTTGAGCTGCGGGCCGACGACGATGACGGAACGCGCCGAGTAGTCGACTCGCTTACCGAGCAGGTTCTGACGGAAGCGGCCCTGCTTGCCCTTGAGCATGTCGGACAGCGACTTCAGCGGGCGGTTACCGGGACCGGTCACCGGGCGACCGCGGCGGCCGTTGTCGAACAGCGCGTCGACGGCCTCCTGCAGCATCCGCTTCTCGTTGTTCACGATGATCTCGGGGGCACCGAGGTCAAGGAGACGCTTGAGGCGGTTGTTGCGGTTGATCACACGGCGGTACAGGTCGTTCAGGTCGGAGGTCGCGAAGCGGCCACCGTCCAGCTGCACCATCGGACGCAGGTCCGGCGGGATCACCGGGATGCAGTCCAGCACCATGCCCTTGGGGCTGTTGCGGGTCTGCAGGAAGGCGGAGACGACCTTGAGGCGCTTGAGCGCACGGGTCTTCTTCTGGCCCTTGCCGGTCCGGATGATCTCGCGGAGGCGCTCGGCCTCCTCGTCCAGGTCGAAGGTCTCCAGGCGCTTCTGCAGGGCAGCGGCACCCATGGAACCGTCGAAGTACGTGCCGAAGCGGTCACGCAGCTCGCGGTAGAGCAGCTCGTCGCCCTCCAGGTCCTGGACCTTGAGGTTCTTGAAGCGGTTCCAGACCTCGTCGAGACGGTCGATCTCGCGCTGCGCACGGTCGCGCAGCTGCTTCATCTCACGCTCGGCGCCCTCGCGCACCTTGCGGCGCACGTCGGCCTTGGCGCCCTCGGCCTCCAGCTCGGCCAGGTCGGTCTCGAGCTTCTTGGCGCGGGCCTCCAGGTCGGAGTCGCGGCGCTGCTCGATCTGCTGGCGCTCGACGGAGACGTGGGCCTCCAGCGAGGGCAGATCGCGCGTACGGCGCTCCTCGTCCACCCACGTGATCATGTAGGCGGCGAAGTAGATGACCTTCTCGAGGTCCTTGGGCGCGAGGTCCAGCAGGTAGCCCAGCCGGCTCGGCACGCCCTTGAAGTACCAGATGTGGGTAACAGGAGCGGCCAGCTCGATGTGGCCCATCCGCTCACGGCGCACCTTGGCGCGAGTGACCTCGACGCCGCACCGCTCGCAGATGATGCCCTTGAAGCGGACGCGCTTGTACTTACCGCAGTAGCACTCCCAGTCCCGGGTCGGACCGAAGATCTTCTCGCAGAAGAGTCCGTCCTTTTCGGGCTTGAGGGTGCGGTAGTTGATGGTCTCGGGCTTCTTGACCTCGCCGTGGCTCCACTGACGGATGTCGTCAGCGGTGGCCAGACCGATCCGGAGCTCATCGAAGAAGTTGACGTCGAGCACTATGCGTCAATCCCTCTCAGGGTTGTAAGTCTTGGGGTCTGAAACGGGGGTCTTGGGGCCGGCCGGGGAACCCTCACGGGCTCCCCGGCCAAACTCCCGTCAGACCTCTTCGACGCTGCTCGGCTCGCGCCGGGACAGGTCGATGCCGAGCTCCTCCGCAGCGCGGAAGACGTCCTCGTCGGTGTCGCGCATCTCGATGGACATGCCGTCCGAGGACAGCACCTCCACGTTGAGGCACAGGGACTGCATCTCCTTGATGAGCACCTTGAAGGACTCGGGGATGCCGGGCTCGGGGATGTTCTCGCCCTTGACGATGGCCTCGTAGACCTTCACGCGGCCGGTCACGTCGTCGGACTTGATCGTCAGCAGCTCCTGGAGGGCGTACGCGGCGCCGTAAGCCTCCAGCGCCCACACCTCCATCTCACCGAACCGCTGGCCACCGAACTGAGCCTTACCACCCAGCGGCTGCTGGGTGATCATCGAGTACGGGCCGGTCGAACGCGCGTGCAGCTTGTCGTCGACCAGGTGGTGCAGCTTGAGGATGTACATGTACCCGACCGAGATCGGGTCCGGGAACGGCTCACCGGAGCGGCCGTCGAACAGCTGCGCCTTGCCGGAGCCCTTGACCATCCGCTCGCCGTCGCGGTTGGGGAGCGTGGAGTCGAACAGACCCGCCAGCTCGTCCTCGCGCGCACCGTCGAAGACCGGGGTCGCGACGTTGGTGCGCGGCGCGACGTCGTCGGCGCCGATCGCCTGCAGACGCTGCTGCCAGTCCTCGGAGCCCTCGACCTTCCAGCCCTGGCTGGCGAGCCAGCCGAGGTGGATCTCCAGGACCTGTCCCGGGTTCATTCGGGACGGGACACCCAGCGGGTTGAGGATGATGTCGACCGGGGTGCCGTCCTCCAGGAACGGCATGTCCTCGACCGGCAGGATCTTCGAGATGACACCCTTGTTGCCGTGGCGGCCGGCGAGCTTGTCACCGTCGGTGATCTTGCGCTTCTGGGCGACGTAGACGCGGACCAGCTGGTTCACGCCCGGGGGCAGCTCGTCGCCCTCTTCGCGGTCGAAGACGCGGACGCCGATGACCTTGCCGATCTCACCGTGCGGCACCTTCAGCGAGGTGTCGCGCACCTCGCGCGCCTTCTCACCGAAGATCGCGCGGAGCAGGCGCTCCTCGGGGGTCAGCTCGGTCTCACCCTTGGGCGTGACCTTGCCGACGAGGATGTCGCCGGCGACGACCTCGGCACCGATCCGGATGATGCCGCGCTCGTCGAGGTCGGAGAGGACCTCCTCGGAGACGTTCGGGATGTCCCGGGTGATCTCCTCGGGGCCGAGCTTGGTGTCACGGGCGTCGACCTCGTGCTCCTCGATGTGGATCGAGGAGAGGACGTCGTCCTGCACGAGGCGCTGCGACAGGATGATCGCGTCCTCGTAGTTGTGGCCCTCCCACGGCATGAACGCGACGAGCAGGTTCTTGCCGAGCGCCATCTCGCCCTGCTCCGTGGACGGACCGTCGGCGAGGACCTGGCCCTCGACGACCCGCGCGCCCTCGTCCACGACGACCTTCTGGTTGAAGGAGGTGCCCTGGTTGGAGCGGGTGAACTTGGCGACGCGGTACGTGGTGTACGTGCCGTCGTCGTTGGCGACGGTGATGTAGTCCGCGGAGACCTCCTGGACCACACCGTCCTTCTCGGCCTTGATGACGTCGCCGGCGTCGACCGCGCAGCGGTACTCCATGCCGGTGCCGACCAGCGGCGACTCCGCCTTGATCAGCGGAACGGCCTGGCGCATCATGTTCGATCCCATGAGCGCGCGGTTGGCGTCGTCGTGCTCGAGGAACGGGATCATGGCGGTCGCGGCCGACACCATCTGGCGCGGCGAGACGTCCATGAAGTCCACCTCGTCGGCGGGGACGAGGTCGACCTCGCCGCCACGACGGCGGACCAGCACACGCTGCTCGGCGAACCGCATGTCGTCGGTCAGCTTGGCGTTGGCCTGCGCGATCAGGAAGCGGTCCTCCTCATCGGCGGTGAGGTAGTCCACCTCCTCGGTGACCTGGCCGTCGACGACCTTGCGGTACGGCGTCTCGATGAAGCCGAAGACGTTGACCCGGCCGTAGGAGGCCAGCGAGCCGATCAGACCGATGTTGGGACCTTCAGGGGTCTCGATCGGGCACATGCGGCCGTAGTGCGACGGGTGCACGTCACGGACGTCCAGGCCGGCCCGCTCACGGGAGAGACCACCCGGGCCCAGCGCCGACAGACGGCGCTTGTGGGTCAGACCCGACAGCGGGTTGGTCTGGTCCATGAACTGCGACAGCTGGCTGGTGCCGAAGAACTCCTTGATGGAGGCGACGACCGGCCGGATGTTGATCAGGGTCTGCGGCGTGATCGCCTCGACGTCCTGGGTGGTCATGCGCTCGCGCACGACGCGCTCCATACGAGCCAGACCCGTGCGGACCTGGTTCTGGATGAGCTCGCCGACGTTGCGCAGACGACGGTTGCCGAAGTGGTCGATGTCGTCGGTCTCGACGACGATCTCCCGGCCGCTCTCGCCCATCGTCTCGGTCTCGCCGGCGTGCAGCTTGACCAGGTACTTGATGGTGGCGATGACGTCGTCGGTGGTCAGCACGCCCGCGTCGAGCGGCTCCTCGCCGCCGAGCTTCTTGTTGACCTTGTAGCGGCCGACCTTGGCGAGGTCGTAGCGCTTGGGGTTGAAGTACAGGTTCTCCAGCAGCGTCTGCGCGGCCTCACGGGTCGGCGGCTCGCCCGGACGCAGCTTGCGGTAGATGTCCAGCAGCGCGTCGTCCTGACCCTGGGTGTGGTCCTTCTCCAGGGTGGCGCGCATGGACTCGTACTCGCCGAACTCCTCGAGGATCTGCTCGGTGGTCCACCCGAGCGCCTTGAGCAGGACGGTCACGGACTGCTTGCGCTTGCGGTCGATGCGCACACCGACCATGTCGCGCTTGTCGATCTCCATCTCCAGCCAGGCACCCCGGGACGGGATGATCTTGGCGGAGAAGATGTCCTTGTCGGACGTCTTGTCGATGGAGCTGTCGAAGTAGACGCCCGGCGAGCGGACCAGCTGCGAGACGACGACACGCTCGGTGCCGTTGATGCAGAAGGTGCCCTTGTTGGTCATGAGCGGGAAGTCGCCCATGAAGACCGTCTGGGACTTGATCTCGCCGGTCTCGTTGTTGGTGAACTCGGCGGTGACGAACAGCGGAGCCGCGTACGTGAAGTCGCGCTCCTTGCACTCGTCGATGGAGTTCTTCGGGGGCTCGAAGCGGTGGTCGCGGAACGTCAGCGACATCGACCCGGAGAAGTCTTCGATCGGGGAGATCTCTTCGAAGATCTCTTCAAGACCGGACTTGGTGGGAACTTCCTGCCCACTCTCCAGCGCAGCCTCGACGCGACCCTTCCATGCGGCATTGCCGAGCAGCCAGTCGAAGCTTTCGGTCTGCAGCGCAAGGAGGTTCGGAACCCCGAGGGGCTCCTTGATCTTCGCAAAAGAGATGCGCAGCGGGGCGGTGCTGTCGCCGTTGTTCGTATTGGCAGTCGAGGCGTTGCGCGAGGCGGCCAAGAGGGGGTCCTTCCGAGGGCTCGGACTCACTACGCGCGTACCGGTTCCGAATCGAGCAGACTGAGAGAAAGCCCAGGTCAGGGCGGATCATCCAGCTTTGCTCGGGCTCGGATATGCCCCTGGTGACGGGCAGGGAGCAGCTAACAGGCAGCGCAAAGGGTCAGTGTAGCCACTTGGCACACTGATGTCCAGAGCGAGTTTCCGAAGACCGGTTCAGCACTGTGATACCGATCTTCTCCCTCCGGGAGGTCGCGTCCTCCCCGACGGAGGATCCCCTCGTTGCTTGTTCTTCTCAATGCCCTGCGCCTGCCGAAAGCCCTGCGCCAGTGGCGCACACCGATGCTTCCCTCTTCGTCAGCGATCCATGCCTCGAACCCTGGATCGCTTCTGCGTCGCGTCCCGAGAATTGCGCGCCGCGTGCGGTTCGTCAAGGCCCCCCACCTCTGCGAGATCGTCACATGGGGGCACGTCCGGGCACCGATGATCACCATACTCGCACTCCGGCCCGGGGCAATGCAGCCGTGGCGAGCACGCCGAAGGGCGACCACCCGCATGGGTGATCGCCCTTCGCTGTCGTCCGTTACGCCTCAGGCGCTCAGGACCCGAGTCAGAGACTCAGTGGGGTCACTTGACCTCGACGGAGGCGCCGGCGCCCTTGAGGGCCTCGGCGGCCTTCTCGGCGGCGTCCTTGGCGACCTTCTCGAGGACCGGCTTCGGGGTGCCGTCGACGAGGTCCTTGGCCTCCTTCAGGCCCAGGGAGGTCAGCTCACGCACGACCTTGATGACCTGGATCTTCTTGTCACCGGCGCCGGTGAGGATGACGTCGAACTCGTCCTGCTCCTCGGCGGCCTCGGCGGCGGCGCCACCAGCGGCACCACCGGCGACGACGACCGGCGCGGCAGCGGCGGCGGTGACGTCGAACTTCTCCTCGAACGCCTTCACGAACTCGGAGAGCTCGATGAGGGTCATCTCCTCGAACTGCGCGAGCAGGTCTTCCTGGCTGAGCTTCGCCATGGTGGCGGTCCTTCCACTAATTCGGCTGGTGCCGGATGTACATAAAAGGCGGGCGTACTGGGCCCGCTACGACCGTCGCCTCACGCGGCGACGATCAATGCGCGAGCCGAATTACTCGGCACCGCCCTGCTCGGCCTGCTTGGCGCGAAGCGCGTCCACGGTGCGGACGAGCTTCGACGGGAGCGCCTGGAAGACCGAAGCAGCCTGGGACTGCTTGGCCTTGAAGGCACCCGCCAGCTTGCTGAGCAGAACCTCGCGGGACTCGAGGTCCGCAAGCTTCTTGATCTCGTCGGCGGACAGCGCCTTGCCGTCAAGGACACCGCCCTTGATGACGAGAGCGGGGTTTTCCTTGGCGAAGTCACGAAGACCCTTCGCCGCCGTGACCGGGTCACCGGTCACGAAGGCGACAGCGGTCGAGCCCTTGAGGTGCTCGTCCAGCTGAATCCCGGCCTCCTTGGCCGCGATCTTGGTCAGCGTGTTCTTCACCACACGGTACTGAGCGTTCTCGCCGAGAGAACGACGCAGCTCCTTGAGCTGCGCCACAGTCAGTCCGGTGTAAGAAGTCACAACAGCTGCGTTGGATTCACGGAGCTTCTCCGTGATCTCCGCAACGGCTGCGTTCTTGTCAGACGTCGCCATGAGCCTCGGCCTCCTTCCGGGTGATGAGGACCGCGCAGAAGGGGCTGGGCAAAACAAACGCCCCGGCGCAGGCGCACGGGGCGAGACTCGACCAGGCATACACCCGGGAGTTCTTCCACATTCACACCTGCGCAGGCCGTCCGCAGCTAGCGGATCCTTCGGCCACCACACATCCGTGATCGGACGCGCAGAGACAACCAGCGGTCTTTGGCTTCGCGGATACGTTACGGGAGCGGCCCGCGTCAGGCAAATCGGCCGGGAAGGGGCGGTGGGCGCCCCCTCCCGGCCGACGGGCCGAACGTGCCTCTCAGCGCGCGTTACGGCTGGGAGACCTTGTCGAAGTCCACGGTGTCACCGGCCGGCGGCTCGGTCACCGTGACCTTGGTGCCGTAGTCCGAGTAGTAGACCGTCGAGTCGAACGTGGTGGCGCCACCGGTCATCTTCTCGCGCTTCTTGACCAGCAGGTTGTCCGAGCTGATCCACAGATCGATGGTCTCGTTCTCCGTGCCGGCCGCCTTCAGCTGCGCCTCCAGCGCCTTCAGGTCCTGCTCGCTGATGCTCTTGGACTGCATGCGCGTCAGCTCGGACACCGAGAGCGTGCCGGTGTAGTGGGTCGCCTGGACGCCGCGGACGTCCTCCTTGCCGGCTTCCTTGACCTTGCCCGGGACTACTGGGCACCTCCACGCACCAGGGGCTGTCCGTCGGGTCGTCGCAACCCGACGGACTGCCTCTAGCCCCGTGAACCGGTTGAGCTACGCGTCACGACGAAGCCAGCGCGCACGCGAGCCCGGCGTGTTCGGGGCGGACTCCGATGGCGGTCAGGCCATTTATGCACCCCTTAGCAGGAACTCCATGAAGAGGTCCGACGATCTCGCACGCCCTCCACACCTTGGGGCCAACGTTGTAACCCTTGCTGTCAATAAAATCGGCACACGAAATTGTGTCGGCGGAGGCTGGTCCAGCCATCGCCATCGGGACAGCGAACGCAGCAACGGCCACAGCCGCGCCTGCAAACACGCGCTTCACCTTCGAATTCTTCACGCTTTCCTCCCCGGTTTCCATCGCAACTGGCGGCAGGCCTGGCCGCCTTGCGCGCCTTTGTTGCGTACGCGTCACTTTAGCACTCTTGATCCAGGTACTTCTTGGTTTTTCCGGGGGCTTAATCCACAAGGCGGGCTTCGGTGGATCAAGGCTTGGATCTCCTGTATGAACCTCGGGGACTGCAGTCGAGAGCGCCGACACACCATGCGTCAGGCCCCGTTCTCCTCGCCGGAGAACGGGGCCTGAGTGCGATGTGCGCGCGCTACGAGGCGTCGTCGATCAGGAAGATCAGACGGCCTCGTCCTCGACGAGGAGGTTGCGGGTGCGGTTGGCGTCCAGCGGGATGCCGGGGCCCATCGTGGTGGTGATGGTGGCCTTCTTGATGTAGCGGCCCTTGGCGGCGGACGGCTTGAGGCGGTTGATCTCCTCGAGCGCCGCGGCGTAGTTCTCCACCAGCTTGGTCTCGTCGAAGGAGACCTTGCCGATGATGAAGTGGAGGTTCGCGTGCTTGTCCACGCGGAACTCGATCTTGCCGCCCTTGATGTCGGTGACAGCCTTGGCGACATCCGGGGTGACGGTGCCGGTCTTCGGGTTCGGCATCAGACCACGCGGACCGAGCACGCGGCCGAGGCGGCCGACCTTGCCCATGAGGTCCGGGGTGGCGACGACGGCGTCGAAGTCCAGGCGGCCCTTGGAGACCTCGTCGATGAGCTCGTCCGAGCCGACGATGTCGGCGCCGGCGGCTTCCGCGGCCGCAGCACGGTCACCGGTCGCGAAGACCAGGACCCGGGCGGTCTTACCAGTGCCGTGCGGGAGGTTCACGGTGCCACGGACCATCTGGTCGGCCTTGCGCGGGTCGACGCCCAGACGCATGGCGACCTCGACGGTCGCATCGAACTTGGTCGAGGAGGTGTCCTTGGCGAGACGGACGGCCTCGAGCGGGGCGTACAGACGCTCCCGGTCGATCTTCGCGTCCGCGTTGCGAAGAGTCTTGCTGCGCTTCACTTCTGCTCCTGGTGCAGTGGGTGGAGTCGTGGTGCGGACCAGCGCCTGGTCCTGCCACGGGGGTGCCAAAAGGGGCTGGGATCAGCCCTCGACCGTGATGCCCATGGAGCGGGCGGTGCCGGCGATGATCTTCGACGCGGCGTCCAGGTCGTTGGCGTTCAGGTCGGGCATCTTGGTGGTGGCGATCTCGCGGACCTGCGCCTCGGTGATCTTGGCGACCTTGGTCTTGTGCGGCTCGCCGGAGCCCTTCTCCACGCCCGCGGCCTTCAGGATGAGCTTCGCGGCCGGCGGAGTCTTGGTGACGAAGGTGAAGGAGCGGTCCTCGTAGACCGTGATCTCCACCGGCACGACCATGCCACGCTGCGACTCGGTCGCGGCGTTGTAGGCCTTGCAGAACTCCATGATGTTGACGCCGTGCTGACCCAGCGCGGGGCCGACCGGCGGAGCCGGGTTTGCGGCACCGGCCTGGATCTGGAGCTTGATAAGCCCCGTGACCTTCTTCTTCTTGGGAGGCATGCTCTCTCCGGGTCCTAGTGAGAGGTGTTTCGCCATTCCACCCGGTCATCCGGATGGAGGCATACCGCACCACGATAACGGGTATAGCGGTGCGGCCAAAAACCGAGCAGGTCAGACAGGCCGCGAAGGGCCCGCCCGACCTGTTCGGAAGACTGGGAACTGAGGACCGAGTGGGGTCAGTTCTTCTGGATCTGGTCGAAGGAGAGCTCGACCGGGGTCTCCCGGCCGAAGATCTCCACCAGGCCCTTGACCTTCTTCGAGTCGGCGTTGATCTCGTTGATCGTGGCCTGCAGCGTCGCGAACGGACCGTCGGTGACGGTGACGGAGTCGCCCACCTCGAAGTCCAGGACCTGGACCTCGACCTTGCGGGACGGCGCCGGCTTGCCCTCGGCCGCGGCGGCCTCCTTGGCGGCCTTCTCCTCGGCCTCCGGGGCGAGCATCTTGACGATCTCGTCCAGCGTCAGCGGGTAGGGGTCGTAGGCGTTGCCGACGAAGCCGGTGACACCGGGGGTGTTGCGGACGACGCCCCAGGACTCGTTCGTCAGGTCCATGCGCACCAGCACATAGCCCGGGAGCTTGTTCTGGCGGACGGTGCGGCGGTCGCCGTTCTTGATCTGGACGACCTCTTCCTGCGGCACCTCGGCCTGGAAGATGTAGTCCTCGACGTTCAGCGAGACGGCGCGCTGCTCGAGGTTGGTCTTCACGCGGTTCTCGTAGCCCGCGTAGGTGTGGATGACGTACCACTCGCCGGGCAGGCCGCGCAGTTCGTCGCGGAGGGCGGCCACCGGGTCGACCGGCTCCTGCTCCTCGGCGATCTCGTCCTCGGCGGTCTCGTCCTCGGCGGTCTCGGCGGCGGTCTCGTCCTCGACGTGCACCGCGGCTTCTTCGGCGGGCTCGCCGGCTTCGGCGTCCTCGGCGTCGAGCTCGTCGACGACGTCGGCGCCCTCGACGATCTCACGCTCGGTGTCGTCGCCCTCGACCTCGGCCGAGGCAGCCGCGTCAACGTCGGCCGCTGCCGTCTCGGCGGATTCGGCGGCGTCGTTCAGGTTCGGGTCAGACACGGTGGCTGCTTCTTCCTGGCTTCAAGGGGTTGAACATGCGAAATGGGCGCCCGCGCAGGCGCCCTCCGCGGGATCAGCCGAAGACGTACCCGACGACTCGGTTGATTCCCAAGTCAATCACGGTTACGAGACCGATGATGATGACAACGAAGACGATCACCACACTGGTGTACGTCGACAACTGGCTACGCGTGGGCCAGACGACCTTACGGAGCTCCGCGACGATCTGGCGGTAAAAGAGCGCGAGACGCGCGAAGGGGCCCTTCTTGCCGCGCTTTCCGCCACGACGGGGCTTCTTCTGGGACTCCGAGGCTTCATCCTCGGAACGGCCACGCTCAGGCATGTCGATGGAGCCCAGGGCGTCCGTCACTCGTCCTCACCTGAATCCGGGTCGTGGCCGTGCCGCGCCCGGTGGAGCCGCACGGCGGTGCATACGTACGCGTGCACGCACTGCGGTGAGAGTGCGTGTAGCAGGGCCGGAGGGACTTGAACCCCCAACCGCTGGTTTTGGAGACCAGTGCTCTACCAATTGAGCTACGACCCTTTGTGGTTCCCCCAACCTACCGCATGCGGCCGACTGCACTAGGTGCATGCACCGCGGCGACCCGTTGGGAGCCAACGATCAGCGAGTGTACGTGCTTCCGGGCCGGGCGTCGAACACGATTGTCCCGGTGGTGCCCCGCAAACCCGTGTGCCCGGCTCGTCAGGGGTCTGCAACGATGCATATATGAGCGCTGCAACCCCTTCCGCATCGTCCCCCACCGACCGCCGGGTATCGGCCCGCGTCGGTTCGATCTCCGAGTCCGCGACCCTGGCCGTCGACGCCAAGGCCAAGGCCCTCAAGGCCGCCGGACGCCCGGTGATCGGCTTCGGCGCCGGTGAGCCCGACTTCCCCACGCCCGACTACATCGTCGAGGCGGCGATCGAGGCCTGCCGCAACCCGAAGTACCACCGCTACACCCCGGCCGGCGGCCTCCCCGAGCTGAAGACCGCGATCGTCGCGAAGACGCTGCGCGACTCCGGCTACGAGATCGAGGCCGCGAACGTCCTGGTGACGAACGGCGGCAAGCAGGCCATCTACGAGGCGTTCGCGGCCGTTCTCGACCCGGGTGACGAGGTCATCGTCCCGGCGCCGTACTGGACCACCTACCCCGAGTCGATCCGCCTCGCGGGCGGCGTGCCGGTCGACGTGGTCGCCGACGAGACCACCGGCTACCGGGTGACGGTGGAGCAGCTGGAGGCGGCCCGTACGGAGCGCACCAAGGTGCTGCTGTTCGTCTCGCCGTCGAACCCGACCGGCGCGGTGTACACCCGCGAGCAGGTCGAGGCGGTCGGCCGCTGGGCCGCCGAGCACGGTCTGTGGGTGCTGACCGACGAGATCTACGAGCACCTGGTCTACGGCGACGCCGAGTTCTCGTCGCTGCCGGTGGTCGTGCCCGAGCTGCGCGACAAGTGCATCATCGTCAACGGTGTGGCGAAGACGTACGCGATGACCGGCTGGCGGGTGGGCTGGGCGATCGGCCCCAAGGACGTCATCAAGGCCGCCGCGAACCTCCAGTCGCACGCCACCTCCAACGTCTCCAACGTCGCGCAGGCCGCGGCCATCGCGGCGGTCTCCGGCGACCTCGCGGCCGTCGAGGAGATGAAGGTCGCCTTCGACCGGCGCCGCAAGACCATCGTGCGGATGCTCAACGAGATCGACGGTGTGCTGTGCCCGGAGCCGGAGGGCGCCTTCTACGCGTACCCGTCGGTCAAGGAGCTCCTGGGCAAGGAGATCCGCGGCAAGCGCCCGCAGACCAGCGTCGAGCTGGCCGAACTGATCCTGGAGGAGGCGGAGGTCGCCGTCGTTCCGGGCGAGGCCTTCGGCACCCCCGGCTACCTGCGGCTCTCGTACGCGCTGGGCGACGAGGACCTGGTCGAGGGCGTGTCCCGGATCCAGAAGCTGCTGGCGGACGCCAAGTAGCCACACGGGCCTGTGCGTAGATGCCCTGAGCGGGCGGTCGGAAGGTGTTCCGGCCGCCCGCTCGCGCGTTCTCCCGGACACCCCTTCGGGAAAGCCCCTACCGGCGTGCCGCCCGGATGCGGCAAGATCGGCTGATGGAGCCCTTGTCAGGGGGACGTCCCCCGAACCCCACGAGCACTCGTGACCGCGGCCGGGCCGCCGTACGAGACCTGCGCCGGCTGCCGAAGGCCCATCTGCATCTGCACTTCACCGGTTCGATGCGGCCGGCGACCCTGCTGGACCTCGCCGACAAGTACGGCGTCCATCTGCCGGAGGCCCTGCGGGGCGGTGAGCCGCCCCGGCTGCGGGCCACCGACGAGCGCGGCTGGTTCCGCTTCCAGCGGCTGTACGACATCGCACGCTCGTGTCTGCGCGCGCCCGAGGACATCCAGCGGCTGGTGCGCGAGGCCGCCGAGGAGGACGTCCGCGACGGGTCGCGCTGGCTGGAGATCCAGGTCGACCCGACCTCGTACGCACCGCGGCTGGGCGGGCTGATCCCGGCGCTGGAGATCATCCTGGACGCGGTGCACAGCGCCTCCCGGGACACCGGGCTCGGCATGCGCGTCCTGGTCGCGGCGAACCGCATGAAGCACCCGCTGGACGCCCGTACGCTGGCGCGTCTGGCGGTGCGCTACGCCGATCAGGGCGTGGTCGGCTTCGGGCTCTCCAACGACGAACGCCGGGGTTTCGCCCGGGACTTCGACCGCGCCTTCGCCATCGCCCGGGAGGGCGGTCTGCTGGCGGCGCCGCACGGCGGTGAGCTGTCCGGGCCGGCCAGCGTCCGGGACTGCCTGGACGATCTGCACGCCGGCCGGGTGGGGCACGGCGTCCGGGCCGCGGAGGACCCCGCGCTGCTGCGCCGGCTGGCCTCGCGCGGGGTGACCTGCGAGGTGTGCCCGGCGTCGAATGTGGCGCTGGGGGTCTACGAGAAGCCGGAGGACGTGCCGCTGCGGACGCTCTTCGACGCCGGGGTGCCGATGGCGCTGGGCGCGGACGACCCGCTGTTGTTCGGCGCGCGGCTGGCCGCGCAGTACGAGATCGCCCGCACCGCGCACGGCTTCACCGACCTCGAACTCGCCGAACTTGCCCGGCAGTCGGTACGCGGCTCGCGCGCCCCACAGGACGAGCAGCAGCGGCTGCTGACGGAGATCGACGCCTGGCTGGCCGAGTAGGGGCCCGGCCGGCCCCGTGCGGGGCCTTCCGGGGCCGCTCGGGCCTTGGGACCCTGCCGGGGGCCCTGAAGCCCGGCTAGAGGCTGACGCCGACCGTCACCGGTTCGTTGACGAGCGTGACGCCGAAGGCGGCGTGGACGCCGTCGCGGACCTCGCGGGCCAGCGCGAGCAGGTCCTCGGTGGTGGCGGCGCCGCGGTTCGTGAGCGCGAGGGTGTGCTTGGTGGAGATACGGGCCGGGCCGCTGCCGTAGCCCTTGGTGAAGCCGGCGCGGTCGATGAGCCAGGCCGCCGAGGTCTTCACCAGGCCGTCGCCGGCGGGGAAGGCCGGCGGGGCGACATCGGGGCCGAGGCGGTCCTGGACGCGCTGCAGGAAGGCGGCGTGCTCGGCCTCGGTGAGGATCGGGTTGGTGAAGAAGGAACCGGCCGACCAGGTGTCGTGGTCCGCCGCGTCCAGCACCATGCCCTTGCCCGCGCGCAGGGCCAGGACGGTCTCCCGGGCGATGGCGGCCGGGACCCGGTCGCCGGCCTCGACGCCGAGGGCGCGGGCGGTCTCGGGGTACTTCAGGGGCGCGGAGAGGCCCCCGGCGTCCTCCAGGGCGAAGCGCACCCGCAGCACCACGAACCGGTCGGGGTCCGCCTTGAAACGGCTGTGGCGGTAGGAGAAGCCGCACTCCTCGCCCGGGATCGTGACGGTCTCGCCGGCGCGGCGGTCGTAGGCGACGACCTCGGTGATCGTCGTGGCGACCTCCTGGCCGTACGCGCCCACGTTCTGGATCGGTGTGGCGCCCGCCGAGCCGGGGATGCCGGCCAGGCACTCGACGCCGGCCAGCCCGGCCTCGACCGTACGGGCGACGGCCTCGGACCAGTTCTCGCCCGCGGCGAGCTCCAGGGCCGTGCCGTCCAGCGAGAAGCCTCTGGTGGCGATGCGCAGGGCGGTGCCCTCGAAGCCCTTGTCGCCGATGACGAGGTTGCTGCCGCCGCCGATGATCAGCAGCGGGGTGCCGGCGTCGTCGGCAGCGCGGACGGCGGCGATCACCTCCTCGTCGGTGGTGGCCGTGACGAGGCGGGTCGCCGGGCCGCCCAGCCGGAAGGTGGTCAGCCGGGCGAGGGGGACGTGGTGTTCTACGTGGCGTTCCTGCACGAGCCCAAGGGTACGGGGGCGGTCCGACAGTGCCGTCCGGCCGCCCCCTCCGTCCGCCGCCCGCTCAGGCGAGGCGGACCACCGCACGGGCCATGCCCAGTACCTTCTTGCCGTCGCTTATCGCGGTGAGGTCGACCCGGACCGTACGGGCGTCGTCGTCGAGCTTGGCCGCCACCTTGGCGCTGACCTCGATCAGCGCGCCGTTGTCGTCGTTGGGGACGACGACGGGCTTGGTGAAGCGCACGCCGTACTCGGCGACCGCGCCGGGGTCGCCGGTCCAGTCGGTGACCACCCGGATCGCCTCGGCCATGGTGAACATGCCGTGGGCGATGACGTCCGGCAGCCCGACCTCCTTGGCGAACTTCTCGTTCCAGTGGATCGGGTTGAAGTCGCCGGAGGCGCCCGCGTAGCGCACGAGTGTGGCACGGCTCACGGGAAAGGACTGCGCCGGGAGTTCGGTGCCGACCTCGACATCGTCGTAAGAGATCTTCGCGGTCATCTCAGGCCTCCTCGGCGCGACGGGACACCAGCTTGGTGAAGGCGGTCACGACGTGTTCGCCCGCCTGGTCGTGCACCTCGCCGCGGATGTCGATGATGTCGTTGCCCGCCATGGTCTTGACGGCCTCGATGGTGGAGGTGACGGCCAGTCGGTCACCGCTGCGCACCGGCCGGGTGTAGGCGAACTTCTGGTCGCCGTGCACCACCCGGCTGTAGTCCAGCCCCAGTTGCGGATCCTCGACGACCTGCCCCGCCGCCTTGAAAGTGATCGCGAACACAAAAGTCGGCGGCGCGATCACATCGGGGTGACCGAGGGCCTTGGCCGCTTCGATGTCGGTGTAGGCCGGGTTGGGGTCACCGATCGCCTCGGCGAATTCGCGGATCTTTTCCCGGCCGACCTCATAGGGGTCGGTGGGCGGGTAGGTGCGTCCGACAAAAGACTGGTCGAGCGCCATGGGCTCGCAACCTCCGTGTACTGATGGTGATAACGCCGTGAGGCCGCCCCCAGAATGGGGACGGCCTCACGAACGAGCCTGGTGTTATCGCGTCTCGCGGTGCGCGGTGTGCGAGTTGCAGCGAGGGCAGTGCTTCTTCATCTCAAGACGGTCCGGGTCGTTACGCCGGTTCTTCTTGGTGATGTAGTTCCGCTCCTTGCACTCCACGCAGGCCAGCGTGATCTTCGGGCGGACGTCGGTGGCAGCCACGTGAGTGCTCCTTGACGGACAGATGGACGGATGAACGCAGAAAAGAGTAGCCGATCGAAGGACCGACCCCACAATCGGCTACTGTCAGTAGCGGTGACCGGACTTGAACCGGTGACACAGCGATTATGAGCCGCTTGCTCTACCGACTGAGCTACACCGCTGCGATGCGGGAGTACCTCACCCGAAGGCGAGGTGCCTCTCACATCAGAGCCCCAATACGGAATCGAACCGTAGACCTTCTCCTTACCATGGAGACGCTCTGCCGACTGAGCTATTGGGGCGAGCGATGAAGACATTACACGGCCCGCCGCCAAACGTGAAATCCGTATCCGGGCCGCGCCCCAACGGCCCCGCGCACCACACCGGTACGACTATTTCGCGCCTGCGCGAAGCTCCCCCGGCGGCGCCCTAGTCTCGAAGGCACGCTGCGTGATCTTGCACGCCCGGGCCTTCGAGGAGCGCGATGTCCGACAGCAGTCCGCCGCAGCCCCAGCCGGGAAGACCGGGCGGCCCCGGCCGGCACACGAGGTCGGACGGCGGTTCGCTGGTCCTGTGCGGCGCCCGGCTCGCCGACGGCCGCACGGTGGACGTACGGCTCGGCGACGGCCGCATCGAGGCCGTGGGCACGGCCGGCAGCCTCGCCCCGCAGGGCGCCCGCGTCGACCTCTCCGGCTACCTGCTGCTCCCCGCCCCCGCCGAGCCGCACGCGCACTGCGACACCGCCCTGACCGCGGACTCCGACGGCCCCGCCTCCGGCTCCCCCGAGGACGTCCAGCGGCGGACGACCGAGGCCGCGCTGCTGCAGCTGGGGCACGGCGCCACCGCCTCCCGCAGCCACGTCAGGATCGGCGACGTACAGGGCCTGCGCTCCCTCCAGGCGGTGCTGCAGGCCCGCAGGTCGCTGCGCGGGATGGCCGATCTGGCGGCGGTCGCGGTGCCGCGGGTGCTGACCGGGGTGGCCGGCGCGGACGGCCTGTCGATGCTGCGGGACGCCGTGAAGATGGGCGCCTCGGTCATCGGCGGCTGCCCGGACCTGGACCCCGACCCGGCCGGCTACGTCGAGGCGGTTCTGGAACTGGCCGACGAGCACGGCTGCCCGGTGGATCTGCACACCGACGGCGACGATCCGGCGCGGCTGGCCCGCTTCGCGGCGATGTCCGGCGGCCTTCGGCCGGGTGTCGCCCTCGGGCCGTGCGCCGGGATGACGCGGATGCCGCGCAGCGTGGCGGCCCGGGTCGCCGAGCAGCTGGCGGCCGCGGACGTCGCCGTGGTCTGCCTGCCGCAGGGCGACTGCGCGGGCCTGGAGCGGTACGGCTCGCGGGTGTCGCGGCCGGCTCCCGTGCGGCTGCTGCGGGCGGCCGGGGTGCGGGTGGCGGCCGGCAGCGGGGCGCTGCGGGACGTGGCGAACCCGGTGGGGCGCGGTGACCCGTTGGAGGCCGCGTACCTTCTGGCGTCCCTGGGCGAGGCCACGCCGGAGGCGGCGTACGAGTCGGTGAGCGCGGCGGCGCGGGCGACGCTGGGCCTGCCGGAGGTGCGCGTGGAGGCGGGCTTCCCCGCGGAGCTGCTGGCGGTGCGCGGCGAGCGGATCGCCGGGGTGCTCTCGTTGGCGTACAGCCGGATCGTGATCCACCGGGGGCGGGTGGTCGCCCGGACCAGCGCGGTGCGCGAGTACTGCGACGCGACGGGAGAGGTGGCGCTGGAGCTGCCGCGCCAGTCGCAGCGCTGAGGGCCCGGGTACCGGGGGCGGCGAGAAGGCGCCCCTCGTCCGGCCGGTCCCGCGCTCGGCGGCGGCCCTTCGGCGTACGGTCGGGATCATGCGCATTGTCATCGCAGGTGGACATGGTCAGATCGCGCTGCGGCTGGAGCGGTTGCTCGCCAAGCGCG
Organism: Streptomyces sp. NPDC033270; assembly: GCF_055576575.1. Taxonomy (NCBI): domain Bacteria; kingdom Bacillati; phylum Actinomycetota; class Actinomycetes; order Kitasatosporales; family Streptomycetaceae; genus Streptomyces; species Streptomyces sp. NPDC033270. Next base: position 49,477 of record NZ_JBVIRA010000023.1, read on the forward strand.
GGGACGAGGTCGCGGGCATCATCCGCCGGCCGGAGCAGGCCGGCGACGTACTGGCCGCCGGGGCCGAGCCGGTGGTCTGCGACCTGGAGTCGGCGTCGGTGGAGGACCTCGCCCGGCACCTGGAGGGCGCCGACGCGGCCGTCTTCGCGGCGGGCGCCGGTCCGGGCAGCGGCGTCGCACGCAAGGACACGGTGGACCGCGGCGCGGCGGCGCTCTTCGCGGACGCGGCCGAGGCGGCGGGCGTACGCCGCTTTCTGGTGATCTCCGCCATGGGCGCGGACCGCGAGCCCCCCGAGGGCACCGACCCGGTCTTCGCGGCCTATCTGAAGGCCAAGGGCGCCGCGGACGCGGACGTACGGGCCCGCGCCGGACTGGACTGGACGATCCTGCGGCCGGGCCTGCTGACGGACGAGCCGGGAACGTCGCTGGTGGCGCTGGGCGACACCACCGGACGCGGCGCGGTGCCCCGCGACGACGTGGCGGCCGCTCTCGTGGAGCTGCTCGACGAGCCGGGCACCATCGGCCGGACGCTGGAGCTGATCGGCGGCGAGGTGCCCGTGGCGGAGGCGGTGCGGGCGGTGGCGCAGCGCTGAGACCCGCGGCTGCGGAGCCTCGTCGGCGGCGACCGCGGAGCCTCGGCGCACGGAAAAGGCCCCTGAGTCGTATCGCTACAACTCAGGGGCCTTTTCACACCTGTGGCGGCGCCAGGATTCGAACCTGGGAAGGCGAAGCCGGCAGATTTACAGTCTGCTCCCTTTGGCCGCTCGGGCACACCGCCAGGGTTTGCTGCCGGGAGACCCGCTTGGGGGCGGTGCTCCGTGGCAACGACGTAAACCATACCCGATGGCTGGGGGTGGTCCGCCACTCGATTCCGGAGCGCTGGATCTTGGCCGGGTGGCTAGGCTTGGCAGGCGGTCCGGGCACGGTCCGCACCCCTGACGGATCTAGGTACGAGGAGCCAACTCAACATGGCCGACTCCAGTTTCGACATCGTCTCGAAGGTAGAGCGGCAGGAGGTCGACAACGCCCTCAACCAGGCGGCCAAGGAGATCTCGCAGCGCTACGACTTCAAGGGCGTGGGCGCGTCGATCGCGTGGTCGGGCGAGAAGATCGAGATGCGGGCCAACGCCGAGGAGCGGGTCAAGGCCGTCCTCGACATCTTCGAGACCAAGCTGGTCAAGCGCGGGATCTCGCTGAAGGCGCTGGACGCCGGCGAGCCGCAGGCCTCGGGCAAGGAGTACAAGATCTTCGCCTCCATCGAGGAGGGGATCTCGCAGGAGAACGCGAAGAAGGTCGCCAAGATCATCCGCGATGAGGGCCCCAAGGGCGTCAAGGCGCAGGTGCAGGGCGACGAGCTGCGGGTCAGCTCCAAGAGCCGGGACGACCTGCAGGCGGTGCAGCAGCTGCTGAAGGGCAAGGACCTGGACTTCGCCATCCAGTTCGTGAACTACCGGTAGCAGCCCGGCCTCCGGGTGCCATGGATGGGGCGGTGCGCTGCGGCGTGCCGCCCCACCGGCTTTGGTGGCGCCCGTAGGAGCGCCTGCCCGCGGGCGACCTACCGGAGCGCTTGACCTCAACCGCGCTTGAGATTGCAGTCTCATGGCATGACTTCTCTTGACGCGCAGCACAGCGCCGCCCCGGTGACCGGTCCCGGGGACGGCTTTGTCACGGATGTGTTCCCGCAGGTCCGGCGGCCGGACGCCGGGGCGGTACTGATCAGCGAGTGGGATGCCGGCAGCCCCGAGGGGCAGCGGGCCGTCCTGGACGGCGTCGCCCGGGCCTGGGAGCGGACACCGCTGCCGGCGGGGTTCCTGTCGCGGGTGCTGTTCGCCGGCACGGACGGGCGCAGCGTGCTCAACTACGCGCAGTGGACGAGCGACGCGGCGCACCGGGAGTTCGTACGGAGCGAGGACACCGGGCTGAGCGAGCGGATCGCGGCGGCGCTGAAGGCGGCGGGGGAGGTGGCCGCTTCCGGGCCCACCCGCTACCGGCTGTACCGCAGCATGCTGCGCGACGGGGAGCCGGGGACGCCGGGCTGCGTCGTACGCGTCGCCTTCCGTACGACGGGGCACGACGCCGCGCGGGGGCTCGTCGACGGCCTGCTGGACCTGCTCGGCGGGGTGCAGCCGGGCGAGGGCGGGATCGCCTCGCACTTCCACATCAGCGAGGACGGCACACGGGTCGTCAACTACAGCGAGTGGACGGACTCGGAGTCGCACGCCCGGCAGATCGGCACCAGCCTGCGGGCCGGCGGTCCGGTGATGAGCTTCATCGCGAGCCTGCCGGGCGTCGAACCGCAGGGGTTCCGGCGGTATGCGACCCCCAGGGGGCTCGTACGGGTGTGACGCGGGGCCCCTCGCGTCAGCGGGTGGCGAACGGCTGGTCGGTGGGGACGATCTCCGCAGGTGCCGGGGCTGCCATAGGCTCCTGCTCATGCGTGCGCACCTGCATCAGATTGTCGTGGACTGCCGTGAGCCGAAGACCCTGGTCCGTTTCTGGGCGCAGCTGTTTGGCAGTGACCCGGTCGACCGTGCCCGCAACTGGTCGCACGTGGAACTGCCGGGGTTCGCACGACTCTCCTTCCAGCCGGTGCCCGAGAGCAAGGCCGTGAAGAACCGGCTCCACCTCGACATCGCGGTCGACGACATCGAGGCCGCCGCCACCGAAGCGGTATGCCTGGGCGCAGCCAAGGTCGGCGAGACGGTCACCGACGACCAGGGGGCCTTCCAAGCCATGCGCGATCCGGAAGGCAACGAGTTCTGCTTCGTCAGGGCCTGAGAGCTTTTGTCCGGCAGCGGGCGGGCGCAGTCGGCTTGCGTCGAAGTCCACCGGGTTCCGCCGGGGACCACGTGCCCGCCCGTGTCAGGCCGCGGCCCCTTGGTGGGCTTGGTGGGGCCGGGCGGTGACCAGGTCCGACGCCCGCCGGACCGAATCGGCGGAGGCGGCCAGCAGCGGCAGCCGGACGGCCGGGCTGGGGATGCGGCCCTGGGCGTGCAGCACCCCCTTGATCACGGTCGGGTTCGGCTCGGCGAAGAGCGCGGCGGACAGCCGGGCCAGCTCGGCTCCCAGCCTGCGAGCCGGTCCGGCAGCGTCGCGCTGCCACAGCGAGATCAGCTCGGCGAAGTCAGCGGTGCGGACATTGGCCGACGCCAGGATGCCGCCCTGGGCGCCCGCGGCGAGCAGCGGCGAGATGACGGCGTCATCGCCGCCGAGCACCGCGAAACCCGGTGCCGACGAGCCGAGCAGTTCCATCGCGGCTGCGTCGATCGCGCCGGTCGCGTACTTGACCCCGACGACCTCCGGTAGATGCCCGAGCGCGTTCAGGGTGCCGGCGCTGAGGGGCTGACCGGTGCGGTACGGGATGTCGTAGACGACCAGCGGCAGGCCCCCGTGTTCGGCGAGCGCCGTGAAGTGCGCCAGCGTTCCCGCCTCACCGGGCCGGGTGTAGGGCGGCGCGGGGACCAGCGCCGCGGTGACGTCGCCGCTCTGGGCGAGCTCCCGCAGCGTCGTGATGGCGGCGGCGGTGTCGTTGGTGCCGACGCCGACGATCAGAGGAGCTCCGTGTGCCCGGCAGGCGGCCGAGCAGATGCGGACCACGGCCCGCTTCTCCTCGGTGGTCAGCGTGGCCGCTTCCGCGGTGGTGCCCAGGGCGACGAGTCCACGAGCGTCGCCGGTCGACAGCGCCTCGTCGGCGAGACGGGCGAGCGCGTCCGGGGCGAGGTGCAGGTCGTCGGTGAACGGAGTCACCAAGGGGACAAACAGGCCGGTGAGGTTCGCTTCGGGCTTCATGCGCCCAGCCTGACCCACCCAAACCAGTAGATCCAGTTCATGTTTCTTCGCTTATGCGTAAGGTCTACTTATGCTCGACGTTCGACGTCTCCACCTGCTGCGCGAACTGGACAGACGCGGCACCATCGCGGCCGTGGCCGAGGCGCTGACCTTCACCGCCTCGGCCGTCTCCCAGCAACTGGGCGTGCTGGAGCGCGAGGCCGGCGTGCCCCTGCTGGAACGAAGTGGCAGACGGGTGGTGCTCACACCTGCGGGCCGCACCCTCGTCACCCACGCCGACGCAGTTCTGGAACGCCTCGAACTGGCGGTCTCGGAGCTGGCCGGGGCACGCGAGGGCATCGGCGGGCCGCTGCGGATCGGAACGTTTCCCTCCGGTGGTCCCGCGATCGTGCCCGCCACGCTGGCCGAACTGGCTCTGCGGCATCCCGCGCTGGAACCGATGGTGCAGGAGATCGACTCGGCGCGCGTCTCCGACGGCCTGCGCGCCGGCGAACTCGACGTGGCCCTCGTCCACGACTACGACTTCGTTCCCGCATCACCGGACACCACGGTCGACCAGGTGCCCCTGTTGGAGGAGCCGATGTACCTGGCCACGAGCGGCGCTCCCGCCACCGGTCCTGCCGCGCGCGGCGACACGCTGGCGAAGCTGCTCGGACCGTGGGCCGTGTCCCCCTGGATCACGGCCCGGGACGGTACGACCGGTCACGCGATGGCCGTACGCGCCTGTCAGGCGGCCGGTTTCCAGCCGCGCATCCGCCATCGGGTCAACGACTTCCGTACGGTCCTGGCGCTGGCCGCGATTGGGCAAGGCGCCGGATTCGTTCCGGAGATGGCCACCGCACAGGCCCCCGAGGGCGTGGTCCTGACCCGACTGCCCCTCTTCCGTCGCTCGAAGGTCGCCTTCCGCGCGGGCGGCGGCACCCACCCGGCGATCGCGGCATTCGTGGCGGCGGCGCGAACGGCGGTGGGCGCCACGGGCGATGCCTCCTAGGGAAGAGCGTGGCTGGCCAGCGGCCTTGCGGGGGAGCCGGACGCTCCCGACTCCGTCTCAGTCGCCGCCACATTCACCCGTGCGTGTGCTGCACCGGAATTCGAACACGTGATGCAATTCTTGGGTGATGCCCTCCTACGACTTTCCCGAGGACCTCCTGCATGCCCAGCGCGCCTGGTACACGGCCTATCGCCAGCTCGCCCAGGAGGAGAACCCCTCCCAGACCACCGTCCTGCGCCGCACCCTGCAGCGCCTGTCCGTACAGATCGCCACGCATCCGTACTGGGCGACGATCCCCGGGCGAGCGCCGGCCGCCCGGATGGCGCTCAAGCAGCAGACCTGGGCGCCGGAGGCCGACGAGGCCCGGCGACGACCGCCTACGTAGACGAGGTGCCTCGGCGGTGGCCACCGGGCCGTTCAGCGCCTCGACGTCACGCTGAGCCACCCGTCAGCGGGTGGCGAACGGCTGGTCGGTGGGGACGATCTCCCGGCCCAGCGGCACCAGGGAGAGCGGGATCATCTTGAAGTTGGCGATGCCGAAGGGGATGCCGATGATCGTCACGCACAGGGCGATACCGGTGACGATATGCCCCAGGGCCAGCCACCAGCCCGCGAAGACGAACCAGATGACATTGCCGATGGCGGAACCGGCGCCGGCGTCGTGCCGCAGGACCGTCGTACGGCCGAAGGGCCACAGGGCGTAGCCGGCTATCCGGAAGGACGCGATGCCGAAGGGGATCGTGATGATCAGAATGCAGCAGATGATGCCCGCGACGACATAGCCGAGCGCCAGCCAGAAGCCGCTGAGGATCAGCCAGAGGACGTTGAGGAGGGTTTTCATGATCAGCAGCCTTCCACGGGCACGGCACAGAACGTAACTGCTCTGCTAGACGCACCGAGCCTGGTGAAACGTTGCACTCATGATGCGACGGGCTGGTGGGGACGGCCACCCGTTCCCGCCGGCGCCCGGGGCCTCACGGGCCGTGGTGACCCGCCATCTGTTCGAGGCGGGTGATCCGTTCGCGCATCGGGGGGTGGGTGGAGAAGAGCCGGGACATGCCGCCGCCGGCGCGGAAGGGGTTGGCGATCATCATGTGGCTGGCGGTCTCCAGCCGGGGCTCGGGCGGGAGCGGGAGCCGCTGGGTGCCGACCTCCAGCTTGCGCAGGGCCGAGGCCAGGGCGAGCGGGTCGCCGGTGAGCTGGGCGCCCGAGGCGTCCGCCTCGTACTCGCGGGAGCGGCTGACGGCCAGCTGGATCAGCGAGGCCGCGATCGGCCCGAGGATCGCGACCAGCAGCATGCCCAGGAGGCCGGGGCCCTCGTCGTCATCGGAGCGGCCTATGGGAATCAGCCAGGCGAAGTTGACCAGGAACATCACGACCGAGGCCAGTGCGCCCGCGACGGAGGAGATCAGGATGTCGCGGTTGTAGACATGGCTGAGTTCATGGCCGATGACGCCGCGCAGCTCACGCTCGGTCAGCAGCTGCAGGATGCCGTCGGTGCAGCAGACCGCGGCGTTGCGGGGGTTGCGGCCGGTGGCGAAGGCGTTGGGCGCCTGGGTCGGCGAGATGTACAGCCGCGGCATGGGCTGGCGGGCGGCCGTCGAGAGCTCGCGGACCATCCTGTAGAGCTGGGGGGCCTCGAACTCACTGACCGGACGGGCCCGCATGGCCCGCAGGGCCAGCTTGTCGCTGTTCCAGTACGCGTAGGCGTTGGTGCCCAGGGCGACGAGGACGGCGATGATCAGGCCCGTACGGCCGAAGAGGCCGCCGATGACGATGATGAGTGCGGACAGCCCCCCGAGGAGTACGGCGGTCCTGAGCCCGTTGTGCCGGCGGTGCACGGTACGCCCTCCAAACGGTGCGGCAGGGGAACCCTGTGCCTTGTTGCTCCACTCTCCAGTGGACCCTTACGCACTGGTCAACGCGAGATGAACGGGCCTGGTTCCCCGGCCCGCGGACGGCGGGGCCGGGCGGGGCGCGGGCGTGCGCGACGTGGTGCCGTATCGCCGTACGGGCGGGCAGGAGGCCGTAGGGACCCGAGTGGGTCCCTACGCTTCGCGGCGGCCTGTCAGAGCAGCGCCCCGGACGCGAAGCGCAGGACGAGCTGCGGGGCGCCGGAGAGGGCCACGCCGAGGACGGCGGCCAGGGCGATGGCGGTGGCGAGGGGGGCCGGGATCCTGGCGCGGGCCGGCTCCGCGGCGCGGGGGGCTGCCGCCGCGCCGGCCTCCTCGGCGGTCTCGGCTTCCTTGGCGCCCCGGAAGAGCACCGTGGTCCACTGCAGGTAGTAGTAGAGCGCGATCACGACATTGACGGCCATGACGACGGCGAGCCAGGCCAGCCCCGCGTCGACGGCCACGGCGAAGACCGTGACCTTGGCGAACAGGCCGATGATGCCCGGCGGCAGACCGGCGAGGCAGAGCAGGAAGAAGCCGAGCGCGAGCGCCACCAGGGGGCGCCGGGCGTACAGGCCCCGGTAGTCGGCGATGCGGTTGGCCGGGCTCGTACGGGCCACCAGGGCGGCGACGGCGAAGGCGCCGAGGTTCACGGCCGCGTACATCAGGGCGTAGGCGACCGTGGAGCCGATGGCGTGCGCCGGATCGTGGGCGTACCCGGCGGCCGCGAGGGGGACCAGGAGGTAGCCGGCCTGGCCGACCGAGGACCAGGCGAGCAGGCGTACGGCGCTGTGCGCGCGGTGCGGGTCCTGGCGCAGGGCCGCGACGTTGCCGACGGTCATGGTGAGCGCGGCGAGGACGGCCAGTGCCGGGCCCCAGATGTCCGCGTACGCGGGGAAGCCCTGGACCGTGACGAGGATCAGGCCGGAGAAGCCGACCGCCTTGCCGACCACGGAGAGGTAGCCGGCGATGGGCAGCGGTGCGCCGACGTAGGTGTCCGGCACCCAGAAGTGGAACGGGGCGGCCGCGGTCTTGAAGGCGAAGCCGACCAGGGTGAGCGCGACGCCGGCGCTGGCCAGGGTGGCCAGGCGCGGGTCGGGGAGGTCGGCCAGGCCGCTCGCCACCCGGGAGAGGTACAGGCTGCCGGTGGCGGCGTACAGGAAGCTCACACCGAGGAGCATCACGGCGGTCGCGGCCACCGAGGACAGGAAGAACTTCAGCGCCGCCTCGGAGGAGAGCCGGTCGCCACGGCGCAGCCCCACGAGGGCGAAGGCGGGCAGCGAGGCCACTTCGAGGGCGATGACGAGGGTGGCGAGGTCCCTGGAGGCGGGCAGCAGGGCCGCGCCGGCCGCCGAGGACAGCAGCAGGAACCAGTACTCGCCGGTGGGCAGGTCGTGGTCCTTGATGGTGTCGATGGACAGCAGGGCGGTCAGCAGCGCCCCGCCGAGCACCAGGAACTGGATGACCAGGGTGAACGGGTCGGCCACGTAACTGCACACTTCGGGGTGCCCGGGGAGGCAGAAGGTGCGGCGGTCGCCGTTCAGCAGGGGCAGCAGCGTCAGCGCGGCGAGCGCGAGGCCGGCCGTGGCGATCCAGCCCAGCACCGGCTTGCGGGCCGCCGGGAGGAAGAGGTCGGCGACGAGCACCACCAGGGCCACGACCGCGGCGAGGGTGGGCGGCGCGACGGCGAGCCAGTCGACGGACTGGACCAGTGAGGTGACCGAGCTCATCACTTACCGCCTCCGAGGAGCTGCTGGACGGCCGGGTCGGTGAGGCCGAGGAGGGCCGCGGGCCACAGTCCGGCGAGGACGGTGAGAACGGCGAGGGGGGTCCACGCGGCGTACTCGTAGCGCGCGATGTCGGGGACTACGGGGGCCGTGGCCGGTGCGGGGTCCCCGGGGGTGGCGTCGTCCGGGGCGGTCCCGTCACCGAGCGGGGCGGTCGGTGCGAGGTGCGGGGTACCGCCCATGCAGACGCGGCGGACGACGAGCAGCAGGTACGCCGCGGTCAGCAGGGTGCCCAGGCCGGCCAGCACCATGAACGTCAGGAAAGCGGGGCGGCTGAGGCCGGCGGCCGGCCGGAAGGCGCCGAACATCGCGAGCATCTCGCCCCAGAAGCCGGCCAGGCCGGGCAGGCCCAGCGAGGCGACGGCCGCGAAGGCGAGCAGGCCGCCGAAGCGGGGCGCCCTGCCGTAGAGGGCGGCGCCGGTCGTGCCGGCGAGGGCGTCGAGATCGGTGCTGCCGTAGCGGTCCTTGAGGGCGCCGACCAGGAAGAAGAGCAGGCCGGTGATCAGACCGTGGGCGATGTTGGCGAACAGCGCGCCGTTGACGCCGGTGGGGGTCATGCTGGCGATGCCGAGCAGGACGAAGCCCATGTGGCCGACGGAGCTGTAGGCGATCAGGCGCTTGAGGTCGCCCTTGGCGCCCTTGCGCACGAGGGCGAGGCAGGCCAGCGAGCCGTAGATGATGCCGACGGCGGCCAGCGCGGCGAGGTACGGGGCGAAGGTGTGCATGCCCTCGGGCGTGATGGGCAGCGCGATCCGCACGAACCCGTACGTGCCCATCTTCAGCAGGACGCCGGCCAGCAGTACCGAACCGACGGTGGGGGCCGCGGTGTGCGCGTCGGGGAGCCAGCTGTGCAGGGGCCACAGCGGGGACTTGACGGCCAGTCCGATGCCGATCGCGAGCACCGCGAGCACCTGAACAGTGTGGCTGAGCTGGGCGTTCGGGCCGTTGTCAGTGGCGAGTGCGACCATGTCGAACGTGCCGGACTTCACGCCGATGAGGAGGAGGCCCAGCAGCATCACGACGGAGCCGAGCAGCGTGTAGAGGATGAACTTCCAGGCCGCCGCCTGCTTGTCCGCACCGCCCCAGCGGGCGATGAGGAAGTACATCGGGATGAGGACCATCTCGAAGGCGAGGAAGAACAGCATCAGGTCGAGGACGGCGAAGGTCGCGAGGGTGCCGGCCTCCAAAGTGAGCAGCAGGGCCACGAATGCCTTGGGAGACGGGCCCGCCGGCATGTGGAAGTAGCTGTAGAGCGCGCACAGGAAGGTCAGCAGCGCGGTCATGACGACAAGGGGGAGCGAGATGCCGTCGACGCCGAGGTGGATACGGATGTCGAGCGCCGGGATCCAGCTGATGTCGGTGGTGGCCTGCATACGGGCCGGGTGAGCGTGGTCGAAGCCGACGGCCAGCGCGAGGGTGGCGGCCAGCACGACGCCGGTGACGGTCACGCCGTGGCGCAGTACGGCCTGGTCGGGGTTCTTGCCCTTCAGCCCGGGCGGTGCCGGGAGCAGCGCGGCGAGCGCGCCGACGAGAGGCAGGACGACGGCCCCGGCGAGGAGAAGCTGCAGAGCGGTGTGGTTCACGGGTCAGGCCCTCCTCAGGGGTTCGGCTCCGGCGAGGCAGGCCACGAGGGCTGTCGGCTGGGGGTGCGGGGCTCGGCCCCCGGGGAATGGCAGCACGGTCAGGCTCCCGTGCCGGTGGCGACGAGGACGGCGGCGACGGCCAGGACGAGCGAGCCCGCGAGCAGCGCGCCGAGGTAGGTCTGCACGTTCCCGGTCTGGGCGCGGCGGACGGCGGCGCCCAGCAGGCGGGGCGCGGTGCCGGCGCCGCGGACGTAGGTGTCGACGACCTCGCGGTCCAGGAAGCGGACCAGCGTGGCGGCGGCGCGTACGGGCCGGACGAAGAGGGCGGAGTAGACGGCGTCGAGGTGGAAGCCGACGGCCGCGTGGCGGTGCAGCGGGCCCAGGAGGAGGCGGCCGGGGTCGGCGGGGTCGGCGGCGCCGGAGACGCTCCCATAGACCGGGGCGTGAGTGGCGATCGCGGTCTCCTCGGCGAGCCCGGGGGCGGCGTCCGGGGCGGTGACGACCGCACCGATGGGGGTGCGGGCGGCGAGGGCGGTGGTGTGGCGCCAGGCGCCGTAGGTGACCAGGCCGCCGATGAGGGCGAGACCGGTGCCCAGGACGGAGGTGGTCAGGGTCGGGGCGAGCGAGCGCCCGTCGAACCATTCGGGCAGCAGGGGGGCGGTGAGACCGAGCGCGAGGGTGGGCACGAAGAGCACCCACAGGACGGCGTTCATGACGACCGGCTGCGGGCCGTGGTCAGAGGCTTCGACGCCCTTGCCCTTGAAGGCCAGCAGCCACAGGCGGGCGGCGTAGGCCGCGGTGAGGAGGGCGGCGAGCAGTCCGGAGACCAGTACGGTCCAGCCGGCGGCGCCGGGGATGGCCGGTGCCTCTCCGGTGGCGGCGTGCTCGGCGGCGCCCAGGACGGCTTCCTTGGAGAAGAAGCCGGCGAACGGCGGGACGGCGGCGAGTGCGAGCAGCGCGACGGTGACGGTCCAGTACGCGTCGGGGATGCGCCGGGCCAGGCCGCTCATCCGGGACATGGCGGCCAGCGAGTTGGTGCCCGCGGCGTGGATGATCACGCCCGCGCCGAGGAAGAGGAGGGCCTTGAACGCACCGTGCGTCAGGAGGTGGAAGACGGCGGCGCCGCGGTCGCCGACGGCCAGCGCGCCGAGCATGTAGCCGAGCTGACCGACCGTCGAATAGGCCAGGACGCGCTTGATGTCGTCCTGGGCCAGCGCGGCCAGTCCGGAGCCGACCATGGTGATCGCGGCCATGACGGCGAGCACGACCAGCGCGACCGCGGAGGCCGCGAAGACCGGGAGGAGACGGGCCACGACATAGACACCGGCCGCCACCATCGTCGCGGCGTGGATCAGCGCCGAGACCGGCGTCGGGCCGGCCATCGCGTCCGGGAGCCAGGTGTGCAGCGGGAACTGCGCCGACTTGCCCGCGACACCGCCGAGCAGCAGCAGCGCGATCAGCGTCGGGTGGTCCAGGCCGCCGTTCGCCACGGAGCCGAGGATGCCGGTGATGCGGAAGGTGCCGGCGTCGGCGGCCAGCGCGAAGATGCCGAACAGGAAGGGGACGTCGCCGAGCTTGGTGACCAGGAAGGCCTTGAGCGAGGCGGCGCGGGCGGTCTCGGTCTCCCAGTAGTGGCCGACCAGGAAGTAGGAGCAGATGCCCATGACTTCCCAGCCGACCAGCAGCATCATCAGGTCGCCGGTGTAGACGACCAGCAGCATCGCGGAGGTGAAGAGCGAGACCAGCGCGGCGTAGGAGGGGTAGCGCGGATCGTCGCGCAGATAGCCGGTGGAGTAGATCTGCACACAGGTCGCCACGACACCGACCAGGACGGCGATCAGCGCGGCGAAGCCGTCGATGTGCAGGGCCAGGTCGATGGGGATCGAGCCGGTCGGGGTGAGCTGGGTGGCGACGTCGGTGGCCGGTCCGCCGCCCTGCCCGACGGCGACGACCACGGTGAGCGCGGCCGCGGCGAGCGTCGGCAGCACGGCCAGCGGCCGTACGAAACCGGGCGTACGACGCCCCAGGAGGAGGCCGGCGACGCCCCCGAGGAAGGGCAGGAGGGGAACGAGAACGGCGGTGGTCGTGAGCGTCACGCGGTGGCCTCCGCCTTGGTGTCCGGCTGCGGCGTCCCGTCCGCGGCGTCCGCCCCGGCCGGCTGCTCGGCGAGGTCGCGGAGCCGGTCGATGTCGGAGCTGCCGCGGTTGCGGTAGACGAGCAGCACGATCGCCAGGCCGATGCCGATCTCGGCGGCGGCGATGGCGATGGTGAAGAGGGTGAGCGCCTGGCCGGCGTGCAGGGTGTCGCGCAGCCAGACGTCGAAGGCGACGAGATTGAGGTTGACGGCGTTGAGCATCAGCTCGACGGACATCAGCACCAGGATCGCGTTGCGGCGGGCGAGCACGCCGTACAGACCGGTGCAGAAGAGGAGGACGGCGAGGACTGCCGGGTAAGCGAGATGCATCAGCGCTGCTCCTCTCGCGGGGCGGGGGCACCGGAGGCGCTGTTCCGGAGCGCCGCCGCCGGGGCCCTGCCCTCGCCGCCCTTGCGGGACAGCACGATCGCCCCGACGAGCGCGGCGAGCAGCAGCACCGACAGCGCCTCGAAGGGCAGCACCCAGTACTGGAAGAGGCTGCGCCCGGAGACTTCGGTGGAGCCCTGGGCGGCGCCGTCGAGGTTGATCCAGGTGGCGCGGAAGGCGTCGACGACGACCCAGACCAGGGCACCGGCCGCGGCCAGGGCCACCACGAGCGCGGCCCAGCGGTTGCCGGAATCGGCGTCCGGTGAGCGGCCGATGGGGGCCTTGGTGAGCATCAGCCCGAAGAGCAGGAGGACGACGACGGAACCGACGTAGATCAGTACCTGCACCCAGGCGATGAACTCGGCCGTGAGGAGGAGGTATTCGACGGCGATCCCGCCGAGGGCGACGACCAGCCAGAGGGCGGCGTGCACCAGCTGCCGGGTGGTGACGGTGACCAGGGCCGCGCCGAGGGTGGCGATCCCGACCAGGAGGAAGGCGATCTCGACACCGGTGGGCGAAAGGAAGCCGTGGCCTGCGGCGGTGGCGGCGAGCGTCACGCTTCCTCCCCTGAGGTCGTCGGTGGTTCCTGGTCCTGGGCCGCGGTGGCCTGCGCCTCGGCCTCCGCCGCCTGCTGGGCGGCGAGCTTGTCGACGGCCTTGCGGGCGGCGGCGATCTCCTTGGGCTCCTCGGCCGCCGGGTCGAGCGCCGGCGGCTCGGGCACCGTCCACATCCACTCGCGGAGCTTGTCGCGCTCATGGGTCAGTTCGCGGATGTCGGTCTCGGCGTACTCGAACTCCGGCGACCAGAAGAGCGCGTCGAAGGGGCACACCTCGATGCAGATACCGCAGTACATGCACAGCGCGAAGTCGATCGCGAAACGGTCCAGCACATTGCGGCTGCGCTCACGGCCTCCGGGCGCGGCCGGCGGCACCGTCTCCTTGTGGGAGTCGATGTAGATGCACCAGTCCGGGCACTCACGCGCGCACAGCATGCAGACCGTGCAGTTCTCCTCGAACAGGCCGATGACGCCGCGGGTACGGGGCGCCAGGTCGGGCTGGACGTCCGGGTACTGCGCGGTGACCGACCGCTTCGTCATCGTCCGCAGGGTGACGGCCAGGCCCTTGGCGAGGCCGCTGCCAGGGATACCCATCAGGAGATCACCACCTTCACTACGCCGGTGAGGGCGATCTGGGCGAGAGCGAGCGGGATCAGGACCGTCCAGGCGAGCTTTTGCAGCTGGTCCTCGCGCAGCCGCGGGTAGGTCACCCGTAGCCAGATGACGCCGAAGGCGAGGATCACGGTCTTCAGCAGCGTCCACAGCCAGCCCAGGCCGTCGGCGCCGAACGGGCCGTGCCAGCCGCCGAGGAAGAGCACCGAGGTCAGCGCGCAGAGCACGACGATGCCCGCGTACTCGGCGAGCAGGAAGAGGGCGAAGCGCAGTCCGGTGTACTCGGTGTACGCGCCGAAGATGATCTCCGAGTCGGCGACCGGCATGTCGAACGGCGGGCGCTGCAGCTCGGCGAGGCCCGCGGTGAAGAAGACCAGCCCGCCGACGATCTGCCACGGCACCCACCACCAGTGGAAGGCCTCGACGATCCCGGGCAGCGAGAGCGTGCCGGCGGCCATCGCCACCGACGCCGCGGTGAGCAGCATCGGCAGCTCGTAGGCGAGCAGCTGCGCGGCCGTCCGCAGACCGCCCAGGAGCGAGAACTTGTTCGCCGAGGCCCAGCCCGCCATCAGTGAGCCGAGCACGCCGACGCCCATGACGGCGAGGACGAAGAAGATCCCCGCGTCCAGGGCCTGTCCGACGGCGTTGTGCGGGCCTATCGGGATGGCGACGAGCACCAGGAGGTAGGGCAGCAGGGCGACGGCGGGCGCGAGCTGGAAGATCCGCCGGTCGGCACCGGCCGGAACGATGTCCTCCTTCTGCGCGAACTTCACACCGTCGGCGACGAGCTGCGCCCAGCCGTGGAAGCCGCCCGCGTACATCGGACCGAGGCGGCCCTGCATATGGGCCATGACCTTGTGCTCGGTCTGCCCGATGACCAGGGGGAACACCAGGAACACGGCGAAGACGGCGAGCAGGCGCAGCGCGATGTCGAGGGCGTCGCTCATGCCGACACCTCGCTTCGCTCGGCCCCGCGTTCGCGAGGCGCGCACCTCTGCACGATTCGCTCGCTGCGCTCGCTCATGGGGTGTCGCCTCCTGCCGGGTCTTGGGGGGTGGCTTGGTCGGGGCGGGGCTCGGGCGCGGGCTCGGCCTCGGGCTGCTGGACCGGCGCGGCTTGCTGCTCGGCCTCGTCCGTCGGCTCGGGCGCCGGCTCGGGCTTCTCCTCGGGCGCGGGCTGCTGCCGCGGCTCCGCCGGGCTCTGCGACTCCGCCGGGCTCTGCGGGGCCGTCTTCTGCTCCGGTTGCTCCGGCGCCGCCTTGCGCTCCGGCTCGTCGAAGGCCGGGCGCGCGTGGTGCCACGGCGCGTCGGAGGAGCGCGGTGCGGCGGACGCCTCGGGGGCCTTCGCCTCCGGGGCCTGCTCGGGCCCGGCCGCCTCCGCCGCCGCCCGCTGCTGGCTCGCCGAACCCTCGCCGGCCGAGCGCGTACGGCGGGCCGGGCGCTCCGGCCGCCCGGTAGGCGCCGGGGCTGCCTGTGCTTCTGCGGCCGCCGGGGCTGCCGGTGTCTCCGGGGCCGCCGGGGTCTCCGGGGTCGCTGCCCCCTCCCCCGCGGCCTGCTGGCTCGCCGAACCCGCGCTCGCGGTCCGGGTACGTCGCGCCGGGCGCTCACCCGCGGCGGCACCGGCCACGCGGGCCCCGCCCGCCGCCCGCGCACCCCGCGCCGGGCGCGCGGGCGCAGGCGGCAGCTGGCCCTTCAGCGGGCCCCACTCGTTCGGGTCCGGGACACCGGGCGGCAGCATCTGCCGGCGCTTGGGCCCGCCGTGCTCGGACTCGCCCGGCTCCTTGGCGCCCGGCCAGGCCTTGGCGACCCGCGCCGCCAGCACGAAGTCCTTGCGCAGCGGGTGCCCCTCGAAGGACTCGGGCAGCAGCAGCGGTACGAGGTGGGGGTGACCGGTGAAGTCGACGCCGAACATCTCGTGGGTCTCGCGCTCGTGCCAGCCCGCGCCCGCGTAGACGCCGACGGCGGTGGGCAGCGCGGCCGCCTCGTGCGGGACCGTCGTGCGCACGATCAACCGCCGGACGGTGCCCGGGCGGGCGACGTCCGCGAGGTGCGCGCAGATCCGGAAGCCGGTACCGGGCTCGTCGACGGCGCTCAGCCAGTCGAAGTAGCTGCAGCCGAGGTCGTCACGGGCCGCCGTCAGCGCGGTGAGCCAGCCGTCCACCGGGACGTCGACGGTCAGCAGCTCGTACGCCAGCTCCGCCGTCGCGCCCGCGCCGAAGATCTCGCTCGCGGCCCGCGGCAGCCAGCCGACCACGGGCTCGGCGGCGGGCTGCTCGGCGGTCTCCGGCTGCTCGACCGGCTGCACGGGCTGGTCCGGCTGCTCGCTCATCGAGGCTCCTCCCCCGGTGCCGTCGGTTCCTCCGTCGGCTTCGGGGCGGGCGGCGCCACCAGCCCGCTGCGCAGCGCGGCCGCCGAGGGCCGGGCGGCGCCCTTCGTGTACCGCTCCCCCAGCGACTCGCGGGCGATCTTCTCCTGGAGCTTGAGGATGCCCTGCAGCAGCGCCTCCGGCCGCGGCGGGCAGCCCGGTACGTACACATCGACCGGGATGATCTGGTCGACGCCCTTGGTGACCGAGTACGAGTCCCAGTAGGGACCGCCGCAGTTGGAGCAGGCTCCGAAGGAGATGACGTACTTGGGCTCGGGCATCTGCTCGTAGAGCCGCTTGACCGCGGGCGCCATCTTGTCGGTGACGGTGCCGGAGACGACCATCAGGTCGGCCTGGCGCGGGCCGGGCGCGAAGGGGATCACGCCGAGCCGGATGAAGTCGTGGCGCGCCATGGAAGCGGCGATGAACTCGATGGCGCAGCAGGCCAGGCCGAAGTTGAAGACCCACAGGCTGTAGCGGCGGCCCCAGTTGAGGACCACCTTCATCGGTTCGGGCGCGAGCCGGGCCAGGGTGCCCAGGCGTCGCGGCTCCGGCAGGAACTCGGGGGCGGCGCCTTCGGGCGCGGCTGCCGAGCCGTTGGAGACGGGGTTCACGTCCATTCCAGGACGCCCTTCTTCCATGCGTAGAGCAGGCCGACGGCGAGGAAGCCGAGGAAGACGAACATCTCCACCAGTGTCACGCCGCCGAAGCCGGGGGCGGCGAAGACCGTCGCCCAGGGGAACAGGAAGATCGAGTCGACGGCGAAGATGACGTAGAGGAAGGCGTAGACGTAGTAGCGGACCTGGGTGTGCGCCCAGCCCTCGCCGACCGGGTCCACGCCGCACTCGTACGTCAGCAGCTTCTCGGGCGTCGGGACGACAGGGCGCAGCAGCCGCCCGGCCCCGAAGGCCACGGCGACGAAGAGCACACCGACCACGGCGATGAGTCCCACGACCGAATAGCCCTGGAAATAGTCCGCGGCGATGGTGGTGCGTACGGTCGCGTCCGGCACGTCCGCCCCTCGCTCCCTTACTGCGCTTGTTCAACGACTTCGACGATCTGTACGGACGGGAGTCTAGGCCCTGTCAGGCCCACCCGAGCAGCCGCGTCGTCGCCGACGGTGAGCTTGTCCGTACTTCGCCCTACCTGGGCGGGTGGCAGCGTAGACATCCTGCGCGGTTGTCTCATCAGGTGTCTCACGAAGCGGGATGCCGTGCCCCTCCCACCGGGGCGGGAGGGGCGGGATCAGCGGACCGGACCGCCGTCGAAGGGGCTCCGGCTGTCGGGGCCGGCGGCGGGCGCGGGGGGTTCCGGAGCCCGGGGAGCCGGCGGCGGGGGTGATGCCGGGGGCGGGGGCGGGGGCGCCGGGGCATGGGCCGCGGGCCCGGTCTGTGGCGGGGCCTGGGGTGCCGGCTGCGGCGGGTAGTGATACTGGGGCGCCGGCTGGGGTTGCTGGGGCTGGAGCGGCGCCGGAGCCTGGGGCGCCGGTTGCGGCTGTGCCTGAGGTGGCATGTGTGGCTGTGTCGGCAGCGGCGCCTGCGGCGGCGTCTGTGCCGGTGCGTACGCCGACGCCTGTCCGGATGCGGTCGCCGGCGGCTGCCCCGGTGCGTACACCGGCGCCGGGCCTTCCCCGTACGTGGCCGCCTGGACCGGTGCGTCGGCCGTCGCCCGGCCCTCCGCGGGCGGTGCGGGCTGCTGCCGGCGCCGGCCCGGATCCCGCGAGGCCGCGCGGTTCATCGCCTCGGCCGCGATCCGCGCCGCCGCCTCCCGTGTCCGTTCGCCGAGCAGCTCCGTACGGATCGCGCCACCGGCCGCCAGATGGCGGTCGTACGGCAGCGGCAGCACCGCCGCGCCGCCGGCGCCCAGATGCTCGGCGGCCTTGCGGACGTCGACACCGCTGTCGGGCGAGGAGTGGGTGAGCACGACCACCGTGGTCGGCAGCAGTCCGGGGTGCAGGCCGCCGATCCAGTCCAGTACGGAGCGGGTGGCCGCCACGCCCTCCGGGGTCGCCGGGGTGACCAGCACCCGCGCGTGTGTGGTCACCAGCGCGGTGCGCGCCACCTCGGCGGGCAGCGTCTCGCAGTCCACGACGGTGGCCGCGAAGTGGCGGCGCAGGGACGTCATCACGACGCGGTAGGTGTCGATGTCCAGGCGGGTGCCGATGGCGCCCTGACTGCCGGGCAGCAGCCAGCCGCCGCCGGCGAACGGCAGGAGGTAGCCGGTCAGGTCCGTGATCAGCATCGACGGATCGACAATCTGCGCCAGATCACTGCCCGACCAGCGCACCTCGCGGGCGCCCAGGCGGTGCGGCAGCGTGCCGAGCGCCGGGTCCGCCTCGACGGCGAGCACGGGGTCGGAGCGGTAGTGCGCGAAGGTGAGCGCCAGGAGGGCGGCGACGGTGGACTTGCCCGCACCGCCCCGGATGCTGGACACGGCGATCTGCCGGCCCGTGGTGACGGGCTGCTGGATGGCGTACGCGGCCTGGGTGACGGCGGCCGTCTCGGCGGCCGGCGACGAGGCGAAGACGCGGCGCAGCGCCCGGCCCGCGCGCCGGGCCAGCGGGTCGCCGCGGCGCGGCCTGGGCTGCCCGTCGGCCAGCTCCGGCGGCAGAAGGGGCACGGAGACCGGCGTCCGCGCCGGCAGGCCGGACCGACCGTAGCGGCCGGGGGCGGGGGCCTGGGCGGACGGCACTGACGGGGTGGAAGGGGCAGAAGGGGCGGGCGGTGCCGGCGTCCGGGGAGACGGCGCCGCGGCCTGGAGGGGCGCCGGGGCGGGGGCGGCGGGCGAGGGCATCGGCCCGGCGGCGGGTATCGGCCCGGCCGCCCGCACCGGCTCCGTGGCCGGCACCGGCTCGGCCGGCGGAAGGGCACCCGGCCCGTAGCTCACGCTCACCGCATCCATGCCTTCCGTCGCTCCGGCTCCCACTCGGGCCCCCTCGCCCACTCCCGCTCCGTCCACGTTCGCTCGGTCCGGATTCGCTCGGTCCGGATTCGCTCCCGACGATGACAAGACCCTCCACCACCCTCCGGGTCAGGACGTGCCGAACAGCAGGCCGTAGAGCCCGAAGGCCCCGAGGGCCACCGGGATCAGCGCCACCACGCTCACCGACTCAGCCAGGTCCAGCCACCGCCGCAGCCGGGCCCGCAGCGTCTCCGGCAGCCGCACGGCGAGCACCGCGACCGGCAGCACGGCCAGCACACCCAGCGTGGCCAGCGCGAACACCGGCGCCCCGCCGTCGGTGGCCCAGAGCAGCACCAGCCGTACGCCCACCACCAGGCCCGCCGCCAGCAGCGCGACGACCTCCACGGCCAGCGGATAGGCGCGGGCCCGCGAGCACAGGACGACGCACAGCAGCAGCCCGGCGAGCACCGTCCACAGGCCGGGTGTGCGCACCGCGAGCACCCCGGCGGCGCCGGCCGAGGCCGCCATCGCCACCGTGGCCAGAGCCAGCTCCCGATGGGCGGCGCCCAGCGCGCCCGCCACCTGGTGCCGGCTGACCGGTGTGCCACCGGAGCGCTGGTCGTCGAGCCGGGTCAGGCCGGCCGCCATCAGGGCGAGTCGCGGCAGATAGCCGAGGACCAGTACGGAGCCGAAGCCGAGCGCAACTCCCGTGCGCGCGGGGGTGGTCAGGGCCAGTCCCAGCTCCCAGGCGCCCACGGCGAGCGCGACCGAGGCCGCGCCTATCAGGCCGCCGCGCCCGAGCCCCGCACAGAGTCCGAGGAGCGCGAGCACGGCCGCGACGGTCAGCCCTACGGCGGCGAGCCTGGGGCCGCCGTCCGGGACCGCCTGCCATGCCGCGGCCACCCCGAGGGTGCCGCCGAGCAGCAGGGCGACCTGGGGGGCGCGGTGCCCCGTTCGTCCGGCGCGGGGGCCGAGGGCCGCTCCGGCACCCGCGAGGGCGACGGCGGCGAGGCCGAGCCCCAGCGCGGCGCCCCCGTTCCCGTACCAGCTGTGTGCGCAGATCCCGGCGACCGCCCCGAGCAGCACGCTCGCCGCCGTCGCGGTCCAGGCCCTGCTCCGCTCGCCCCATCCCCAGCCGCGGACGTCGAGGGGGCCGGCCAAGGCGTCGGTGAGGTCCCGCGCCGCGGATTCCGGCTGCCGCGCGGCGAAATCCGGCTTCAGCAACCCGGCGTCGTCCCTGCGCGCCATCGCCACCCGCCCCTCCCGTTGTGCATCGCCACACCATACGGTCCCGGCGTCGCGCCCTGTCCACCGCTGTGGACAACGAGACGGGCGCAACCGGTGCCCACGCGCCGCGCCGCGCCGGGGCCTTGACCTGCGACGGGGCGAACGGCGTGGGAAGCGATGGTGGGGAAAACCCCACCATCCACCACCCCAGCCACCCCATGGCACCCGCGGCCGCGGCCGGGCAGGCTGGGGGCATGACGGACAGTTCCCGACCCGGTGCCGCTGCTGACGACCTTGACGGTGCCTCACCCCCGCCGCCCAGAGCGCCCCTCGGCAGAGCGACGTGGCAGGAGATCGCCTATCTGCTGGCCAACTTCCCGCTGGGCGTCGTGGCGTTCGCGGTGGTGGTGGTCTGGCTGACGCTGGGACTCGGGCTGTCGGTCACCGTGATCGGCCTGCCACTGCTGGCCACGGGGCTGATGGCGTGCCGGCGGTACGGGAGGCTGGAGCGGGCCAGAGCGCGGGCGCTGCTCGGGGTGCGGGTCGAGGAGCCGAGCCCGCTACGGGCGCGGGAGTCCGGGTTCTTCCCGTGGCTGTGGACGTGCCTGAAGGACCCCGTCGCCTGGCGGCACGCACTGTTCGCGTTCATCCGGCTGCCGTGGGCGCTGCTCACCTTCACGGTCGTCTTCGTCTCGCTCTTCGTGGGCTGGCCGGCGCTGCCCTGGGTGGCGCGCTGGCTGTCGAACGTCGACCGGGCCATGGTGCGCGGCCTGCTGTCACCGTCCGACGAGTTGGAGCGGCGGATCGCCGAGCTGGAGTCGGACCGGGTGACGGTCACCGACACCGCGGCCGCCGATCTGCGGCGGATCGAGCGGGATCTGCACGACGGCGCGCAGGCCCGGCTGGTGGCGCTGGCCATGGGGCTCGGGCTGGCGAAGGAGAAGCTGCTGGAGGGTCGGGCCGACGAAACCGTGGCGGCGATGGTGGAGGAGGCGCACGGCGAGGTGAAGCTGGCCCTTCAGGAGCTGCGGGATCTGGCCCGGGGCATCCATCCGGCGATCCTCACCGACCGCGGGCTGGGGCCCGCCCTGGCCTCGCTGGCCGGGCGCTGCACGGTGCCCGCGACGACCTCCGTCGACCTGGCCGAGCGTCCCGCGCCCGCCATCGAGGGCATCGCCTACTTCACCGTCTCCGAGCTGCTGCAGAACGTCTCCAAGCACAGCGCGGCACGGCGGGCGTCCGTCGAGGTATGGCGGGCGGAGGACCGGCTGCTGATCCAGGTGGTGGACGACGGGCGGGGCGGGGCGCGGCTGGACGGCGGCAGCGGGATGGCCGGGCTCGCCGAGCGACTGGGGTCGGTGGACGGGCTGTTCGTGCTGGATTCGCCGGTCGGCGGACCCACGCGGGTGACGGCGGAGCTGCCGTGGCGGCCGCGCGCCGGGGCGGGGGCGGCATCCGCATCGGCGTCGGCGTCGAAGCGGGGGCGCCGGCCGAGGGGCCGCTGACCTGCCGGTTGCGCTGAACCCCAGGTCAGGGGGTGGGGAAAACCCCAGGAAAAGACTGCAAAGACCCTCATGGTGCGCCGGGCTCGGCTCGCGGAGGCTTGTCGTAACGGAAAACTGCTCGGCCCACGCAGGGCCGGCAGCTCACACAGCGGCGCCGACAGGCAGGAACCGCATACGACAGAACGGACGACGAGACGATGGATACCGCATACGCACCGCAACCCCACGGCTCGCGAGTCCCCGTGGGACTGCGCGCCCCGTTCTCCGGGCGCACCTGGCGGGAGTTCCTCTACCTCTTCCTCAGCCTCCCGATGTCCATCGTGATGTTCACCTACGCCCTAGCGGTGATCTCGCTCGGCGCCGGTCTGCTGGTGACGTTCCTGGGCATTCCGGTGCTGGCGGGCGGCCTGGCCGGCAGCCGGGGACTGGGCAGCGTGGAGCGTGCGCGGGCCAGGGGTCTGCTGGCGCTGGACGTGGCCGATCCGGAGCCGGTGCGCCCCTCGAAGCCGGGCGTGATGGGCTGGGTCGGGGCCGTGCTGAAGAGCGGGGTGTCCTGGCGGCACCTGCTCTACTCCCTGCTGCACTTCCCGTGGGCGGTCTTCTCCTTCGTCTTCTCGCTGACGTTCTGGACCATCGGCTGGGCGCTGCTGGCCTACCCGCTGTGGCGGTGGACGTTCCCCGCCTACCTCGACCAGCCGGGCATCCAGATGTGGGGCGACGGCAGCCGCAGCGGCTTCTACCTCGACACCCCCGCGGAGATCTGGCTCGCCAGCGGGGTCGGGCTACTGCTCGTGCTGGCCGGGCCCTGGGTGATCCGCGGGCTGACGCAGGTGGACCGGGTCATGGTCCACGGCCTGCTGGGCCCCTCCTCGCTCGCGACCCGGGTCGTCGAGCTGGAGTCGGACCGCGGCGTGGTCGTGGACACCGCGGCGGCCGATCTGCGCCGCATCGAGCGCGATCTGCACGACGGCGCGCAGGCCCGGCTGGTCTCGCTCGCCATGGATCTGGGCCTGGCCAAGGAGAAGCTGGCCAAGGACCCGGAGGCCGCGGCGCGGATGGTCGACGAGGCACACGGCGAGGCGAAGATCGCGCTCCAGGAGCTGCGGGATCTGGCCCGGGGGATACACCCGGCGATCCTCACCGACCGGGGCCTGGGCCCGGCGCTGTCGGCACTGGCCGCCCGCTGCACGGTTCCGGTGAGGGTGACGGTGGACCTCGACCACCGCCCGGCGGCGGCCATCGAGGGCATCGCCTACTTCACCGCTTCCGAGCTGCTGCAGAACGTCTCCAAGCACGCCCGGGCCACCCGCGCGACGGTGGATGTCTGGCGCACCGCCGACCGGATCGTGGTGCTGGTGACGGACGACGGCAGGGGCGGCGCCCGCACCGATGCCGGCACCGGCCTGGCCGGCCTGGCGGAGCGACTCGGCTCCGTCGACGGCCTGCTCATAGTGGACTCCCCGATCGGCGGCCCGACGTCCATCACCGCCGAACTGCCCTGGCGCGGGTGACCACGGGGCACCGGAGCGGGGAGAGCGGGCGGCGGCCGGGGCCGGGACGGGAGTCCGGCCCGCCCGCCCGCGCCGATTGCCCCGCCTCGGCACCGCCTCTGCCGCCCCCCTGCGTCCCGCGCCCCCTGATCCGCCCGCCCGCGTCCGAATGCTGGAATGCTGGGGACCAGCAGGGTGGGAGCGATGAGACGTGGGGGATCCGAAGTCGTGGAGGACAAGGTGCGGGTGGTCATCGCCGAGGATTCGGTGCTCCTCCGGGAGGGGCTGACCCGGCTGCTCACCGACCGTGGGCATGAGGTCGTGGCGGGTGTGGGGGACGCCGAGGCGCTGATCAAGGCGATCAGGGAGCTGGCGGACGAGGACGCGCTGCCGGATGTGGTGGTGGCGGACGTACGGATGCCGCCGACGCACACCGACGAGGGGGTGCGGGCCGCGATCCGGCTGCGCCGCGACCATCCGGGCCTGGGAGTGCTGGTGCTCTCGCAGTATGTCGAGGAGCAGTACGCCACGGAGCTGCTGGCCGGGTCGAGCCGGGGCATCGGCTATCTGCTCAAGGACCGGGTCGCCGAGGTGCGGGAGTTCGTCGACGCGGTGGTCCGGGTCGCCGAGGGCGGCACCGCGCTGGACCCGGAGGTGGTGGCGCAGCTGCTGGGCCGCAGCCGTAAGCAGGATGTGCTGGCCAATCTGACGCCGCGCGAGCGGGAGGTGCTGGGGCTGATGGCCGAGGGCCGGACGAACTCCGCCATCGCCCGGCAGCTGGTGGTCAGCGACGGCGCGGTCGAGAAGCACGTCAGCAACATCTTCCTGAAGCTGGGGCTGGCGCAGAGTGACGGGGATCACCGCAGGGTGCTCGCCGTACTCACCTACCTCAACTCCTGACTAGCTGACACCCTGTCAGATTGGCAGGCCGCGGCCATTTTGGTCGCGGCCTGGGACTTTGGGCGTAGAACCAATGGAGGAGTCCGGAGCGTCATGAATAAGGGGCCACGGGGGCGGTGATTTCATGACAAAACACACCAGAATGGTGTCTCATCTTGACGTCCACCATGTGATCGACCCAGGGAAGGTCACCCTTACCCACGTACGATGGTTATGGGACAACCGTCCGGTACGACTCGTCCCGAGCCCTGCCTCCGGCGGGGACGCCGCACCCCTCGAGGGAGGTCCGAAGCAGTGACCAGCCAGGTCAGTAGCCCAGCCGAGCAGACCGACGCAGCGCTAGTCGGGGAACAGCGCTCTTCCGGTAACGGCGGGCAGAGCAAGGAAGTCCGGCGCCTGGACCGGGTGATCATCCGGTTCGCCGGTGACTCCGGTGACGGAATGCAGCTCACCGGAGACCGGTTCACATCCGAAACGGCGTCGTTCGGCAACGACCTGTCGACGCTGCCCAACTTCCCCGCCGAGATCCGGGCGCCCGCCGGCACGCTGCCGGGCGTCTCCAGCTTCCAGCTGCACTTCGCCGACCACGACATCCTCACGCCCGGTGACGCTCCGAACGTACTGGTCGCGATGAACCCGGCCGCGCTCAAGGCGAACCTCGCCGACGTCCCGCGCGGCGCGGAGATCATCGTCAACACCGACGAGTTCACCAAGCGCCCGATGGCGAAGGTCGGCTATGCGACCAGCCCGCTGGAGGACGGCTCGCTGGCGGCCTACAACGTCCATCCGGTACCGCTGACGACGCTGACGATCGAGGCGCTCAAGGAGTTCGGGCTCTCCCGCAAGGAGGCCGAGCGCAGCAAGAACATGTTCGCGCTGGGCCTGCTGTCGTGGATGTACCACCGCCCGACCGAAGGCACCGAGAAGTTCCTGCGCGCCAAGTTCGCCAAGAAGCCGGACATCGCGGAGGCGAACGTCACCGCGTTCCGGGCGGGCTGGAACTTCGGCGAGACGACCGAGGACTTCGCGGTCTCCTACGAGGTCGCCCCGGCGACCGCGGCCTTCCCGACCGGCACCTACCGCAACATCTCCGGCAACCTCGCGCTGTCCTACGGCCTGGTCGCCGCCTCCCAGCAGGCGGACCTGCCGCTGTATCTGGGCTCCTACCCGATCACCCCGGCCTCCGACATCCTGCACGAGCTGTCCAAGCACAAGAACTTCGGTGTGCGGACGTTTCAGGCGGAGGACGAGATCGCCGGTATCGGCGCGGCGCTGGGCGCGGCGTTCGGCGGCGCCCTGGCGGTGACGACCACGTCCGGCCCGGGTGTGGCGCTGAAGTCGGAGACCATCGGTCTCGCGGTCAGCCTGGAACTTCCGCTGCTGATCGTGGACATCCAGCGCGGCGGGCCCTCGACGGGTCTGCCGACGAAGACCGAGCAGGCCGATCTGCTGCAGGCGATGTACGGGCGCAACGGCGAGGCACCGGTGCCGATCGTGGCGCCCAGGACCCCCGCCGACTGCTTCGACGCGGCGCTGGACGCGGCCCGTATCGCGCTGACGTACCGCACCCCCGTCTTCCTGCTCTCCGACGGCTATCTGGCCAACGGCTCCGAGCCCTGGCGGATCCCCGACGTCGGGGAACTCCCCGATCTGCGCGTCCAGTTCGCCTCCGGCCCCAACCACGAGCTGGCGGACGGCACGGAGGTCTTCTGGCCCTACAAGCGCGATGAGCAGACCCTGGCCCGCCCCTGGGCGGTGCCGGGCACGCCGGGCCTGGAGCACCGCATCGGCGGCATCGAGAAGCAGGACGGCACCGGCAACATCTCCTACGACCCCGCCAACCACGACTTCATGGTGCGCACCCGCCAGGCCAAGGTCGACGGCATCGAGGTCCCGGACCTCGCGGTCGACGACCCCGCCGACGCCGGCGGCAAGGGCGCGGGCACCCTGGTCATCGGCTGGGGGTCGACGTACGGACCGATCACCGCGGCGGTACGGCGCGTACGGGGCGCAGGGGAGCGCATCGCGCAGGCCCATCTGCGCCACCTCAACCCCTTCCCCCGGAATCTGGGCGAGGTCCTGGCGCGTTACGACAAGGTGATCGTGCCGGAGATGAACCTCGGGCAGCTCGCCATCCTGCTGCGCGCCAAGTACCTGGTCGACGCCCGCTCGCACACCCAGGTCAGCGGGATGCCGTTCAAGGCCGAGCAGCTCGCGGAGGTCTTTAAGGAGGCCATCAATGACTGAGACGATCTCGGAGCGGCCCTCGCAGATCGAGGCGCTCTCCCTGGTGCCCAAGGCCGAGGCCAAGCAGTCCATGAAGGACTTCAAGTCCGATCAGGAAGTGCGCTGGTGCCCCGGCTGCGGTGACTACGCCGTCCTCGCCGCCGTGCAGGGCTTCATGCCCGAGCTCGGCCTGGCGAAGGAGAACATCGTCTTCGTCTCCGGCATCGGCTGCTCCTCCCGCTTCCCGTACTACATGAACACCTACGGGATGCACTCCATCCACGGCCGCGCCCCGGCCATCGCCACCGGCCTGGCCTCCTCGCGCCGCGATCTGTCCGTATGGGTCGTCACGGGCGACGGCGATGCGCTGTCCATCGGCGGCAACCA
The DNA here is from genome assembly GCF_055576575.1 of Streptomyces sp. NPDC033270. Taxonomy (NCBI): domain Bacteria; kingdom Bacillati; phylum Actinomycetota; class Actinomycetes; order Kitasatosporales; family Streptomycetaceae; genus Streptomyces; species Streptomyces sp. NPDC033270. Next base: position 76,208 of record NZ_JBVIRA010000023.1, read on the forward strand.
CCTCATCCACGCCCTGCGGCGCAACGTCAACCTCAAGATCCTGCTGTTCAACAACCGGATCTACGGTCTGACCAAGGGCCAGTACAGCCCCACCTCCGAGGTCGGCAAGATCACCAAGTCGACGCCGATGGGCTCGCTGGACGCGCCGTTCAACCCGGTCTCGCTGGCGCTCGGGGCCGAGGCGACGTTCGTGGCCCGTACGGTCGACTCCGACCGCAAGCACCTCACCTCGGTACTGCGCGAGGCCGCCGCCCACCCCGGCACGGCGCTGGTGGAGATCTACCAGAACTGCAACATCTTCAACGACGGCGCCTTCGAGGTCCTCAAGGACAAGGAGAAGGCCCAGGAGGCCGTCATCCGCCTGGAGCACGGGCAGCCGATCCGCTTCGGCGCCACGGCCCCCGACGGCCTCGGCTCCAAGGGCGTGGTCCGCGACCCGGCCACCGGCGACCTCAAGATCATCGACGTGCTGCAGGAGGGCACGGAGGGTGTGCTGGTGCACGACGCGCACAACCCCTCCCCCACCACGGCCTTCGCGCTCTCCCGGCTCGCGGACCCCGACACCCTCCACCACACCCCGATCGGTGTGCTCCGCAATGTCGAACGGCCGGTCTACGACACCCTGATGTCCGACCAGCTCGACACCGCCATCGAGCAGCAGGGCAAGGGCGACCTCGCCGCGCTGCTGACCGGCAACGACACCTGGACGGTCGTCGGCTGACGACCGCGGTCCACGGCCGGCCGTGCCGCAGGGCGCGGCCGAGGCGTGGAGAGCCCCCGACACCGCTGCGGGTGTCCGTACGGAACGTCTCATGGCGCCCCCGTACGGGCACCCGCTCGCGGTTGCGCGCTGCCAGGACCTCGTTCGGCGCGGGCGGGGCGCGTCTCTTCTGCGCGTCTCGTACGAGTGCCATGCTGACGGCCTCCAACTGGCAAGGGGCAGGACATGAGCATCGTGGTCACCGGCGCCGGCGGGGCCCTCGGCCGGCTGGTCATCGAGGAGCTGCTCAAGCGCGCCGCACCGGGCGAGATCGTGGCGGTCGCCCGGGACCGGGCCAAGACCGCGGGCCTGGCGGCGCTCGGCGTCGGAATCAAGATCGCGGACTACGGTCGGCCCGAGACGCTCGAAGGGGCCTTCGCGGCCGGCGACCGGGTCCTGCTCATCTCCGGCAACGAGGCCGGTCAGCGCCTCACCCAGCACCGCGACGTGATCGACGCCGCGCGCGAGGCCGGCGTGGGCCTGCTGGCGTACACCAGCGTGCTGGGCGGGCCGACCGCCACCTTCTCCATCGCCGAGGAGCACATCGCCACCGAGCAGGCGCTGCTCGCGTCCGGTGTGCCGTACTGCCTGCTGCGCAACGGCTGGTACCACGAGAACTACACCGGTGCGCTGGCCGGCACGCTGAGGACCGGCGCGGTGATCGGCAGCGCGGGCGAGGGCCGGGTGGCCTCCGCCGCGCGCCGGGACTATGCCGAGGCGGCCGCCGTCGTGCTCACCGGCGCCGGCCATGAGAACTCGGTGTACGAGCTGAGCGGTGACACCGCCTGGTCGATGGCGGAGTACGCGGCCGAGGTGTCCCGGCAGACCGGCCGGCGCATCCCGTACCGCGATCTGTCCCAGGAACGGTACGTGGCCCTGATGGTCGAGGCGGGGGTGCCGGCCCTGGGGGCGCAGCTGGTCGCCGATGCGGACGCCGGGATCGCCCGGGGCGAGCTGGCGGCGACCCCCGGCGACCTCTCCCGGCTCATCGGCCGCCCGACGACACCGATCGCCGAGTCCATCGCGGACGCCCTGAGGCAGCTGCCGGCCTGAGGCGGCTGCCGGCCTGGCTTCCCGAACCGCGGCGGCTCCCGCCCCGAGGCGGCCTCCGATCTGAGGCGGCTCCCCGCCGTCCTCCTTCCGCCACCCCCTCGTCATGACCGTCTATCGATACGCACATGACACGCGGGCTGATGCGGCGCTACCTTCGCAGAGTCGACGAAGCACCTCAGGAGGGTCCCCTTGCAGCCTCGAGCCGATCAGCGCGCTGGACTCGCCTATGGCATCGCCGCCTACACCATGTGGGGCCTGCTGCCCCTCTACTGGCATCTGCTGGACGCCGTCGCACCGTCCGAGATCCTGGCCCACCGGATGGTGTGGTCGCTGCCCGTCGCCGTCGTCATCCTGGCCGTGCTGCGCCGCTGGGCCTGGATAGGCCCGCTGCTGCGGCAGCCCAAGCGGCTCGGACTGGTCCTGGTCTGCGCCCTGGTCATCTCGGTCAACTGGTTCCTCTACATCTGGGCGGTCAACGCCGGGCATGTCCTGGAAGCGTCGCTCGGCTACTTCATCAACCCTCTGGTCAGCATCGCCTTCGGCGTGCTCGTGCTGCGTGAGCGGCTGCGGCCGCTGCAGTGGACGGCTGTGGGCGTCGGCGCCCTGGCCGTCGTGGTGATGACCGTCGCCTACGGCAAGGTGCCCTGGATCGCGCTCGGCCTGGCCCTGTCTTTCGCGACGTACGGGCTGGTCAAGAAGGGCATCAAGCTCGACGGCATCGAGGGCTTCAGCGCCGAGACGGCCATGCAGCTGCTGCCCGCACTGGGCTTCCTGATCTACCTCGGGGCCAAGGGCCAGTCCAGCTTCGTCGGCGGCGGAGTGGGCCAGGCACTGCTGCTCTCGGCCTGCGGAGTGGCGACCGCGGTGCCGCTGATCTGCTTCGGTGCCTCGGCGATGCGGCTGCCGCTGAGCGTGATCGGGATGCTGCAGTACCTGGCGCCGACCTTTCAGTTCGTGCTGGGGCTCCTGGTCTTCCACGAGGAGATGCCGCCGGAGCGCTGGGCCGGGTTCGCGCTGGTGTGGGTGGCCCTGGTGGTGCTGACCTGGGATGCCCTGCGGACGGCGCGGCGGGGGCGGTCGCAGCTGGCCGCCGCCGCGGCCCGCGCGGGCGAGGCAGCCGCGACCGAGGCGATCGCGTCGGCGGCGCAGCCCGCCACCGCGCAGCCCCCCGGCCTCAAGCCGTGATGTCGCGGGTGGTGAACCGCGCCCAGGCCGCCGCCCCGAACACCGCCGCGTACAGCGCCTGCAGGCCGAAGTTCTTCTGCAGCTGGTCCCAGTAGACGGGGTCGCGCAGCAGGTCCGCGAAGGACAGCCAGTAGTGCGGGAAGAGATACGGCTGGATGGCGTCCAGCTGGGGGATGGTGTCCAGGATCTGCACGGTGATCAGCAGCCCGACCGTGGTGGCCATGGCGGCGGTACCGCTGCTGGTGAGCGTCGATATGAACAGGCCGACGGCGGCCACGCCCGTCAGGGACAGCGCCACCGCTCCGGCGATGGCCAGCGCCCGCAACAGCCCCTCGGCGAAGGAGACGGTCGTTCCGGAGAGCAGGGTGATCTCGCCCAGGGGAAAGAGCACAGCGCCGGTCGCCAGCGCGAAGAGCGCCACGACGAGGGTGCCCACCAGGCAGAACGTCATGACCGTGGCGTATTTGACCAGCAGCAGGCGGGTACGGCCCGCGGGGGCGACCAGGAGGTAGCGCAGCGTCCCGCCGTGCGCCTCGCCGGCTATGGAGTCGCCCGCGATCACGCCGATGGACATGGGCAGGAAGAACGGCAGCGTCACCGCGAGCGAGGTGAAGACCAGGAAGAGTCCGTTATTGCTGACCTGGGAGATGAACGCCGGGCCGCCCGCGCCGTCGCCCGCCGCCCTGCCGTCACCGGTCTCGATCTTGACGGCGATGCCGACCAGGATCGGTACGCCGGCGAGCACCGCCAGCAGCGCCAGGGTGCGCCAGCGCCGGAAGGTCATGGTGATCTCGCTGCGCAGCAGGCCCAGCGACCACAGCGGTCGGGGCCGGCGCGGCACCGCCTCAGCCTGCGACATCGAATCCCTCCCCGGTCAGGTGCACAAAGACGTCCTCCAGCGAGGCGCGTTCGGTGCCGAAGGCGCGGACCCGGACACCGGCGTGCACCAGGGCGGCGTTGACGTCCGCCAGCTCCAGGGGCGCCTGAGCGTCCGGCCGGTCCGAAGGGGCGGCCGGCAGGTCGCCCGTCACCTGGTCGTCGGTGACCCGAAGTCCGGTCACACCGTGCTCCTTCAGCACCCGTACCGCGTCCGCCGCGTCGGGAGTCGTCACCGTCAGCCGGCCGTGGCCACGCGGCCCGAGGACCGTGGCGGAGAGGTCGGCGACCGTGCCCTGGGTGATCAGCCGGCCGCGGGCCATCACCGCGGCATGGGTGCAGACCTGCTCGATCTCGTCGAGGAGGTGGGAGGAGAGGAAGACGGTCGTACCGTCGGCGGCCAGTTCCCGGACCAGGGTGCGGATCTCCCGCATGCCCTGCGGGTCCAGGCCGTTGGTGGGCTCGTCGAGCACCAGCAGCTCACGGGGCTGGAGCAGCGCCGCGGCCAGTCCGAGGCGCTGCTTCATGCCGAGGGAGTAGGCCCGCGCCTTCTTGCCGGCCGCGGCGGCCAGGCCCACCCGCTCCAGTGCGCCGCCGACCCGCTGCGTACGGGTACGGGGGTCGGCGGCGGGGTCGGCGGCGTCGAAACGCCGCAGGTTGTCGCGGCCGCTGAGGAAGCCGTAGAGCGCCGGTCCCTCGATGAGCGCGCCGACCTTGGGGAGCACGCGGCGGCCCGCGGCGGGCATCGGCTGCCCGAGCACCCGGGCGCTGCCGGCGGTCGCGTCGATCAGGCCCATCAGCATGCGGATGGTGGTGGTCTTCCCGGAGCCGTTGGGGCCGAGGAAGCCGAAGACGCTGCCGCGCGGTACGGCCAGATCGAGGCTGGCGACGGCGAGCTGGCCGCCGCGGTAGGCCTTGGTCAGCCCCCGCGTCTCGATGGCCCGGTCCCCGGCCGGCGGGCGGTCGAAGGCGGCCAGGCCCGCGGGTGGGCGCGCGCCGGCGGCCCCCGGGGCGGGCGGCTGTGGCATCGGCTCCCCCAACGTCGTACGGCTGGCCTGCGGGCCGCGCCGCGCCACCCGGTGAGGGGCGGCGCGGCGGTCCCTGGTGCTGCGGTGGCCCGTTACTTGGCGGCGTTGGCCGCGTCGATCAGAGCCTGCTTGTCGACGGCACCGACGTAGATCGTGCCGTTGTCCGTTATCAGGGCGTTGACCAGGCGGGTGCTGAAGATCCGGCCGGAGCCGAAGGAGCCGCTGGCCTTGTCGCCGAGGCTGTCCAGGAACTTGCCGGCGTCGCCGCCCGCACCCTGGTCCTTGCCCGAGGGCAGGCCGGAGCCGGCGCCCTTGATCGTGGCGATGGACGTCCAGCCCTTGCCGATGACGTTCAGCCCGCCCAGGTCCTTCTCGACGTCCTTCATGCCCTTGTGGGGCCCGAAGTCCTTGGTGCCCTTGCCGTGTTCGCGCTCGGCCTTCGCCCGCTCCTGGTCGCCGTTGACGACCTTGGCGCCCTTGGGCGGGGTGAAGGAGAACTGGCTCGCGGCGGGCTTGGCGAAGTCGACATCGGTGTAGCCGACGTCGATGGCGGCCGCGCCACCGCTCTTGGGGGTGAGGGTGAACTTCAGCGGGACGCCGTTGGCCGCGTCCACCGCGACCCGGATCGAGCCGACGGTCGAAGCGGCCTGCTTGGGCTTGATCAGCAGCTGGTAGGCGTCCCGCCCGGCGACCTTGGCGGTGCCGTCGACGGTGACCGAGGTCGTGTCCCCGGCCGCCTCCAGGGCCTGCTTGGCCAGGTCCTGCGGGGTGGCGTTCTTCAGGTCCTTGGGGAGGTCCTTGGGCTCATGGCGCTGCTTGCCGTGCCGGCCGGCGTCCGGCGCGGTGCTGTGGACGGCGGTGTTGCTGCCGCTGTCGTACGCCCAGACATCCTTGCCGTTGTGGACGAGGCTGTACTCGGCGGCCTTGTCGACGATCGACAGCCGCTGCTTGTCGGGGCCGTCGGCGGCGACGCGCAGCGTGTGCGCACCGGACGCCAGCTCCATCAGCTTGCTCTCGGGCGCCGCGGACGCGCCGTCGCCCTTCTTCTCGCCGCCGCCCGGGCCGCCGCCGAAGCCGCCGGCCCCTCCGGCCATGCCCGGCAGGGCGGGCAGGCCGAGGTCCGTGGTGATCCGGACCGTGCCGGAGAGCTGCTGGACATCCGACTTGGCGATCTTGGCGATCAGGTCCTGTGCCGAGATCTTCGGCAGGTCCGGAGAACCGCCGGCGAACGCCGGGACCAGCCCGATCGTGGCCGCCGCCACTCCCGCCACCGCGACCGGCACGGCATACCGCACCGCTTTACGGCGCTTCGGGGAGTGTCCCCCGTCCCCTTCGGTGACCTCTGTCGGTTCGTACCGTGGCATCTGCCTACCTCCGTCGTATGCGGCGGTTGCTGCGCTGTCCGCTCGCCCATCCCTGGGCTGAAGGTGACCCGTCCGCCGCGCTCTGGTGCTTTCCATCTCACCAAAGCCCCGGGCGTATCGCGTCAGCCCGCGGGGCCAACTCGTCGTACTGCTGAGGTATGACGCCGGGTCACCGCACGGCGTTGCACGTACGACAGGAGTCTGATCACTCCCTAGGGGACAGGCGGGCAATCCCTCAGGGATCCGCCCGCCCCACGTCACCCGGCTCGGTGCACCACCGCGTCGCAGAGGCCTTCCAGGGCCTGCTTGGCCGGGCACTGCGGCAGCGGCGCCAGCATCGCGCGGGCCTCCTCCGCGTAGCGCACGGTGTCGCGGCGGGCCTCTTCGAGCGCCGGGTGGGCGCGCAGGCCGGCCAGCGCCTCGGCGTGCCGGGCGTCGTCGGTGAGATCGCCGGCCAGCAGCTCGCACAGCGCGCGGTCCTCCGGCGTGCCGGAGGCGCTCTCGGCCCGCGCCCGCAGATGCAGCACGGGCAGCGTCGGGATGCCCTCGCGCAGGTCCGTGCCGGGCGTCTTGCCCGATTCGTGCGAGTCGCTGGCGATGTCGAGGACATCGTCGGCCAGCTGGAAGGCCGTGCCCAGCCGCTCGCCGTACTGGGTGAGGATGTTGACCGTCGACTCGTCGGCGCCCGACATCATCGCGCCGAACCGGCACGCGACGGCGACCAGTGAACCGGTCTTGCCGGCGAGGACGTCCAGGTAGTGGTCGACGGGGTCCCGGCCGTCGCGCGGCCCCGCGGTCTCCAGGATCTGGCCGGTCACCAGGCGCTCGAAGGCCTCGGCCTGGATCCGGACCGCCTCGGGGCCGAGGTCGGCGAGGATGTGCGAGGCACGGGCGAAGAGGAAGTCCCCGGTCAGCACCGCGACGGAGTTGCCCCAGCGGGCGTTGGCGCTGGCTACGCCGCGGCGCACATCGGCCTCGTCCATCACGTCGTCGTGGTAGAGCGTCGCCAGATGCGTCAGCTCCACGACGACGGCCGAGGGCACCACGCCCGGGCTGTGGGGGTCACCGAACTGGGCTGCCAGCTCCACCAGCAGCGGCCGGAACCGCTTGCCGCCCGCGCGCACGAGATGCTGCGCGGCTTCGGTGATGAACGGCACGTCGCTCTTGGTGGCCTCCAGCAGGCCCTCCTCGACAGCCGCCAACCCGGCCTGGACATCGGCCTCAAGAGCCTGGTCCCGCACGCTCAGCCCGAAGGGCCCGACGACGGTCACGAGGGGTACTCCTGTCTGCTGACGATCAAACTGAATGTCGATCTGTCGCTGTCTCCACCATTGGCCAGCGTATCCGGTCTCAGTTCGATCACCGTGAGCGCCCGCCCCCCGAACCGCCCGTGAAGCACAGCGGCCCCCCGACCGGTACGTTGCGGATCACCCTTTGATACGGGTTTGACTCCGGTCAACGGGGCAACACAGGCATCCGGCTTCCCGCCCACCCCACGAGCCACAGCTGTGACCGGAGAGCCGAATACCCGCCCCAGAAGCGGCGTTCTTCGGCCATCCTCACAGGCCGCTCACCCCCTCCGCCCCTCAAGGCGACGGGCGGGACTCCATGAATCCCGGGGCGCCGGGCCGCGCACTTGCCCGGGCGCCTCCGGCGGTCACCCGTACGCCCGCGCCAGCGCCCGCGCCAGCCGGGGCGAGGCGAACTCCGTGCCGCAGACGAAGCGCATGACCGGGCCGAACGAGGCGGCCGCCGGCAGCCCCGTGAAGTACAGCCCCGGTGCCGACGAGCCGAAGCCGGCGTCCAACAGGGGCCCGCCGGCCCGCGTCACGACCTCGGTGCGCAGCCCCTGGCCCAGGAAGTCCAGCGCCGCGAGATCCATCCGGTAGCCGGTGGCGGCCAGCACATGGTCGGCCGCGAGCTCCCCTCCCTGGCCGTCGGCGCCACGCAGCGCCAGTACGGGGCGGCCGTCGCGCACCGTCGCCCGGACGATCCGCCGGCCCTGCGTGACCTGCACCCGTCCGGCGAAGCGGTCCCGCAGCCACCAGGCGCCCAGCGGGCCGAGCACCCTGCGCACCAGGTACCGCCGCAGCGGCGCCGGCAGTCGGCGGAACGCGTCGGCGTGATACGACAGCGCAAACAGCGACCAGGCATTGCCGAACGGGGACGACGGCCGCAGCCGCGGCTGGCGGTCCGGGGGCGCGCCGAAGCCCACCGCGGCGGGCCCGCGCGCCACCACCCTTACGGACGCCGCGCCCGCCTCGGCCAGCAGCACCGCGCTCTCCAGGGCCGACTGCCCCGCGCCGACGACCACCACCTCCCGGCCGGCCAGCGCCGAGAGGTCGTGGTGCTGCGAGCTGTGCGAGACGGGCCCGGTGGCGGACGGCCCTTCCGGGACCGCGGCGGCCAGTTCCGGCGGCAGGTGCGCCAGACCGCTCAGTCCGGTGGCGACGACCACGGCCCGGGCGCCGAACTGCTCACCGCTGTCCAGCTTCAGCTCGAAGCCGTCGTCCCGCCGGTCGACCGAGACCACCCTGACCTGCTCCAGATCCGGCACCAGCCGCTGCTGCACCCACTGGCCGTACTGGACGAACGCCTCCACCGGGATGATGTCCCAGTCCGACTCGTAGCGGCGCCCCTCCCCTGTCGCCGCGCAGTGGTCACCGAGGGTGTGCCCGGCCTGCGGGGCGTGGATGCTGGAGGCCGCCGGGGTCGACTTGAGCAGCATGCCCGCGGGCATCTGCGCGTGCCAGCTCACCATCGGGCGACCGAAGACCCGCACCGGCAGGCCGCGCGCCCGTAGATGCGCGGCCGTCGACAGGCCGTACGGGCCGGCCCCGATGACCGCTACCGGAGTGCTCACTTGGGTTCCTCCCCTTGCCTGGGTGGTGCGTCGGCGCCCGCCCGGCGACCCGCCCGGCGCAGCTGCACCAGGTGGTGGGCGCCCGGCCCGACGGACCGCGCGAGCATGGTGAAGAACGGCAGCGGGTCGTCCCCGGCGAACCACGCCAGTTCGGTGCCCGAGGCGCGCGCCGGTATGTGCGCGGTGCCAGCGCCGCCGTGCCGGTAGGCGAAGCGCGCGGGCAGATCGACGTTCTCGACGACGAAGCGGTGCCCGGCCCGCTGGGCGCCTTCGGGGACTGAGCGCCCGGTGAGGTACAGGTGCTGGGCGCGTACGACATCGATCCCGGCGGTGCTCTCGAAGAGGCGGAACTGCGCGCCCATGCGGGGGTTGAAGTCGAGCAGCCGATACCGGCCGTCGCGGCGGTCGAACCGCCAGTCCAGGTCGGCGATCCCGGTGAACCCGATCCGCTTGATGAACTGTGCGGACATCCGGGTGAGTTCGGGGTTGCCGACGACATACGCGCAGGCCGTCATGCCGGCGTGCGGCGGCCAGGAGCGCACCTTGACGCCGGTGAACAGCACCAGTGGCGCGCCGTCCGCGCCGAAGCAGCCGTGCACGATCCAGTCCTCGGCCTGCTCGCGGGGCAGGTACTCCTGGAGGATCACGCCGGGTCGCGGCCCCCAGTCCCGCGCCAGGTCGAGCAGTTGCCCCGGTCCCGCTATCCGCGTCGTGCCGGCGACCGCGGGTCTGCTGCGCCGTACGAACGCCTCGCGGTTCTTGGCCACCACCGGGAAGCGCGCCTGCCTGGCGTACGCCTCGATCTCCCCGTAGGACGCGGGGAAGGCGGCCGCCGGCGAGGGCACGCCGTGGGCCACGCACAGCTCGTGCAGGCCCTGCTTGCTGGCCAGCCTGCGCGGCAGGTCCGCCGCCACCCGCGGGAAGAGGAACGATCCGGCGAGCGCCTCGGCATGCTCGGCGATCAGCACCGCGACCTCTTCGTCGGTGGGAATCAGCACCGTCGGCCGCCCGATCCGGCGGCCGATCCGCAGCAGCCCCGCCACCAGCCGGTCCGGCTCCTCGCGCCCGGTGGTCGGCCACACGAAGCGGCCGCGGAGATAGCGGGAGGCCGCCGCCGGCGTGAAGCGGTCCTCCGTCACGGCGTACATGGGGACACCGAGCCGCCCCAGGCTGCGAATCGCCCCCACACCGCCGTGGTGCAAGGGATAAGCCCCGATCTTCACGATCAGTGCCGGCACACTCCGGTCGACCGCGAGCCGTGCGCCATGACGAGCCACGTGCCCCCCAACGGAACGTTCCCTCCCCGGCCCGTGCCAGGAAAGGAAGCTAGGCCCGAATTGCGTAGTACAGCAAGGCTTTTCCGGACATTACCCACACTTGGGGTGTATCGAGCCCACGGCCGTCGGCCGACTTCCTACGCCTACATCGCGCTCGCGCCCCGCGCCCGCCCCGCCGAGCGGGCCCGGCCGTCCGCCCGACCGGCCGGCACATCGGCCGCGCCGGCCGCCGCACGCTCGCCCGGCGCAACCGCCCGCGCGAGTTATCCACAGGCCACTTCCCCGCGACGCACCCCGCCGTACTCTGATCAGCACAGCCACCGGCTCGGGGACACACCAGCCCCGGACGGCCCGGCTGCCCACCGGCGACGACGAACGCGAGGAGCTGTCCATGCCCGAGCAGAGCCCGTTCGAGCTGGCGGAAGGCGATCCCTTCGGCCCGCACAACCTCCCCTACGGCGTCTTCAGCACCACCGACGCGCCCGACCAACACCGCATCGGTGTCCGCTACGGCGCCCATGTCCTCGACCTGAGCGCCCTGCCCAGCGCCCTCCCGGCCGCCATCCATCCGCACGCCGAGCTCCTCGCCGCGCCGACCCTCAACCCCCTCCTCGCCGCCGGCCGGCCCGTCTGGCAGCAGATCCGCGCGGCCGTCCACACCGCCGTGACCGACCCCGCGCACCGCGACGAAGTGGCCCCGCTGCTCCACCCGTTGGAGGAGGTCACCCTGCACCTCCCCTTCGAGGTCGCCGACTACGTCGACTTCTACTCCAGCGAGCACCACGCCACGAACGTCGGCCGGATCTTCCGCCCGAACGACGCGGGACTGCCGCCCAACTGGAAGCATCTGCCGATCGGTTACCACGGCCGGTCGGGCACCGTCGTCGCCACCGGCACCCCGGTGACGCGGCCCAACGGCCAGCGCAAGGCTCCGGCGGACGAGGCCCCGACCTTCGGCCCGTCCACCCGCCTCGACATCGAGGCCGAGGTCGGCTTCGTCGTCGGCACGCCCTCCACGCTCCATGAGCCCGTCGGCCTGGGCTCCTTCCGTGACCACGTGTTCGGCGTGTGCCTCGTCAACGACTGGTCCGCCCGCGACATCCAGGCCTGGGAGTACGTGCCGCTCGGCCCGTTCCTCGGCAAGTCCTTCGCCACCTCCGTCTCCGCCTGGATCACCCCGCTCGACGCCCTCGACGAGGCCCGTACGGCGCCGCCCGCCCGGGATGTCCCAGCGCTGCCCTACCTCGACGACTCGGTCGCGGAGCCGGGCGGCTTCGACATCCGCATCGAGGTGCGGATCAACGACGAGGTCGTCTCGCGGCCCCCGTTCGCCAGCATGTACTGGACAGCCGCCCAGCAGCTGGCCCATATGACCGTCAACGGCGCCTCCCTCCGCACCGGCGATCTGTTCGCCTCCGGCACGGTCTCCGGCCCCGACCCCGATCAGCTCGGCTGCCTGCTCGAACTCACCCAGGGCAAGGGCCCCTACCTCCAGGACGGCGACGAGGTCACCCTCACCGCCTGGGCCCCGAGCCCCGGCGGCGCCCGGATCGAGCTGGGCGAGGTCACCGGCCGCATCCTGCCCGCACCCACGGTGGGGACTCCGTAGTGACATGACCGACGTGCCCCTCACCCTCCCCGAGGAGCTGCTGCTGCTCGCCCTCGACCCGGTCCGCGGCCGCCCCCTGAACAACCCCAGGTACCTGCGGTACGGGCTGGCCGGTGCGGCGCTGGCCGACCTGGAGGCGGCCGGGCGGATCGCGGTCGAGCGCGGCGACCGCGTCACGGTGGCCAATCCGCTGCCGCTGGGCGACCCGATACTCGACGGCGCCCTGGCAACGCTCCCCGCCCCCGCCAAGGGCGGCCGGGGCATCAGGGCCCACCGCTGGGTACGCGGCGCCAGCCGCCCCGTCCGGGAGCTGTGCCTGCGGCGGCTGGAGGAGCGCGGCGCGCTGCGCAGACAGGTCCACCGCGCCCTGGGCCTGTTCCCGTACGAGCGCTTCCCGGCAGGGGCGGTGGACCTGACCGGCCCGGCCCGCGCCCGCTTCAGGGCCGCGGTCGACGCCGGGCTCCCCGAGCGGCGCGCCCGGCTCCTGGCGGCGCACTCCTCGGCGACGGGCCTGGACACCAAGCTCCTGCCGGGCGGCGCCTTCCGCCCACTCCGCCGCGATCTGAGCCGCCTGGTCAAGGAGGAGTGGACGGCACACGCCGCGTTCCGCGCCGTACAGGACGACCAGAGTGCCGGAGGTGGGGCGTAGGGCGGGAGGAGGTCCGGAGAGTGCGATGAGGCCGCGAGTGGCCCCAGTAGCCGCGTGTGGCCCCAGTAGCGGCGTGTGGCCCAGTAGAGGTCCTGGCAGAGGCTCCGGCAGGGGTACGCAAAGGTCCGGCGCAGGCCTCGACAGAGGCCCTGGTGGCGGCATCGGCGCGCGTCCCGGCGCCGGCCTCGGGCAGGGGACCTGGCGGCGGCATTGGCGGGCGTCCCGGCGTCAGCCTCGGCAGGGGCCTGGCGGTGGCCTTCCCGACGGCAGGCGCTGGAGCATGAGGTGGAGGGGCGGGGGGGGGAGGGCCCCGAAAGGCCGTAGCCAAGTACGCCCCGCCCCCAGCCCGCCCCCCCCAACCCAGCTCGCCCCCTTCACCCCCTTCGCCCCGTTTTCGCGTCACAGCCCCACACCAAGTGCGTACCGGCGTTGACGCAATCCGGTGACGGATCCGAGAGCCCTGGAGAGCGCTGCTAGCCTCACGTTTCCCTGTCCCACAACGGAGGAGACGTACGTGCGCAAGGCAGCGCAGATCGCCGGGGCGGCGGCCATCGCCGCGATGCTGCTCAGCGGTTGCGGAAGCAGCGGCGGCACCGACAGCAAGCCGAGCAAGACGCCGGAGGCCGCGCCGTCGACTCCGGGAGGCGCCGACAAGCCCGCCAGCCCCACCGCGGTCGAGGGAGCCTGGAAGGCCGGATCGAGCAGCAGCCCGCTGATCCTCGTGATCAAGGAGGGCACGGTCGCGTTCAGCAACGGCCACAAGGCCGCCTGCCTGGGTAAGGTCCAGACGATGGCCGGAATGACCATGGCCGCGCTCAAGTGCACCGACAAGGACACCACCCGCACCATGGGCACCCTCAAGTCCGGTTCGGACGGCAAGACCCTGACCGTCGACTGGAAGAACGGCCCCACCGAGAAGTACACCAAGTCCAGCGACGGCAGCGTGAAGATCCCCGACATGCCCGAGCTGCCGAGCGGCATGCCCAAGAGCTGACCGCCGCCCTGCGCGGCAACGGCCGCCGCCCGACCCCAAGCGGGGCGCGGGCGGCGGCCGTTGTGCGTGCCGGACTGCGGTGCCTCAGCGCACGAAGACCCCGGCCTGCCCGGCGAGGTCCAGGAAGTACTGCGGCGCCAGACCGAGCACCAGGGTGGCCGTGACGCCGATGGCGATGGCCGTGGTCGTCAGCGGACTGGGGACCGCGACGGTCGGGCCTTCCGCCTTGGGCTCGTTGAAGAACATCAGCACGATGACGCGGATGTAGAAGAACGCGGCGATGGCGGAGGAGATGACACCGACCACCACGAGCCAGCCCGCACCACTTTGTGCCGCCGCCTTGAAGACCGCGAACTTCCCGGCGAAGCCGGAGGTCAGCGGGATGCCGGCGAAGGCCAGCAGGAAGACGGCGAAGACCGCGGCCACCAGCGGGGAACGGCGTCCGAGCCCGGCCCACTTGGACAGCTGAGTGGCCTCGCCGCCCGCGTCCCGCACCAGGGTGACAACGGCGAAGGCGCCGAGCGTCACGAAGGAGTAGGCGCCGAGGTAGAAGAGCACCGAGGAGATGCCGTCCTCACTGGTGGCGATCACACCGGCGAGGATGAAGCCGGCGTGGGCGATGGAGGAGTAGGCCAGCAGCCGCTTGATGTCGGTCTGGGTGATGGCGATGATCGCGCCGCCCAGCATCGTGATGATCGCGACGCCCCACAGCACCGGCCGCCAGTCCCAGCGCATGCCCGGCAGGACGACGTACAGCAGGCGCAGCAGCGCGCCGAAGGCGGCGACCTTCGTGGCGGCCGCCATGAAGCCGGTGACCGGGGTCGGCGCACCCTGGTAGACGTCCGGGGTCCACATGTGGAACGGGACCGCGCCGACCTTGAACAGCAGGCCCATCAGCACCAGCGCCGCGCCGATCAGCAGCAGCGCGTCGTTGCCCATGGTGCCGGCCAGCGCCGGGTCGATCTGCTTGGCGCCGTCCGAGATCACCTCGGCGATCCCGGCGTACGTCACGGTGCCGGCGTAGCCGTACAGCAGGGCCACGCCGAAGAGAAGGAACGCGGAGGAGAAGGCGCCGAGGAGGAAGTACTTGACGGCGGACTCCTGGGACAGCAGTCGCTGGCGGCGGGCCAGCGCGCACAGGATGTAGAGCGGGAGGGAGAAGACCTCCAGGGCGACGAAGAGCGTCAGCAGGTCGTTGGCCGCCGGGAAGACCAGCATGCCGCCGATCGCGAAGAGCACGATCGGGAAGACCTCTGAGGTGGTGAACCCGGCCTTGACCGCGGCCTGTTCGGCCGGGCCACCGGGGACGGCGGCGGGCTGGGCCGCGAAGGAGTCCACTCGCTTGCCGTGCGCCGCCGGGTCGAGCCGGCGCTCGGCGAAGGTGAAGACCGCGATCAGGGACACCAGCAGGATCGTGCCCTGCAGGAACAGGGCGGGGCCGTCGACGGCGATGGCGCCCATGGCGGCGATATGCGCCTTGGACGAGCCGAAGCCGCCGGCCGCCAGGCCGATCACCGCGGCGAACGCGGCGGCCAGTGCCACCAGGGACAGCAGCAACTGGGAGTGGTAGCGGGCGCGGCGCGGCACGAACGCCTCGATCAGGACACCGATCACCGCCGCGCCGAGGACGATCAGCGTCGGTGACAGCTGGGCGTACTCGATGTGCGGCCCCGGGATCTTGCCCGGCGCGCCGGCCGCCACCGTCCACAGGCTGTGGACACTTGCCACGGAACTCACTTCGCGGCCTCCACGTCTTGATCGTTCGCGGCGTGGCCGTGCCGGCCTCCGCCGGGCACGGCGTTCACCTGCACAGTGGGCTTGGGGTCCTGCTTGTCCACGACGGACAGGGTGTGGTCGACGGCCGGATTGACGATGTCGGTGAGCGGCTTCGGATACACCCCGAGGAAGATCAGCAGCGCGATCAGCGGCGCCACCACCACCAGCTCCCGCACCCTGAGGTCGGGCATGCCGGTCACCTCGGCCTTCACCGGCCCGGTCATCGTCCGCTGGTAGAGGACCAGGACGTAGAGCGCGGCGAGGACGATGCCGAAGGTGGCGATGATGCCGATCACGGGATAGCGGGTGAACGTGCCGACCAGGACCAGGAATTCGCTGACGAACGGTGCCAGGCCCGGCAGCGACAGGGTGGCGAGACCGCCGATGAGGAACGTGCCGGCGAGGACGGGGGCGACCTTCTGGACCCCGCCGTAGTCCGCGATCAGGCGCGAGCCGCGGCGGCTGATCAGGAAGCCGGCCACCAGCATCAGTGCGGCGGTGGAGATGCCGTGGTTGACCATGTAGAGCGTGGCGCCGCCCTGGCCCTGGGACGTCATCGCGAAGATGCCCAGGATGATGAAGCCGAAGTGGGAGATCGAGGCGTAGGCGATCAGCCGCTTGATGTCCCGCTGGGCGACCGCGAGCAGCGCGCCGTAGACGATGCTGATCAGTGCGAGCACCAGGATGGCGGGGGTGGCCCAGCTGCTGGCCTCCGGGAAGAGCTGGAGGCAGAAGCGGAGCATCGCGAACGTGCCGACCTTGTCGACGACCGCGGTGATCAGCACCGCGACCGGCGCGGTCGACTCGCCCATGGCGCCGGGAAGCCAGGTGTGCAGCGGCCACAGCGGCGCCTTCACCGCGAAGGCGAAGAAGAAGCCGAGGAAGAGCAGCCGCTCGGTGCCCCCGGCGATGTCCAGCTTGCCGGCGGCCCGGGCCTCGACGATCTGCTGGAGGGAGAACGTGCCGGTGCCGAGCTGGTCGGCGGTGACGGCGTACAGGCCGATCACCGCGGCCAGCATGATCAGGCCGCCGGCGAGGTTGTAGAGCAGGAACTTCACCGCGGCGTACGACCGCCGGCCGGCGGCCTGCTCCTCGCCGTCCGCACCGGCGCGGTCCCCGAAGCCGCCGATGAGGAAGTACATCGGGATCAGCATGGCTTCGAAGAAGATGTAGAAGAGGAAGACGTCGGTGGCCTCGAAGGAGATCACCACCATCGCCTCGACGGCCAGGATCAGCGCGAAGAAGCCCTGGGTGGGCCGCCAGCGCCGGTTGGGCGTGGCCTCTTCCAGAGGGTCGGCGTCATGCCAGCCGGCCAGGATGATGAACGGGATCAGCAGGGCGGTCAGCGCGATCAGGGCGACCGCGATGCCGTCCACGCCGAGTTCGTAGCGGACGCCGAAGTCCTGGATCCAGGCGTGCGATTCGGTGAGCTGATACGGGCTCTTGGCTCCGGGGTCGAAGCGGAACGCGATGACCAGGGCCAGCGCGAAGGTGATCAGCGAGAACAGCAGCGCGAGCCATTTGGCCGCGGTGCGCTTGGCGGCGGGCAGCGCGGCGGTGGCGATCGCGCCGACCGCCGGCACCACGGCCGTTGCCGTCAGCAGGGGAAACGACATGGCTCAGACACCCCTCATCAGCAGGGTCGCGGCGACAAGGACGGCGGCCCCGCCCAGCATCTGGACCGCGTACGAGCGGACGAAGCCGCTCTGGAACTGGCGCAGCAGGCCGGAGAGTCCGCCCACCGAGGCCGCCGTGCCGTTGACCGCCCCGTCCACCAGGGAGCGGTCGAGTTGGACGAGCGTGGTGGTGACCTCGCCGCCGCCGCGCACGAAGACGATGTGGTTGAACGCGTCCTGGAGCAGATCGCGGCGGGCTGCCCGGGTGAGCCAGGAGCCGCGCGGGGCGAGCACCGGGACGGGTTTGCGCCCGTACATCAGCCAGGCGAGGCCGACGCCGATGAGCAGGACGACGACGGTCGAGGCGGTGACGGTGGTGGCGCTGACCGGGGAGTGGCCGTGCGCGAAGGAGGTGACCGGCTCCAGCCACTTCACAAAGGCGTCGTTGACGCTGAACAGCGCGCCGGCGAAGACCGATCCGACGGCCAGCACGATCATCGGGAGCGTCATGACCTTCGGCGACTCGTGCGGGTGTTGCACCTGCTGCCCCGGCGCGGCAGCGGCCGGTGTCTCGGCCCAGCGCTTCTCGCCGAAGAAGGTCATCAGCATCACCCGTGTCATGTAGAACGCGGTGATCGCGGCGCCCAGGAGGGCCGCGCCGCCGAGGATCCAGCCCTCGGTGCCGCCCTTGGCGAAGGCCGCCTCGATGATCTTGTCCTTGGAGAAGAAGCCGGACAGTCCGGGGAAGCCGATGATCGCCAGATAGCCGAGGCCGAAGGTGATGAACGTGATCGGCATGTACCGGCGCAGGCCGCCGTAATGGCGCATGTCGACCTCGTCGTTCATGCCGTGCATCACCGAACCGGCGCCGAGGAAGAGGCCGGCCTTGAAGAAGCCGTGGGTGACCAGGTGCATGATCGCGAAGGCGTAGCCGATGGGGCCGAGTCCGGCGGCCAGGACCATGTAGCCGATCTGCGACATCGTCGAGCCGGCCAGGGCCTTCTTGATGTCGTCCTTGGCGCAACCGACGATCGCACCGAACAGGAGCGTGACCGCGCCGACCGCGACGACGGCGGTCTGCGCGTCCGGCGCGGCATTGAAGATCGCCCCGGAGCGGGTGATCAGATACACGCCGGCGGTGACCATCGTGGCGGCGTGGATCAGGGCCGAGACCGGGGTCGGGCCCTCCATCGCGTCACCCAGCCAGGACTGCAGCGGCACCTGTGCCGACTTGCCGCAGGCGGCCAGTAGCAGCATCAGCCCGATGGCGGTGAGCTTGCCCTCGGACGTGTCACCGGTGGCCGCGAGCACCGGCCCGAAGGCGAAGGTCCCGAACGTCGTGAACATCAGCATGATCGCGATGGACAGGCCCATGTCGCCGACGCGGTTGACCAGGAACGCCTTCTTGGCGGCGGTGGCCGCGCTGGGCTTGTGCTGCCAGAACCCGATCAGGAGGTACGAGGCGAGGCCGACGCCCTCCCAGCCGACGTACAGCAGAAGGTAGTTGTCGGCGACGACGAGGAGCAGCATCGCCGCGAGGAAGAGGTTGAGGTAGCCGAAGAAGCGGCGGCGCCGCTCGTCGTGCTCCATATAGCCGATCGAGTAGATGTGGATCAGCGATCCGACACCGGTGATCAGCAGGACGAAGGTCATCGACAGCTGGTCGAGCTGGAAGGCGACGTCGGCCTGGAAGCCGCCGACCGGGATCCAGCTGAACAGATGCTGGTGCAGGGCACGGTGCTCGGGGCTCTTGCCGAGCATGTCGGCGAAGAGCGCCACCCCGACGGCGAACGACGCCACCGCCAGCAGTGTGCCGATCCAGTGGCCGGTGCGGTCGAGTCGTTTACCGCCGCACAGCAGCAGGGCCGCACCGACCAGCGGTGCCGCGACAAGCAGCGCGATCAAGTTCTCCACTTTGTGCGACCCCTTACAGCTTCATCAGACTGGCGTCGTCGACCGAGGCCGTATGACGGGTGCGGAAGATCGACACGATGATCGCCAGGCCGACCACGACCTCGGCCGCGGCGACGACCATCGTGAAGAAGGCGATGATCTGGCCGTCCAGATTCCCGTGCATCCGCGAGAAGGTGACGAAGGCGAGATTGCAGGCGTTGAGCATCAGCTCGATGCACATGAACATCACGATGGCGTTCCGCCTGATCAGCACCCCGGCCGCGCCGATGGTGAACAGCAGGGCGGCGAGGTAGAGGTAGTAGACCGGGTTCATTTCTTGGCCCCCTCCTTGTGCTCCTTGCTCCTCGCGCCACCGGAGGACCCGGGCGGGGGCTCGTCCTCCGTGCCGCGCCCCAGCCACTCCTCGGAGCGCTGCTCCAGCGCCTTGAGTTCGGCGAGCGACTCACCGGAGACATCGCGGACCTGGCCGCGCTCGCGCAGCGTGGGACTGACGGTCAGCTCGGACGGGGTGCCGTCGGGCAGCAGGCCCGGGATGTCGACGGCGTTGTGCCGGGCGTAGACCCCCGGGGCGGGCAGCGGGGGCACCTGCTTGCCCTCGCGGATCCGCGCCTCGGACTGCTCGCGCTGCGACTTGGCCCGCTCCGTGCGCTCCCGGTGCGTGAGCACCATCGCGCCGACGGCCGCCGTGATCAGCAGCGCGCCGGTGACTTCGAAGGCGAAGACGTACTTGGTGAAGATGAGCGCGGCCAGGCCCTGCACATTGCCGCCGGCGTTCGCCTCGCCCAGGCCGTTGAACTCCTTGAGCGAGGCGTTGCCGAGGCCGGCGATCAGCAGGATGCCGAAGCCGATGCCGAGGCCGGCGGCGAGCCAGCGCTGGCCCTTGAGCGTCTCCTTGAGGGAGTCCGCGGCCGTGACGCCGACCAGCATGACGACGAACAGGAACAACATCATGATCGCGCCCGTATAGACGACGATCTGCACGACGCCGAGGAAGTACGCGCCGTTGGCGAGGTAGAAGACCGCCAGGACGATCATGGTGCCGGCGAGCGAGAGGGCGCTGTGCACGGCCCGCTTCATCAGGATCGTGCACAGCGCGCCGATGACGGCGACGGTGCCCAGGATCCAGAACTGCACGGCCTCCCCCGTGGAGGCGGCCGCGGTGGCGAGGCCGGTCATGCCTGCACCTCCTCGTCGGCGGCCCGGGCCGGCTGCTCTGCGGGGTGCTCCCCCTTGGAGACGGCGACCTGGCGGACGGTGCCGGGCGCGGCCTCGGTCACCAGCCCGTTGTAGTAGTCCTTCTCCGTCATGCCGGGGTAGATCGCGTGCGGTGAGTCGACCATCGTGTCCTGCAGGCCCGCGAGCAGCTCCTCCTTGGTGTAGATGAGCGATTCGCGGGAGCGGTCGGCGAGTTCGTACTCGTTGGTCATGGTGAGCGCGCGGGTCGGACAGGCCTCCACGCACAACCCGCACAGGATGCAGCGCAGATAGTTGATCTGGTAGACGCGGCCGTAGCGCTCACCCGGGGAGTAGCGCTCCTCGTCGGTGTTGTCCGCGCCTTCGACATAGATCGCGTCCGCCGGGCAGGCCCAGGCGCACAGCTCGCAGCCGATGCACTTCTCCAGCCCGTCCGGATGGCGGTTGAGC
Organism: Streptomyces sp. NPDC033270; assembly: GCF_055576575.1. NCBI lineage: Bacteria > Bacillati > Actinomycetota > Actinomycetes > Kitasatosporales > Streptomycetaceae > Streptomyces > Streptomyces sp. NPDC033270. The sequence continues at coordinate 96,816 of NZ_JBVIRA010000023.1, forward strand.
TGATGACGGCCGTGGAAACGCGGCGCCGTCGGCTTCTTCTCCTCCGGATACTGCTCGGTCAGCCGCTTCTTGAACATGGCCTTGAAGGTCACGCCGAAGCCGGCCACGGGGTTCTGGAACTCAGGCACCGTCGCCCCCCTTTCCGTCGGTCTCATTTCCGTCACTGACAGTGTCCACCCGACCACTGACAATCAACTCCCGCTCCCGGCGGGGACGCCGGCGCGGCACGGGCGGCAGGCTCTGCCCGGGCAGCGGCGGTACGGGGAAGCCGCCGGCCATCGGGTCGAAGGCGCCGTCGCCGTCCGTCTCCGGCTCTTCCTCACCGCGCCGGAAGAAGTCCACGACCAGGGAGATCAGCAGCAGCGCGACGGCGCTGCCGGCCACGTACAGCACGATCTGGGAGAAGTCGTAGCCCTCGTTCTTCAGCGCCCGGACGGTGGCGACCAGCATCAGCCAGACCATCGAGACCGGGATGAGGACCTTCCAGCCCAGCTTCATGAACTGGTCGTAACGCACTCGGGGGAGGGTGCCGCGCAGCCAGATGAAGAAGAACAGCAGCAGCTGCACCTTGAGGGTGAACCACAGCAGCGGCCACCAACCGTGGTTGGCGCCTTCCCAGAACGTGGACACCGGCCAGGGGGCCCGCCAGCCGCCCAGGAAGAGCGTGACCGCGACCGCCGAGACGGTGACCATGTTGATGTACTCGGCCAGCATGAACATCGCGAACTTGATGGACGAGTACTCGGTGTTGAAGCCCCCGACCAGGTCGCCCTCGGACTCCGGCATGTCGAACGGCGCGCGGTTGGTCTCGCCGACCATGGCGACGATGTAGATGATGAAGGACACCGGCAGCAGCAGGACGTACCACCGGTCCTGCTGCGACTCCACGATGGTGGACGTCGACATCGACCCGGAGTACAGGAACACCGCCGCGAACGAGATGCCCATCGCGATCTCGTACGAGATCATCTGCGCGCACGAGCGCAGCCCGCCGAGCAGGGGGTAGGTCGAGCCGGAGGACCAGCCCGCCAGCACGATGCCGTAGATGCCGACCGAGGCCGTGGCCAGGATGTAGAGGATGCCGATGGGCAGGTCGGTCAGCTGCATCGGGGTGCGGTGGCCGAAGATCGAGATCTCGTTGCCGGCCGGGCCGAAGGGGATCACCGCGATCGCCATGAAGGCCGGGATGGCCGCCACGATCGGCGCGAGGATGTAGACCGCCTTGTCGGCCCGCTTGACGACCAGGTCCTCCTTCAGCATCAGCTTGATGCCGTCGGCCAGCGACTGGAGCATCCCCCAGGGGCCGTGGCGGTTGGGGCCGATGCGCAGCTGCATCCAGGCGACGACCTTGCGCTCCCAGACGATCGAGAACAGCACCGTCAGCATCAGGAACGCGAAGCAGAAGACCGCCTTGATGACGATCAGCCACCAGGGATCGCGGCCGAACATCGACAGGTCTTCCTGGGCCAGCACGGTCTGCGCGGTGGCCAGTTGGCCGAGCTGCATCATGCGTCCACCTCCTTGGCCTGCGCCGGCGTGCCCGGGGCGGCGGAGATCTTCACCAGGTCACCGGGGCGCGCCCCGGTGTCGGCGGCGACGCCACCGCCCGTGGAGTTGAGCGGGAGCCACACCACCCGGTCGGGCATCGGCGTGACCTTCAGCGGCAGCCGGACCGAGCCGGCCGGTCCGCCGACCTCCAGCAGGTCGCCGTCCTTGACGCCGGTCTCCTCGGCGGTGGCCTGCGACAGCCGGGCCAGCGCGGCGTGCCGGGTGCCGGCCAGTGCCTCGTCGCCTTCCTGGAGCAGCCCCTGGTCCAGCAGGAGCCGGTGCCCGGCGAGTACCGCCTCGCCGCCGGCGGGCCGGGGCAGCGGGCGCCCGGTCTCCTGGGGCTCACCGGCGTACGGGCCGTCCCAGCTGCCGAGCCGGTCCAGCTCGCGGCGTACGGAGCGGACGTCGGGCAGGGCCAGGTGGACGTCCATGGCGTCGGCGAGCATGTGCAGGACCCGGGAGTCCGGCTGCAGATGGCGGCGGGTCATCTGGTCCGGCTTGAGCGCCGCCTCGAACAGCCGCGCCCGGCCCTCCCAGTTGAGGAACGTGCCGGCCTTCTCCACCACGGCCGCCACCGGCAGGACCACATCCGCCCGCTCGGTGACCTGCGAGGGCCGCAGCTCCAGACTGACCAGGAAGCCGACCTCGTCCAGGGCGGTCAGCGCCCGCGCCGGGTCCGGCAGGTCGGCGACCTCGACTCCGGCCACCAGCAGCGCGCTGAGCTCCCCGGTCGCCGCGGCCTGGATGATCTGGCCGGTGTCGCGGCCGTGCCGGTGCGGGAGCGCGGCGACGCCCCAGGCCGCGGCGACCTCGTCGCGGGCCCGCGGGTCGGTGGCCGGCCGCCCGCCGGGCAGCAGACCGGGCAGCGCGCCGGCCTCGACGGCGCCGCGATCGCCCGCCCGCCGCGGAATCCACACCAGGCGGGCGCCGGTCGCGGCGGCGGCGCGCACCGCGGCGGTCAGCGCGCCGGGCGCCCCCGCCAGCCGCTCGCCGACGACGATCACCGCGCCGTCCGCACGCAGCGCCTCGGCCGCCGCGCGCCCCTCGCCCTCCAGGCCGACGCCGCCCGCGAGCGCGTCCAGCCATTCGGTCTCGGTGCCGGGTGCGGCCGGCAGCAGCGTCCCACCGGCCTTGATCAGCCCGCGTGAGGCGTAACTGCCCAGCCCGTAGGTGCGCTGGCCGCTCTTGCGGTGCGCCTTGCGCAGCCGCAGGAAGACGCCGGGCGCCTCCTCCTCGGCCTCGATCCCGGCCAGCAGGACGGCCGGCGCCTGCTCCAGGGCGGTGTACGTGACACCGCCGTCTTCCCCAAGGTCACGGCCCCGTCCGGCGACCTTGGCCGCCAGGAAGTCGGCCTCTTCGGCGCTGTGCACCCGGGCCCGGAAGTCGATGTCGTTGGTGTGCAGGGCGATCCGGGCGAACTTGGCGTAGGCGTAGGCGTCCTCGACGGTCAGCCGGCCGCCGGTCAGTACGCCCGTGCGCCCCTTGGCCGCGGTCAGGCCGCGGGCCGCCGCCTGAAGGGCCTCGGGCCAGCTCGCCGGCTCCAGTTCACCGGACTCGGCGTTGCGCACCAGGGGGTGCTCCAGCCGGTCGCGCTGCTGGGCGTAGCGGAAGGCGAACCGCCCCTTGTCGCAGATCCACTCCTCGTTGACCTCGGGGTCGTTGGCGGCCAGCCGCCGCAGGACCTTGCCGCGCCGGTGGTCGGTGCGGGTCGCGCAGCCGCCGGCGCAGTGCTCGCACACCGACGGCGAGGAGACCAGGTCGAAGGGGCGGGAGCGGAAGCGGTACGCGGCGGAGGTGAGCGCGCCGACCGGGCAGATCTGGATGGTGTTGCCGGAGAAGTACGACTCGAACGGGTCGCCCTCTCCGGTGCCGACCTGTTGGAGGGCGCCGCGTTCGACCAGCTCGATCATCGGGTCGCCGGCGATCTGGTTGCTGAAGCGGGTGCAGCGCGCGCACAGCACGCAGCGCTCGCGGTCCAGCAGCACCTGTGTGGAGATCGGTACCGGCTTGGCGAAGGTGCGCTTCTTGCCCTCGAAGCGCGACTCCGGGTCGCCGACCTGCATCGCCTGGTTCTGCAGCGGGCACTCGCCGCCCTTGTCGCAGACCGGGCAGTCCAGCGGGTGGTTGATCAGCAGCAGCTCCATCACCCCGCGCTGGGCCTTCTCGGCCACCGGAGAGGTCAGCTGCGACTTGACGACCATGCCGTCGGTGCAGGTGATGGTGCAGGAGGCCATCGGCTTGCGCTGGCCCTCCACCTCGACGATGCACTGCCGGCAGGCGCCCGCCGGGTCCAGCAGCGGGTGGTCGCAGAAGCGCGGGATCTCGATGCCGAGGAGTTCGGCGGCGCGGATGACCAGCGTCCCCTTGGGGACGGAGATCTCGATGCCGTCGATCGTCAGGGTGACGAGGTCCTCCGGCGGGACGGCCGCCTCGCCGCCCCCCGAGGGACCCGCGGCGGAGCCGCTGTTCGACCCAGTTGTCGTGACGGTCATGCATTCACCCCCAGGTGAGCGTCGTTGTCGGCCCACAGGGTCGACTTGGCGGGGTCGAACGGGCAGCCGTTGCCGGTGATGTGCTGCTCGTACTCCTCGCGGAAGTACTGGAGCGAGGAGAAGATCGGCGAGGCGGCGCCGTCGCCGAGGGCGCAGAAGGACTTGCCGTTGATGTTGTCGGCGATGTCGTTCAGCTTGTCGAGGTCGTCCATCCGGCCGTTGCCGGCCTCGATGTCGCGCAGCAACTGCACCAGCCAGTACGTCCCTTCGCGGCAGGGTGTGCACTTGCCGCAGGACTCGTGCGCGTAGAACTCGGTCCAGCGGGTGACCGCCCGTACGACGCAGGTGGTCTCGTCGAAGCACTGCAGCGCCTTGGTGCCGAGCATCGAGCCGGCCGCGCCGACGCCCTCGTAGTCGAGGGGGACGTCGAGGTGTTCGGCGGTGAACATCGGCGTCGAGGAGCCGCCCGGCGTCCAGAACTTCAGCCGGTGGCCGCGGCGCATACCGCCGCTCATGTCGAGCAGCTGGCGCAGGGTGATGCCCAACGGGGCCTCGTACTGGCCGGGGGCTGCGACATGGCCGCTGAGCGAGTAGAGCGTGAAGCCCGGGGACTTCTCGCTGCCCATCGACCTGAACCAGTCCTTGCCCTTGTTCATGATCGCGGGAACCGACGCGATGGATTCGACGTTGTTCACGACAGTGGGGCAGGCGTAGAGGCCGGCCACCGCGGGGAAGGGAGGACGCAGCCGGGGCTGTCCGCGACGGCCCTCCAGGGAGTCGAGCAGCGCGGTTTCCTCACCGCAGATGTACGCGCCGGCGCCCGCGTGCACGATGACATCCAGGTCGAGTCCCGAGCCGAGGATGTTCCGTCCGAGGAACCCCGCCGCGTAGGCCTCGCGTACGGCCTCGTGCAGCCGGCGCAGGACGGGGACGACCTCACCGCGCAGATAGATGAAGGCGTGGTTCGACCGGATCGCATGGCAGGCGATCACGATCCCCTCGATGAGGGAGTGCGGGTTCGCGAAGAGGAGGGGGATGTCCTTGCAGGTCCCGGGCTCCGATTCGTCGGCGTTGACCACGAGGTAGTGCGGCTTGCCGTCGCCCTGCGGGATGAACTGCCACTTCATCCCGGTGGGGAAGCCCGCGCCGCCGCGGCCGCGCAGGCCGGAGTCCTTGACGTAGGCGATGACGTCGTCGGGGGGCATCGCGAGTGCCTTGCGCAGGCCCTCGTAGCCCTCGTGCCGGCGGTAGGTCTCCAGCGTCCAGGATTCGGGCTGGTCCCAGAAGGCGGACAGGACGGGCATGAGGAGCTTCTCCGGGCTCGCCTCTCCCCCGGCGTGCGGCCGGGAGGCGCCCCCGTACTCGGCTGCCACTGTCATCACTCCCCCTCCTCTGCTGTGGGCCCGGCCGGGTGCTGGTCGTCGGAGGCCGAGGTCTCGTGCGGTGCGTCGTGGGAACTGGGGTGGCCCGAGGGCGCCTGCTCGGCAAAGTGCCCGGACGGGGGTTCGTCCGTGGGCTGGTCGGTGGTCGTCCGCGGGGCGATGACGTGATCGGCGCCGCGGCCCGGTGCGGCCTCGCCCTTGGCCAGGCGCAGTCCGATCAGGGAGGCGGGTCCGGCGCCGCCGGTGGCCTCGACGGCGCCCGGCCGCTCGTCCGGGAATCCGGCGAGCATCCGGGCGGTCTCCTTGAAGGTGCACAGCGGGGCGCCGCGGGTGGGCTCGACGGTGCGGCCCGCCCGGAGGTCGTCGACGAGCTGCCGGGCGGACTGCGGCGTCTGGTTGTCGAAGAACTCCCAGTTGACCATCACGACCGGGGCGAAGTCGCAGGCGGCGTTGCACTCGATGTGTTCGAGGGTGACGGCGCCGTCCTCGGTGGTCTCGCCGTTGCCGACGCCGAGGTGCTCCTTGAGCTCCTCGAAGATGGCGTCGCCGCCCATCACCGCGCACAGGGTGTTGGTGCAGACGCCGACCTGGTAGTCGCCGCTCGGCCTGCGGCGGTACATGGAGTAGAAGGTCGACACCGCGGTGACCTCGGCGGTGGTCAGGTCGAGCTGCTCGGCGCAGAAGCGGATGCCGGTGCGGGTGATGTGCCCTTCCTCGGCCTGTACGAGGTGCAGCAGCGGCAGCAGCGCCGAGCGCGCGCCGGGGTAGCGGGCGATCACCTCCTTGGCGTCCGCCTCGAGCCGGGCCCGTACCTCGGCCGGGTAGTCGGGGGCGGGGAGCGCGGGCATCCCCAAGCTGGTGGGGGATGCGGGGGTTCCCCCCGGAGAAGACGCAGTGGTCACCGGTCGACGCCTCCCATCACGGGGTCGATGGACGCGACGGCGACGATGACGTCGGCGACCTGGCCGCCTTCGCACATCGCCGCCATGGCCTGCAGGTTGGTGAAGGACGGGTCGCGGAAGTGCACCCGGTAGGGGCGGGTGCCGCCGTCGCTGACCGCGTGCACGCCCAGCTCGCCCTTGGGCGACTCGACGGCCGCGTAGGTCTGTCCGGGCGGGACCCTGAAGCCCTCGGTCACGAGCTTGAAGTGGTGGATCAGGGCCTCCATCGAGGTGCCCATGATCTTCTTGATGTGGTCGAGGGAGTTGCCCAGGCCGTCCGGGCCGAGGGCCAGCTGGGCGGGCCAGGCGATCTTCTTGTCCGCGACCATCACCGGACCGGGCTCCAGGCGGTCCAGGCACTGCTCGACGATCCGCAGCGACTGGCGCATCTCCTCCAGCCGGATCAGGAACCGGCCGTAGGCGTCGCAGGTGTCGGCGGTCGGCACCTCGAACTCGTAGTCCTCGTAGCCGCAGTACGGCTGCGTCTTGCGCAGGTCGTGCGGGAGTCCGGCGGAGCGCACGATGGGGCCGGTGGCTCCGGTGGCCATGCAGCCGGCCAGGTCCAGGTAGCCGATGCCCTCCATGCGGCCCTTGAAGACGGGGTTGCCGGTGGCGAGCTTGTCGTACTCGCCGATGTTCTTGCGCATCTTCTTGACGAAGGCGCGCACCTGGTCGACCGCGCCCGGGGGCAGGTCCTGGGCGAGGCCGCCGGGCCGGATGTAGGCGTGGTTCATCCGCAGGCCGGTGATCAGCTCGAAGATGTCGAGGATGAGCTCGCGGTCGCGGAAGCCGTAGATCATGATCGTGGTGGCGCCCAGCTCCATACCGCCGGTGGCGATGCACACCAGGTGGGAGGAGAGCCGGTTGAGTTCCATCAGCAGCACGCGGATGACCGAGGCCCGGTCGGGGACGTCGTCGGTGATGCCGAGCAGCTTCTCCACGGCCAGGCAGTAGGCCGTCTCGTTGAAGAAGGGGGTGAGGTAGTCCATCCTCGTGACGAAGGTGGTGCCCTGCGTCCAGGTCCGGTATTCGAGGTTCTTCTCGATACCGGTGTGCAGATAGCCGATGCCGCAGCGGGCCTCGGTGACGGTCTCCCCGTCGATCTCCAGGATCAGCCTGAGCACACCGTGCGTCGAGGGGTGCTGCGGCCCCATGTTGACGATGATCCGCTCGTCGTCGGACTTGACCGCGGCGGCCGCGATCTCGTCCCAGTCGCCGCCGGAGACGTTGTAGACCGTGCCCTCGGTGGTCTCGCGGCCCAGCGACTCCTGGGTGTCGAAGTCGCTTGAGGTGCGGTGGCCGTTCGAGGAGTGGGAGTGCGGTGCAGTAGTCATCAGCTGTACGACCTCCGCTGGTCGGGAGCCGGGATCTGGGCGCCCTTGTACTCGACGGGGATGCCGCCGAGCGGGTAGTCCTTGCGCTGCGGGAAGCCCTGCCAGTCGTCGGGCATCATGATCCGGGTCAGCGCGGGATGACCGTCGAAGATCAGGCCGAAGAAGTCGTACGTCTCGCGCTCGTGCCAGTCGTTGGTCGGGTAGACCGCCACGAGCGAGGGCACGTGCGGGTCGGCGTCCGGGGCGGAGACCTCCAGCCGGATCAGCCGGTTGTGGGTGATCGAGCGCAGGTGGTAGACGGCGTGCAGCTCGCGGCCGGTGTCCCCGGGGAAGTGCACCCCGCTCACGCCCGTGCACAGCTCGAAGCGCAGCGCCGGGTCGTCGCGCAGGATCTTGGCGACGGCCGGCAGGTACTCCCGCTCGATGTGGAAGGTCAGCTCGCCGCGGTCCACGACCGTCTTGGCGATGACGTTCTCGGGGGCCAGCCCCTGCTCGTCGAGGGCGCCCTCCAGCTCGTCGGCGATCTCGTCGAAGTCGCCGTAGCCTCCCCCGTTCTCGGCTTCGCCCGAGGCACCCCCGTCGGCGCCCGGTCCGCCGTACGGCCGCTGGGACGCGCCGGGCAGCCGGACGGTCCGTACGAGGCCGCCGTAGCCGGTGGTGTCCCCGCCGTTGTCGGCGCCGAACATGCCGCGGCGGGTGGCGATCACCTCGCCGGTGTCGTCGCGCTGCGCCGGGACGGCCTCGTCCGAGGCGTCCGGACGCTCGGGGTTCTTCTGCTCACTCACCGCAGCAGCCCCTTCATCTCGATCAGCGGAAGCGCCTTGAGTGCCGCCTCCTCCGCCTCGCGGGCGGCCTGCTGCTGATTGACCCCGAGCTTGGTGTGCTGGATCTTGTCGTGGAGCTTGAGGATGGCGTCCATCAGCATCTCGGGACGCGGCGGGCAGCCCGGCAGATAGATGTCGACGGGCACGATGTGGTCGACGCCCTGGACAATCGCGTAGTTATTGAACATTCCGCCCGATGAGGCGCAAACCCCCATGGAAATCACCCACTTCGGGTTCGGCATCTGGTCGTAGACCTGCCGCAGGACGGGGGCCATCTTCTGGCTCACCCGGCCGGCCACGATCATCAGATCCGCCTGGCGCGGCGAGCCCCGGAAGACCTCCATGCCGAAGCGGGCCAGGTCGTAGCGCCCGGCGCCGGTCGTCATCATCTCGATGGCGCAGCAGGCCAGCCCGAAGGTCGCCGGGAAGACCGATGATTTGCGCACCCAGCCCGCGGCCTGCTCGACAGTGGTCAGCAAAAAGCCGCTCGGCAGCTTCTCTTCAAGTCCCATGTGTGACCCCTAGTCCCATTCCAGGCCGCCACGACGCCAGACATAGGCGTAGGCGACGAAGACGGTGAGCGCGAAGAGGAGCATCTCGACGAGCCCGAACAGTCCCAGGGCGTCGAAGGTGACGGCCCAGGGATAGAGGAAGACGATCTCGATGTCGAAGACGATGAAGAGCATCGCCGTCAGGTAGTACTTGATCGGGAAGCGACCGCCACCGGACGGGTGTGGCGTCGGCTCGATTCCGCATTCGTACGCCTCGAGCTTGGCCCGGTTGTAGCGCCTGGGCCCGACGAGGGTGGCCATGACGACGGAGAAGATCGCAAAGCCTGCCCCTAGGGCTCCCAGTACGAGGATGGGCGCGTAAGCGTTCACCGTCCTCGCTCCCTTCAGTCGACGATGACTGGATGGCGGTCCGCTCGGGCCCTCTGATCGCCCCATGGAGATCGTGCACATGTGAGGCAGTTCACAAGCCCGAGCCGCCTGCATCTTATGCCCGCTGGTGTGTGATCTGCGACACGGGGGTGAACAACGCCTTTGTGATCTCCACCACCCGGCGAAGGATCATGAAGTCGGATGAGCAGTGATCTTCGTACGCGAAGCGCGCGAGTGATCACGAGAGGTGACATTCACACGGGTTACCGCTGGTCAGGGTGGTGGTGCCATTATCAAGTGGCGCCGATCCCAGGCAAATTGGTGCTGGACCCGGCCAACTGCTATAGGAGTCCGACCCGTCGGCGTGACCCGCTCGTGACCCGGCCGTGATCGTCGGTACGTGCTCCGGTTCACGAGCGACCGGCCGTGCCGGATCACGGGAACATAACGGACACTCAAGAGTGACCTATCCCACGCTATTTAGAGCACTGAGTTCTTGACGGATGGGAAGCCTTGGCGTGGCGCGTGGGGAAGTGATAGGCCCCCGCCGGAGGCGCACCGAGCAGCAAATGCCGTGCGTAGGAACATGATCGCGAAATTCGGACATCGCGCCGCCGAGTCGACGGACGGCCAAAAGTCCCTTTTGTTCGTCGCGTACGCGTCAAGTGTGGCGCACTGCACCTTTCTTGGCAGCAACCTCCGGCGCCTGATAGCCGTTATTGCCATGTCCCCGAACGCACTCATACCCAGCCACCGGAAGCCCCGCCGTTCCGCGTCCTCGCGGGCCCTGCGTGCGGGCGTGACCGGTGGCTTCCTCACTCTCGCGGTGACCGGCGCGACCGTGCCGGCCAACGCCGCGGAAAAGCCCGTCTCCGAGACCCAGGAGATGCCGACGATCACGACGGCGCTGGCGACCAGCGCCGCCAAGAGCGCCGACACCGCCGAGCAGGTCGCGTTCAACTACGAGCGTCAGGCGCTCCAGGACAGCGTCTTCACCAAGGCCGCCAAGGCCGCGGAGAAGGACAAGGCCGAGGCCGTCAAGAAGGCCAAGGCCGAGGCCAAGAAGAAGGCCGAGGAGGCCCGCAAGGCCAAGGAGGCCGCGCAGGCCCGTGCCTCGCGCTCCGACGAGCGGACGACCCTGTCCGCGCCGTCGACCTCCACCGCCACCGGCTCCACCGCCACCCTCATCGCCTTCCTCAAGGCGCAGCTGGGCAAGGCCTACGTGCTGGGCTCCAGCGGCCCCTCGTCGTACGACTGCTCCGGTCTGACGCAGGCCGCGTTCAACCAGATCGGTATCGACCTGCCGCGGGTGTCGCAGGACCAGTCGACCGCCGGCACCCAGGTCGGCCTGTCCAACCTCCAGGTCGGCGACATCCTCTACTGGGGCAGCGCGGGCAGCGCCTACCACGTCGGCGTCTACATCGGCGACGGCAAGTTCATCGGCGCCCAGAACTCCAGCACCGGCATCGTCGAGCGCCCGCTCAGCTACGACATGCCCACCGGCGCGGTGCGCGTCCTGTAGGACCGCCGCCCACCAGGTACTGACGAAGGACCGCCCCTCCCCCGGCTCGGGAGGGGCGGTCCTTCGACGTAGGGCGTACGGGGTGGCGGCCGCTACCAGCCCGCGCCCGCCGGCTGCTTGGTGGTCGCGTTGAGCCGGTTGAACAGATTGGTGATCCCGATCGTCAGCACGATCGCCGCCAGTTGCTGCTCGTCGAAGTGGTCGGCGGCGTCGTCCCACACGGCGTCCGGCACCGGGTCGGAGCTGTCGGCGAGCCGGGTGGCCGACTCGGCGAGCGCCAGGGCGGCGCGCTCGGCGTCCGAGAAGTACGGCGCCTCCCGCCAGGCCGCGACCGCGAACAGCTTGTCGTCGCCGACACCCGCCTTGCGGGCGCTCTTGACGCCACCGTCGACGCAGAAGCTGCAGCCGTTGATCTGGCTGGCCCGCAGATGCACCAGCTCCAGCGTCTCCTCCGGCACCCCGCCCCGCCGCGTCGCCTTCACCACGTCGAGAAGGGGCTGCATGGCCTCGGGGATGACCACCGCGGGGTTCTTCATGCGTGCTTCCATCACTGCTCTCCTCCGAAGTGCCGTCCGGCGGGCCCCCACCGGGAGGCCGCGCGCCGGGAGATCCCGTCCGGGAATCTCCTCGTCACCGCACTGACGGATACCGGCCGGAGAATGTGACGGGGGCGGCCCGGAATTTCTCCGAGGCCGCCCCCAAGACCGCCCACCGGGGCTGCCACCAGGGCCGTTACGCCTTCGGTGCGACCTTCGACAGACCGTTGATGATGCGGTCCATCGCGTCGCCGCCCGTGGGGTCGGTGAGGTTGGCGAGCATCTTCAGGGTGAAGCGCATCAGCAGCGGGTGGGTCAGACCGCGCTGCGTGGCGATCTTCATGACCTTGGGGTTGCCGATCAGCTTCACGAAGGCGCGGCCGAGCGAGTAGTAGCCGCCGTAGGTGTCCTTGAGGATCTTGGGGTAGCGCTGCAGGGCCAGCTCGCGCTGGGCGTACGTGGCGCGCGCCTGGGCCTGCACGATGACCTCGGCGGCGATGGAGCCGGACTCCATGGCGTAGGCGATGCCCTCGCCGTTGAACGGGTTGACCAGGCCGCCCGCGTCACCGACCAGCAGCAGGCCCTTGGTGTAGTGCGGCTGGCGGTTGAAGGCCATGGGGAGCGCGGCGCCGCGGATCGGGCCGGTCATGTTCTCCGGCGTGTAGCCCCAGTCGGCGGGCATCGAGGCGCACCACGCCTTGAGGATCTCGCGCCAGTCCAGCTCCTTGAAGGAGGCGGAGGTGTTCAGCACGCCGAGACCGACGTTGCTCGTACCGTCGCCCATGCCGAAGATCCAGCCGTAGCCGGGCAGCAGCCGGTCCTGCGCGCCGCGGCGGTCCCACAGCTCCAGCCAGGACTCCAGGTAGTCGTCGTCGTGGCGGGGCGAGGTGAAGTACGTGCGGACGGCGACGCCCATCGGGCGGTCCTCGCGGCGGTGCAGGCCCATGGCCAGCGACAGCCGGGTGGAGTTGCCGTCCGCGGCGACGACGAGCGGGGCGTGGAAGGTGACCGGGGTCTTGTCGTCGCCGAGCTTGGCGTGCACGCCGGTGATGTGGCCGGTCAGCTCGTTGATGATGGGGGCGCCCACGTTGCAGCGCTCGTGCAGCCGCGCGCCGGCCTTCTGTGCCTGCCGTGCCAGCTGCTCGTCGAAGTCGTCGCGCTTGCGGACGAGTCCGTAGTCCGGGTACGAGGCGAGATCCGGCCAGTCGAGCTGGAGTCGGGAGCCGCCGCCGATGATCCGCAGGCCCTTGTTGCGCAGCCAGCCCGCTTCCTCGGAGATGTCGATGCCCATGGCGACCAGCTGCTTGGTGGCACGCGGGGTGAGGCCGTCGCCGCACACCTTCTCGCGGGGGAAGGCCGTCTTCTCCAGGAGGAGGACGTCCAGTCCGGACTTGGCGAGGTGGTAGGCGGTCGTCGAGCCGGCGGGCCCGGCGCCGACGACGATCACGTCCGCGCTGTGCTCGGAGCGGGGCGTGGTCTTTGACGCGGTCACGGACTCCGTCACGGCGAGGTCTCCCGGAAGTCGATATCTGGGTGCCGACCGGCACTGGGCACGTGCAGTCTATGGGGGCGTATGTGATCAGAACCTGAAGGGTTGGTCCATGAACAGACCTCCGCAGTCGCTCCCGTCCGTCGAGCTGCGCGTCCCCACCGACGAGGACGCAATGAACTGGCACCGCCTCTTCGACCACCCCGATGTGATGGAGTTCCACGGCGGCGCATCGGCCGAACTGTCCGTGTACGAGGAGCTGACCGCCCGCCAGCGGCTCCACGACGCGGAACGGGGTTTCTGCCTCTACACCATGCTCGACCCCGCGGACGGCGCGGTCATCGGCTTCACCGGCGCCCAGCCCTGGCCGCACGAGTGGGGCCCCAAGGGCGAGATAGAGATCGGCTGGCGGCTGGGCCGCGCCTACTGGGGCAAGGGGTACGCCACGGCGGCCGCCCAACTCGCCCTGGAACGCGTACGGAAGGCCGGCGTGCGCCAGGTGGTGGCGATGGTCGACGCCCGCAACGAGCGGTCCCTCGCGGTGACCCGGCGCCTGGGGATGCGGCGGGCGGAGACGGTTCTCACGCCGCACGGGAAGCGGACGGCCTACTGCCACCGGCTGGACGTGTGAGGGCCGGCGCCGTCGGGCCGGCGCGACGAGCCGGCTGAACGACGCGCGCGAGGGCGCCGCGGTCCTCCCGCGGCGCCCTCGCGCGTCCCACGCGGATCAGGGGGAACGCCCCCTGGTCCGCCCCTGGTCGACGTCGGCCCGCGCCTAGTCGACGTCCACGTCGCTGACCGACCAGGTGGCGAGCGCGGTGCTGAAGATCTTGTCGGTCTCCGGCGCGTACAGCGCCTCCAGGCACTCGTAGTAGATGCTGTACTCGGTGCCGTCGGCGGCGAGATAGGCCTGGTCGACGGCGTGGACGGTGTTGCCCGTGTCGTTGACGTAGGTGAACTCCCAGCGGGCGCCCGGGCTGCTGTGGAAGGTGTTCCGCTTCAGCTCCATGCGCTGGTAGTTCGTCCGCTTCTGGGCGCCCTTCTCCATGGTCAGGAAGTTGTCGTAGGAGGACTGCGGGGCGTTGGCGATCACGCCGATGCGCAGGTACTGCTTGCCGACCGGAGCCTTGTAGTCGGTCTGGGTGCCCTTGGGATCCCGCTTCCAGTCGTTCCGCACCGCGACCGAGAAGCCGTTGGGGTCGTACTTCTGGACGAAGCCGGCGGGCAGTCCGGCGGTGGCCTGGTCCGTAGGGGTGCCGGTCGGCTCTCCGCTCACGGTGGCGCCGGGCGCCGGGGTCGGGGTCGCGGACGGGCCCTGCGCGGGCGGCGCGCTCTTGGCCGGGGCCGGCTTGTCGGCCTTCTTGCCGTCGCCGTGGTCGGTGCTCTGGTGGTCGCCGCCGCGGTGCTTGGTGAAGTACAGCGCACCGGCCGTCGCCCCGCCGCCGACCAGGAACGCGGCCAGCGCCAGCGCCAGCCACTTCAGCGCACGGCGGCGGGGCCTGGGCGGCTCCGGCGCCGGGTCCGGCCCGGACTGCACGAGCGGCAGATCGGGCGCGGTGGGGGTCGGCGGGGCGGGAGCAGGCGCCGAGGGTGCGGGCGCGGCAGGCGCAGGGGGGTGGGGAGTGCCCGGAGCGGCCGGAGCGGCGCCCGGGACGGCCTGTGCCGGAGCGGCCGCCATGGGCGCGGCCGGGGCGGCACCCGGGGCCCCGTACGGCGCTGCCGGGGCGGCACCGTACGGGCCGGGGGCCGGTGCGGCCGGCCCGGCGCCGCGCCCCACCATCCGCAGCAGGTACGGCACGACCAGCACCGCGCCGAAGGTCCACAGCAACGCGAACAGCAGCGTCTCGGCGCCGCCCGCGGCGAGTTCACCGTGCGCGCCGGCGAGGCGGCCGCCGTACCCGCTCCCGTACCCGCCGCCGTAGCCGCTGCCGTAGCCGTCCCCGTAGCCGTATCCGTCACCGCTCCCGGCACGGAACGTCGCGCTCACGCTCGCGCCCGCGACCAGCACCAGCAGCACCAGCGAGACGACGAAGAAGCCCGCGGACAGCAGCGCCTCGCGGCGGTCGGCGCTGCGCCGTACGACCAGGAAGCCGACCAGCAGCGCACCGACCAGACCGCCGGCCAGCACACCGAACAGCACCCAGCCGCCGCCCAGATGGCTCAGCTCGCCATAGCCGAGCGACTGTCGGCCGGAGTCCAGGAACGGGATGGCGGGGAGGTTCCACTCGGCGTTGACCGGCGCGCCCCAGGCCATCGCGAGCGCCAGCGCACCGATGTTGGGCAGCAGCACCAGCGCCGCGACGACCCCGCCGCCGTCGAGGTCCTTGGCGTTGGTCAGCAGCACCACGACGGCGACGACGCCTGCCAGGGCGACGACGGCCACCAGCGCGAGCAGCGCGGTGCGCAGCGCCCCGAGGCCGATCCGCCAGGCGGGCCGGGCGGCGAGCCAGGCCCCCGCCTCACCGCGCCCCACCGCGGCGCCGCACACCGCGGCCGCCAGCAGGAAGGACCACAGCAGCGCGAGGAACGGCGCGGACGACAACTCGACGCCGCTGTAGGAGGGCTGGGCCAGCAGGCCCAGGGCGAAGGTGCCGGCGCCGCAGAGCGCGGCCACCCGCAGGACGGTCTCCAGCACGGCGGTCCGGGCGTCTGCCGCCGGCCCCGCTATGGGCGCCCCGACGGCGGTGGCCGAAGGGGCGGCGGCGAACCGGCGGGCGGCCGCCGCCAGCAGGCCCGCCCATGCCAGGGTGACCACGAGCGGCACCAGCGACAGCGTGGCCTCACCCGAGAGCCCCTCGCCGAACGACCCCAGGGACGCCCCGGCGTCTCCGGCGAGGGTGACCCCGCCGCCGACGCTCTGCAGCAGCAGCGCCAGCGCGATCCGCATCCGTACGCCCCAGCCGAGCCCGCCCGAGTGCGCGTCGTCCGAGAGGAACATCGCCAGCACCGAGGCCAGTACCAGCGGCAGCAGCGTCGGCCCGGCGGCGACCTTGGCCGCCGCTTTCCAGTCGCCCCGCACCGTGCGGGCGAGCAGGGCGCCCACGGCCGAGGGCTGGGCGGGCGCGGCGTACGCGGGAGGGCCGGGCGGCGCGGCGGGGGCCGGCGGCTGCCCCGGGACCGGTGGCTGCGGCGGGGGCGGCGGCCCGTCGGGGGCGGGTGGCGCGGCGGCCTGCCGCTCCCGGCCGCAGCCCATGCAAAAGCGTGCCTCGGGTGGCGAGGCAGAACCACAGTCCGGGCAGAACGACGACAAAGCGGACTCCGGGGAGATCAAGGGGCAGCGCGAACAGCTACCGCGGGCGAACGTAGGGACATCACTGCCCCACGCATGGTTCCCGTCGGTGCGTGCCCGGTGATGCGGAGTTACCCAAGCGAGTCCGAGCAAGTCCGCGCGAGTCCGAGCGATGCCGACCAATGCCGAGCGATGCCGAATCCCGCCGGGCCCGGGCGCCGCGGCCCCCGGCTCCGCCTCAGACCGTCGGCTTCGTCCCCCGGTGCAGCGCCACGATCCCGCCCGTCAGGTTGCGCCAGGCGACCTTGGTCCAGCCCACGCCCTGCAGCCTGGCGGCGAGTTCGGGCTGGTTGGGCCAGGTGCGGATGGACTCGGCGAGGTAGACGTAGGCGTCCGGGTTGCTGCTGACCGCGCGGGCGACCGGCGGCAGCGCACGCATCAGGTACTCGGTGTAGACCGTCCGGAACGGCGCCCAGGTCGGCTCGCTGAACTCGCAGATCACGACCCGGCCGCCGGGCTTGGTGACCCGGTACAGCTCCGCCAGCGCGGTATCGGTGTCCTGGATGTTGCGCAGCCCGAAGGAGATGGTCACGGCGTCGAACACATCGTCCGCGAACGGCAGCCGGGTCCCGTCACCGGCGGTGAACGGCAGCCACGGATGCCGCTTCTTGCCCTCCCTCAGCATGCCGACGGAGAAGTCGCACGGCACGACGTGCGCACCGGTGCGGGCGAACGGCAGCGAGGAGGTGCCGGTGCCGGCCGCGAGGTCGAGCACCCGCTCGGCGGGCCGGGCGGCCACCGCACGGTCCACCTCCTTGCGCCACAGCCGCGCCTGCCCCAGGGAGAGCACGTCGTTGGTGAGGTCGTACCGTGCCGCCACGTCGTCGAACATCGCGGCGACTTCGTGCGGCTGCTTGTCCAGGGATGCTCGGGTCACCCGGCCATTGTCCACCGTGCGCCGGCGGCGCCCCGCACCGGGCACGGCCCGGCGGGCCCCGGGGCCGGAGGTCTGGTCGGGGACGGCCGGCTTGCCCCCCTCAGAACATCCGGGCGGTCCAGCGGTGCGCAGCGCATCGTGAGCGGCCGGCGCCGGCCGTCCCCGCGACAACGATCATGCCGCCGAGAATGCCTCGTTCCGCTTGTGTTGACGCCGCCCTGACGTGCGGCGGGGGCGCGTTGACGGCGCCTTGACGGAGCCGGCCGCGGCGGGGCCGCGATCAGCGGCGGCGGTGGACCAGGCGGCCGGCGAGGACCGTGGCCAGCGCGCTGCCGTCCGCCGCGAAGACCGCGAAGTCGGCCGGGCCACCGATGGTCAGCGCGCGGGTACGGGGGCCCGGCAGCTCCGCGAGCCCGGACCGCTTGACGGCCGTGCGGACCGCGGGCCGGGTGAACGGACCGGTCAGCGCGGTCGTCCCGGCGGCCAGCAGGCGCTGCAGCCCGCGGCGGGCGCTGGCGCCCCAGCGGGCGTCGGTCATGGCGAGGGCCGCCAGCGCCTCGCCCGTGATCGGCTCGCCGCCCAGCTCGTCGGCCTCGCGCGGGTCGGGGTGGTAGGCGGCCTCCAGCAGCGCGGCGCCGTCCGGTTCGTAGCGGCCGGGGGTCAGTACGCCGTCCCACTCGCGGATGCGCGCCGGGTAGGCCGCCAGCAGCTCCTCGTACGGGCCGATGGCGGCGAGGCGGGCGCCGTCCACGACGACCGCATGCCCTTCGGCCAACTCTCCGTCGTGCACGAGCCGGACCCCCCGCACACGGTGAAGTGTCAGCACCGGCGGCTCAGTTCGCCTCGACGAACTTCAGTTCCGGGTGGGCCGTGCCGCCCTCGATGGCCGTCGAGGACAGATGCGAGACGACCTTGTCGTCGACCGGGTCGTTGGCCGGGTCGTCGTGCACGACCAGGTGCTCATAGGTCGTGGCGCGCTGCGCCGGGACCCGGCCCGCCTTGCGGATCAGGTCGATGATCTCCATGCGGTTGGAGCGGTGCTTGGCGCCGGCCGAGGAGACCACGTTCTCCTCCAGCATGATCGAGCCGAGGTCGTCCGCGCCGTAGTGCAGCGACAGCTGGCCGATCTCCTTGCCGGTGGTCAGCCACGAGCCCTGGATGTGCGCGATGTTGTCGAAGAAGATCCGGGCGATGGCGATCATGCGCAGGTACTCGAAGAGGGTGGCCTGCGTCTGGCCCTTGAGGTGGTTGTTCTCCGGCTGGTAGGTGTACGGGATGAAGGCGCGGAAGCCGCCCGTACGGTCCTGGACGTCGCGGATCATCCGCAGATGCTCGATCCGCTCGGCGTTGGTCTCGCCGGTGCCCATCAGCATCGTGGACGTCGACTCCACACCCAGCCCGTGGGCCGTCTCCATGATCTCCAGCCAGCGCTCGCCGGACTCCTTCAGCGGCGCGATGGCCTTGCGGGGGCGGGCCGGGAGGAGTTCGGCACCGGCGCCCGCGAAGGAGTCCAGGCCCGCGGCGTGGATGCGCTCGATGGCCTCCTCGACCGACACCTTGGAGATCCGGGCCATGTGCTCGACCTCGGACGCGCCGAGGGAGTGGATGACCAGCTGCGGGAAGGCCTTCTTGATGGCGGAGAAGTGCTTCTCGTAGTACTCGACGCCGTAGTCCGGGTGGTGGCCGCCCTGGAACATGATCTGGGTGCCGCCCAGTTCGACGGTCTCCGCGCAGCGGCGCAGGATGTCGTCGAGGTCGCGGGTCCAGCCCTTGGCGGTGTCCTTGGGCGGGGCGTAGAAGGCGCAGAACTTGCAGGCCGTCACGCACACGTTGGTGTAGTTGATGTTGCGTTCGATGATGTACGTCGCGATGTGCTCGGTGCCGGCGTAGCGGCGGCGGCGGATCGCGTCGGCGGCGCGGCCCAGCGCGTGCAGCGGCGCGGAGCGGTACAGGTCGAGCGCTTCCTCCGGCGTGATGCGGCCGCCCTGTGCTGCGCGGTCGAGTACGGACTGGAGGTCGGCGTTCTCGGTCACCGGGGCGTCCCTTTCGCAGGCGGGCATCACGACTGAACCAGCGTACGTCAGGGGTCCGACAGCCTCGCTGGCGGCCGGGCCGCGCGGCCTCGTCGCTCGGCCCGGCACTGGGCCGGGCACTCGGCCCGGCACTCGGCCTGGCACCGGGTCAGCGCTTGGTCAGCGTCGCCTTCGGCGTGCCGCCCGCGTCGTCGTCCGAGGTGAACGCGATCGTGGCGCCCCCCTTGCCGAGGGTGTACGTCACCCGGGACTTGTTGCCCGTGCAGCCCGGCCCCTGCTTGCCGTCCGGGCGCTCGACGAGCACCAGCCGGCCGGCGGTGGCCGACTCCAGCTTCGCCTTGGCCGCGCAGCGCACCAGCACCGCGTCGTAGACCGTGTGGATGACGTAGTCGCCCTTGCCGCCGGCCTCGATGGTGCTGGTCATCGTGCCGTTGGGGATCCCGTGCGCCGTGGTGATGCTGCCGGTCCAGGTGCCGAGGAACGGCTTGGCGACGGTGGGTTCGCCTCGGGGGTCCGCGGGGTCGGTCGGACCGGCCGTGGGCGAGCCGTCGGCCGGCGGCTTGGCGCCGGTCTGCGGTCCGGCGTCGGCGTCGGAGCCCGTCCCCGGCAGCAGGCGGAAGACGAACGCCGCCGTCGTCGCGGCGGCCAGCGCCCCGGCCACCGACAGCACCAGCGTGCAACTCACCCGCCGCGGGCGGTCCCTGCCCGCCACCGCACCGGTCAGCGCGATCCGCCGCTCCTTGGGCGCGGCGGGCCCCGCGGCCCCGGTCGGCAGGTCGGCGATACCGGGGGTGGTTGGGGGGTGGGCGGGACCCGGTGGCGCCGCCTGACCGGCGGCCGGCCAGGACGCGGGCCGCGGCGGAGGGCCGGGCGGCTGGGCGGGCACCTGGGCGGAGATCCCCGAGGCGCCCTCGGCCTGGGCCTGCGCGTCGAAGGGCACCAGCCCCGACGCCACCCCACCGGACGCCGCCCCGCCCGATCCGCCGAACGTGACGCCACCGGACGCGACCCCGCCGGCCGCCCCGTACGAAGGATCCGGCGGCCCGAACGCCCCTCCGGGCACCGCACCCGGCACGCCCGCCCCGGTCGCCGTCCCCGTCCCCGAGTCCGCGCCGGCCCCCTCTCCCGCATCGAGGTTCAGCAGCTCCACCGCCTGCCGGCTGACCCGCTCCACCAGCGGGCCGGGCAGCCAGCCGGCCCGCACCAGTCCCGCCGCGCCGCCGCTGCCCTCCCCTGCGAGACGGGCCGCCAGCGCCTCGGGGGCGGGGCGGTCCGCGGGGTTCTTCGTGAGGCAGGAGGCCACCAGCTCCCGCAGCTCACCGGTGAGCCGCGGGCCGAGCTCCGGCTCCTCGTGGACGACCTTGTAGAGCAGGGCGGCGGAGGAGTCACCCGGGAACGGGCTGGCACCGGTCGCCGCGAAGGCCAGCACCGCGCCGAGCGAGAAGACGTCGGCGGCACCCCCGGCCTTCTTGCCGAGGATCTGCTCGGGCGCCATGTAGCCGGGCGACCCCACCGAGACCCCCGTCGAGGTGAGCGAGGCCGTGCCCTCCGTGGCCCGCGCGATACCGAAGTCGATCAGCAGCGGCCCGTCCAGCGTCAGCAGCACATTGGAGGGCTTGACGTCCCGGTGCACCAGCCCGAGCGCATGCACCGCGGCCAGCGCCTCGGCCAGCCCGGCGCCCAGGACCCGTACGGAGCGCTCGGCCAGTGGCCCGACATCGGCGACGGCCTGCGCGAGCGAGGGGCCGGCGACATAACCGGTGGCGATCCAGGGGACCTCGGCGTCCGGGTCGGCGTCCAGCACCGGCGCGGTCCAGGCGCCGCCCACCCGCCGCGCCGACTCGATCTCCCGCCGGAAGCGGGCCCGGAACTCGTCGTCGACGGCGAAGTGCGGATGCACGACCTTGACGGCGACCGTCCGCCCGCCCGCGCTGCGCCCGAGGTAGACCCGGCCCATCCCGCCCGCGCCGAGCCGGCCCAGCAGCCGGTATCCGCCCAGGACCCGCGGATCGTTCCCTGCCAGCGGCTCCATCGCGCCTCCCCCTCCGTACGGCGCACCCAGCTTATGACCCATGTCATGCCCGGCCCCGTGAACCCGCTCCCCCACTTTCCCCGTCAAACAGGGAGTAACTCGCCCTTCCTGCCTCCAGCGGCAGGCCTGCCCAGCGGCAGCGTGACCGTCCGGAGAGAACGAACCCGTGCACATCCGCAAGGCAAGGAGACGGGCGCTCCTCATCACAAGGAAACGGGCGCTCCTCATCGGCGCGGTCATCACGGCCCTGGGGCTCGGCGCCTTCCCCGTCGTCAAGTACGGCAACGTCTTCCCCGGCACCGGCGAGCCGATGTCCTTCGGCCGTCCGCTGGCCGGCCCGCAGCCCCCGTTCCGTACGGCCGACACCCTCGCCGACGGCACCAGGATCGGCGTGACGACGCTCCACGGGAAGAAGTCCGGCTTCACCGGGAAGGTGTGGGCCTGGGCGCCCAAGGAGTACTACGAGGAGCGCTACCGCCACAGCGCGTTCCCGGTCCTGATCGCGCTGCCCGGCGGCCGCGGCTACCCGACGAACTACTGGATGCGCACCGACCTCAACCTGCAGCGCACCCTCACCGACCTGACCGCGCTGGGCCGCAGCAAGCCCTTCGTCGTCGTCATGCCGGTCCTCAACCCCGACCGCCGCCACTACTACGACGGCAGCGACATACCGGGGCAGCCGAAGATGGGCAGCTGGCTCTCCGACGACGTCCCCGACCTGGTCAGGGCCACCTTCCGGACCTTCCCCAGCCGCGACGGCTGGGCGTTCATGGGCTCCTCGTCCGGCGGCTTCGCCGGCCTCAAGCAGGTACTGCAGCACCCGGACCGCTTCCGGGCGGTGATCGCCAGCGGCCCGGACACCCGCCCGGACTCCCCCCTGTGGCGCGGCCACGAGAAGGAGAAGCGGGCCAACGACCCCGAGCGGCTCGCCGCCCGCCTCGCCCGCCGCCCCGACGCCCCGCCCGTCCACCTCCAGTTCCAGATAGGAACCAAGGAGGGCGGCCGGGCCAACCTGGAGCGCTTCATCCGCCGGTACGCCAAGGGCCCGATCACCGCCGACCTGCACGTCATCCAGGACGGCGGCCACAACGCCAAGGGCTACATCCGGGGCATGCGGGACGCGAGCCTGGAGGCCGTCAGCAAGCTCCTGCGCGGCCCGACACCGTCGGACTGACCGGGCTACGGGGTGCCGGCTACCGGGCGCCTCCCAGCAGCTCCACCTTCACATCCGCCGGGAACCCGGTCGTCGGCCCGACCCGGCGGGCGAACTCCGCCACACCCCGCAGCTGATCGGCCCCGAAGCGGAAGTCCAGCGTGGTGAAGTAGCGCTCCAGCACCGGCTCGTCGAAGGTCTCCCACCGGGCCGCCTGCTCGGCGACCTTGGCGACCTCCTCCAGCGAGAGGTCGCGGGAGGCGAGAAACGCCTCGTGCACCCGCTGCACCATGGTCGGCTCACGCTCCAGATAGTCGCGCCGGGCCGCCCACACGGCGAAGACGAACGGCAGGCCCGTCCAGTCCTTCCACATCTGCCCGAGGTCGTGCACCTCAAGGCCGAGCCGCGGCCCGTCGTGCAGATTGGCCCGCAGCGCGGCGTCCCCGATCAGCACCGCCGCGTCCGCCTCCTGCATCATCAGGCCGAGGTCGGGCGGGCAGGTGTAGTAGTCGGGCCGCACCCCCACCTTCTCGGCCAGCAGCAGCTGCGCCAGCCGTACGGAGGTCCGCGAGGTCGAACCGAGGGCTACCCGGGCGCCGTCCAGCTCCTCCAGGGGCTTCTGCGAAACGATCACGCAGGACATCACCGGGCCGTCGCAGCCGACCGCGAGGTCCGGGAAGGCGACGAGATCGTCGGCGGCACGCAGGAATTCCACGAGCGTGACCGGCGCGATGTCCAGCTCCCCGCGGATCAGCTGCTCGCTGAGCTTCTCCGGCGTGTCCTTGCTCAGGTCCAGATCGAGCAGGGTGCCCGTACGGGCGAGGCCCCAGTAAAGGGGCAGGCAGTTCAGGAACTGGATGTGGCCCACCCGCGGCCGGCTGCGACGGTGGTCGCCATCGACTCCTGCGGGAGTGTCTCCGAAGGTTGAATTGTCCACATGCGGAGGCTAGACCCGCCGCTCAAGGGCCGACGAGGCGGGGCCGCGTACGGACATGAGTGCTGACGGTTAAACGTGATCTTTGGCTCTTCCGCCTCACGAGGGCCCCATGCTACGCTCAGCGCAAGTTGCAGTTTGGTTTCCCTTGCAGTACAAAGCCTGCGGAGCATGTGACCCGCAGGCTTTTGTAGTTTTCAGACTTGTTTGCAGGTTCTGGAGCAGGGCAACCCTTTGGCCCAAGGAGGGCTTATGGCTACCGGAACCGTCAAGTGGTTCAACGCTGAAAAGGGCTTCGGCTTCATCGCCCAGGACGGCGGCGGCCCGGATGTCTTCGTCCACTACTCGGCGATCAACGCCTCTGGCTTCCGCTCCCTGGAGGAGAACCAGCAGGTGAACTTCGACGTCACGCAGGGCCCGAAGGGTCCGCAGGCGGAGAACGTTACGCCGGTCTAAGTTGCCCGGCCCGGAATTCTTCCAGGTCGCTTCAACGTAGTACCTAAGGAGCCCCGCTCCGCCACTCCGGTGGCGAGCGGGGCTCCTGCCTTTTGTCCGCCGTCCCCGGTTCCGCACCGGGGCGCGCAAATGGCAGCTACATGACATTTTCCCGCCCACCCCATTGCGCACCGGGAAACACAAAACGCCAAACAACCGGAACGCACCACAATTACCGCCGCCGCTCCGGGACTCCGGCATCCGCCACTCCGCCATCCGGCATCCGCCATCCGGCATCCGGCCCGCCGGCACTCCAGCACTCAGCACTCAGGCACTCAGCACTCCGGTGACGATCCCGCCCCGCCCGAGCCCCCAACACCCCGCGGACGCCCCCGAGTCGGCCCCCAACCCGCCCGCGTATCGAAGCGATCACGGAAAGTGGTCACATCGGTACATGGGGCGGCCTACCGTGGGCAGAATGAGCGAGCACTTGCCCCCGCAGAAGCCCTGCCCCGATTGCGGCGGCAGAGGCACCGTGGTCTGGGAGACGCCGACCGGCGACGAAGTCATCACGCAGTGCTCCGGATGCGGCGGCACCGGAACCGTACTGGCGTAAGAGGAGGCGGAGGCGTGGCAGCCTTCAGCAGAAACGGCAAGCCGGTCGGCCTGGACGCGCAGTACGTCGGCAAACTCCCGT
The DNA here is from genome assembly GCF_055576575.1 of Streptomyces sp. NPDC033270. Classification (NCBI taxonomy): domain Bacteria; kingdom Bacillati; phylum Actinomycetota; class Actinomycetes; order Kitasatosporales; family Streptomycetaceae; genus Streptomyces; species Streptomyces sp. NPDC033270. Next base: position 121,215 of record NZ_JBVIRA010000023.1, read on the forward strand.
GCTCCACCTGCGGCATACGCTCGATGAAGCTGCCCGGCCGCCAGGGCGGGGTCTGCATCCCCTGCTACGCCGACGAATGCGCGGCCGCCGGTCGCCGGGCGGCGACGGCCGGCGCGTGGGTCGCCGCGAGCTTCGTGGGCGACCCGTGCCTGGCGTGCGGATCGCGCTCCGTCGACGCCAACGGCTGGGCGTTCTGGTGCAACGCCTGCGAGATGCAGACGGCGGTGGCGTTACCGCCGAGGTAGAGCCCGCGGTGTGCTGTAGGGGCGAGGTGGTGCGCTGTCTACAACAGGCCTCGTGGATAGCGTGGGTCGTGAGGCATGAGCCTGACACCAACGGACGCGAGAGGCCCCGGGCCCCTCACCGCGCACGACCCCTGGTACGTCCGCCACTCGGCGCGGTCTTCAAGATCCGCGGGGCGCACGGGGCCTCCGTAGGCGCACGGCTGGCGTTCGTCCTGGTGTTGCTGCTCCTCCTGCATTTGCCCGTCCGTCTTCGGCCTCTCGTCGACGTGCCGGGCCAGATCCTCCGGCATTCGCCGCTCACCGCGTTCGATCTGGCTCAGGAACGAGACGCCGCGGAAGCTGCCCTCCGCGAGCGGTTCGAGCGTCAGGCCCGCCGCCTCGCGCTTGTAGCGCAACTCGGCGCCGTAGAAAGCCGGAACGCTCGCCGAGCCATCGGGGTCTTCACGAGGAGGCATAACTCACCGCCATTGTCCGCAAGTTGCGCTGCACAACCCGATCGCTCGACGTGCACAGCTGCACCGAACTGCTGCGTGCCGCACTCAAGGACAACGGGATCACGCTGCCGTCGCTCGGCGTGGAGCTGCCGGCGCTCGCCGGTACCTACCTGCCGGCGCTGGTCGCGCTCGGTAACTGCAACACGGCCACGGCGCGCAAGCTCATCGAAGCGCTCCGCAAAGCGGCAGCGGGGTGCGGAGGCCGGAAAAGAGGCAGGCAAAGAGACCCCGTGCCACCTCCCCCACAGAGGTGACACGGGGTTCCAGTTTGACGCGCCGAGGGCTTTCGCTCCAGAGCAGATGCGCTTCCGTTGTCACCTCGTTTCGTAAAGCGCCGCTATGTCTTTGGCGAAATCGCGGGCCACGGCGGTGCGCCGGAGCTTGAGCGAAGGGGTCAGATGCCCGGATTCCGGGGTGAAATCCGCGGGGAGGACGGCGAAGCGGCGGATGGACTCGGCGCGGGAGACCAGTTCGTTCGCGTCGTCGACGGCGCGCTGGAGATCGGCGAGCAGCCGCTCGTCGCGGACCAGCGCCGCCAGCGGCACATCCCGCTTCTTGTGCATCTGGCGCCAGTGGGCCAGGCCGTCGGGCTCCAGCGTGATCAACGCGGTGATGTACGGACGGTTGTCGCCGATGACCATGCACTGGCCGATCAGGGGATGGGAGCGGAGGCGGTCCTCCAGGGGCGCCGGGGCGACGTTCTTGCCACCGGTCGTCACGATGATCTCTTTCTTGCGGCCGGTGATGGTCAGATAGCCGTCCGCGTCCAGGGCGCCGAGGTCCCCGGTGGGCAGCCAGCCCTGCTGGTCGGTCGCGGGGCGGGCCGCGCCGAGGGCCGGGTCCCAGTAGCCGGCGAAGACATGGCCGCCGTACAGCAGGATCTCGCCGTCGTCGGCGATGCGTACGGCCGTGCCGGGCAGGGGCCGGCCGACCGTGCCGATGCGGGGTCGCTGGGGCGGGGTGACGGTCGAGGCGGCCGTCGTCTCGGTCAGGCCGTAGCCCTCGAAGACCTCGATGCCGGCGCCGGCGTAGAAGGCCGCCAGGCGGTGGCCGAGGGGCGAGCCGCCGCAGATGACGTAGCGGACCTTGCCGCCGAGGGCGGCGCGGATGCGGCGGTAGACCAGGGGGTCGTAGAGCTTGCGGGCGGCCTTGAGGGCGACGCCGGGGCCGGAGCCCGCACCGCTCCGCCTCGCTCCGCCTCGGCTCTTCAGCCGGCCTTCGGAAGCCGAGCGCTCTCTGGCTTCGACGGCCTCGCCGTAGGAGCGGGCGATGCGGGCCGCGCGGTCGAAGGAGGAGGCGCGTCCCATCTTCTCGGCGGTGGCACGGCCGGTGTTGTAGACCTTCTCCAGGACGTAGGGGATGGCGAGCAGGAACGTGGGCCGGAAGGCCGCCAGGTCGGCCAGCAGGTCGTCGGTCTGAATGCTGGGGGCGTGGCCGAGGCGGACGCGGGCGCGCAGGCAGCCGACGGCGACCATCCGGCCGAAGACATGGGAGAGCGGCAGGAAGAGGAGGGTGGAGGCGGGCTCCGCGCTCACCGACGTGAAGACGGGGTGGAGGAGTTCGACGGCGTTGTCGACCTCGGCGAAGAAGTTGGCGTGGGTGAGGGCGCAGCCCTTGGGGCGGCCGGTGGTGCCCGAGGTGTAGACGAGGGTGGCCAGGGAGTACGGGCCGGTGGCGGCGCGGCGCTCGTCCACCGCCTCGTCCGGGAGGTTGCGGCCCGCGGAGACGAGCTGGGAGACGGCGCCGGTGTTGAACTGCCACAGGTGGTCCAGGGCGGGGAGTTCGGTGCGGATGCCGCTGATCAGACGGGTCTCCTCGACGTCCTCGACGACGCAGGCGCGGGCGCCGGAGTCGCGCAGGATCCACTGCACCTGGTGGGCGGAGGAGGTGGGGTAGAGGGGGACGGTCACCAGGCCGGCGGCCCAGGCGGCGAAGTCGATCAGCGTCCACTCGTAGGTCGTACGGGCCATGATCGCCAGGCGGTCGCCGGGGCGGAGGCCGTAGGCGATCAGACCCTTGGCCACGGCGTGCACCTCGGCGGCGAATTCGGCGGTGGTGATGTCGCGCCAGGTGCCGCTGGGCTGTTTGCGGGCGAGGGCGATGTCGGTGGGGGCCTCGGCGGCGTTGGCGAACGGCAGGTCGCCGAGCGAGCCGCGGTCCACGGGCGGGGCGAGCGGGGGTACGTAGACCTCGCGGACCTCGCCGTTGTGGAGGGTTATCCGGGGTTCGGCAGGGGTGGGGACGGGGGGCTTTCCCGGGTTGTTCCGGGGGTTGGTTCCGGGAGCGTGTCGGGGGGTCTCGGCCGTTCCGGCGGGTGCACTTTCCTGGTGGGACACGAGCGGCTCCTCGGTTCTCGTGCGGAGTGCGGTGACGGGCGCGCCGGACGCCCCGGGGAGGGCGGGCGCGACCCAACTGCCTGACGGCGTCGCAGAGTTGCCCCCGACTCCTGACGCGTCAGTAACCTTACTTCGCGGTAAATTTACGCGAGGAGCGGCAGCCGGCCAATGCCCCGGGCGCAAAGTCCGGGACTTCCGGCCCGGCCTGAGGAGGCGTGACCTGGTCCTTCCGGCCGGGTGGGCCGGGCGCAAGCCGCCGGAGGTGGCGGAGGAGCCGGAGGTGGAAGAGGGGCCGGAGGTGGAAGAGGGGCCGGAGGAGAAGGCGTCCGAGCGCCCGGCGAAGCGGGGCGGCGGGCGGCGGGCGGCCGCCGCGCCGGCCGGTGGCGGACGGTTCACCACCGGCCAGCGGGGCGATCGGCGCTAGAGGGTGTCCTCCCCCTCGTCCATAGGCGCCGGGTGGCCCTCGCGACCGGCGAGTCCGCCCGGCGTCCAGCGCTGCCCGCCCATCAGGCGGCCGAGGCCCGCCCAGGCGAAATTCATCATCGTGGCCGCGGCGTCCTTCGCCGTGGGATGCTCCCGCTCCCCCGAAGGCCCCTCGTCCGTACGGACGTTGGCCCATTCGGCGAGCGACTCGGCCGCGCCCACCAGGGCGTGCGCCAGGCCCGCCACCTCGCGGTCGGCCAGTTCGCCGACGCAGCCCGCCTCCTTGGCGGCCATACCGATGACCTCCGTGACGAAGGCGACGATGTCCGCCCGCAGCGCGGCGACTTCGCGGGCGAACGGCTCGCCGTGCGTCCGGGCCTGGTGGTGCAGTACGGCCCAGCCGTCCGGGTTCTCGGCGGTGTGCGCGAAGAAGCCCTGCAGGCCGCTCCACAGTTGGCGGTCGGCCGTCGCCGCCGGCTCGACGGCCGCGGTCACGGCCGCCACCAGCGCCGCGGCCTCCCGCCGGATCACCGCGCTGAACAGCTCTTCCTTCGAATTCAGGTAGAGATAGACCAGCGGCTTGGAGACTCCGGCCATCTCTGCGATCTCGTCCATCGAAGCAGTCCGGTAACCGCGCCGCGCGAACGTCAGCACCGCGGCGTCGAGCATCTGCTGCTCCCGGATCGCCCGTGGCACCCGCTTGCTCTTCACAGCTCCCACCCCTGGAAGTCCCTCCATCCCACCCCGTTACTGACGAGTAATTTTACGATCTTCGCCTCCCGCCCCTGGTTTCTTGACAGAATCTCCGCCGCAACGAGACGATACGTCTCGTCATGTTGTGGATGGCCATGTGCCCCTACCTCTCCTGTGGAGGACAGACCGTGCAGCAGTTCATCGACGCCGCCCCCGGCATCCGGCTGTGGACCGAGCAGCGCGGCGCCGCCGACGCTCCCCCGTTGCTGCTGATCATGGGCGCCCAGGCCACCGGCGTCGGCTGGCCGGATCCGCTGGTCGACGCGCTGGCCGCGCACCACCGGGTCATCCGTTACGACCACCGCGACACCGGCCGCTCCAGCCGGCCGTTCGAGGAGCGGCCCTACCGGATCGCGGACCTCGCCGCTGACGCGATCGCGGTCCTGGACGGGCTGGGCATCGCGCGGGCACACATCGTCGGCATGTCATTGGGCGGCATGCTGGCCCAGATGCTGCTCGCCGACCACCCCGACCGAGTACTCAGCGCCACTCTCTTCGGCACCTGTGCCCTCAGCACCACCCCCTACACCCGCCCCGACGGCGGCACCGTCCCGGTCGGCGAACTCCCTGGTATCGCGCCCGAGGTCCTGGAGTTGTGGGCCCGCCCGGTGGAGGATCACAGCCCGGAGGCGGAGCTGCGGCGCCGGCTCGAACACTGGCGGGTACTCGCCGGTGACCAACTCCCCTTCGACGCGGACTTCTTCCGCTCCCTGGAAGAGGGTGTCATCGCCCACACGGGGCACCACGGGGTGAGTACCGCACACGCCCGCGCGGACGACTCCGGGATGCTCCGTACGGAACAACTCGCCGGCAACCGCGTACCGGTCCTCGTGGTCTCCGCGCCCGCCGAACCGGTCTTCCCACTGCCGCACCCCCAGCACCTCGCGCAGTGCGTCAACGGCGCGTACGTGGTCGAGATCCCGGGGATGGGGCACGCGCTGCCGCCCGCCGTACACGGCCCGCTGGCCGACGCGATCCTGGCGCACACCACGGCGGCCCGCTGACCCGTCCTGCCCCCTACGCCCCACGCCCGGCGCCCGGCGCCCGGCCATACGAACGGCGCCCCCGCAGCCGGTGTGCACTGGCTGCGGGGGCGCCGTTCGGCGTGCGAGGGGGTGTCAGCTCGCGGCGGCCGCGACGGGGACGGCCGTGGGCTCCGTCTCGGTGGCCGCGGTCGCGCCGCTGTCGCCGTCGCCGATGCGGATGCTGGTGGCGGCCGCGTACGCCTCGCGGTCCAGGATCTTCTCCTTGGCGGCGACCAGGATCGGGACCAGCGCCTGGCCGGCGACGTTGGTCGCCGTGCGCATCATGTCCAGGATCGGGTCGATGGCCATCAGCAGGCCGACGCCCTCCAGGGGCAGGCCCAGGGTGGAGAGGGTCAGGGTCAGCATGACCGTGGCGCCGGTCAGGCCCGCGGTGGCGGCGGAACCGATGACCGAGACGAACGCGATCAGGAGGTAGTCGCCGATGCCGAGGGGGATGTCGAAGATCTGCGCGATGAAGATCGCGGCGATCGCCGGGTAGATCGAGGCGCAGCCGTCCATCTTGGTCGTCGAGCCGAACGGCACCGCGAAGGAGGCGTACTCACGCGGCACACCGAGGCGCTCGGTGACCTTCTGGGTGACCGGCATGGTGCCGACCGACGAGCGGGAGACGAAGGCCAGCTGGATGGCGGGCCAGGCGCCGCGGAAGAACTGCAGCGGGTTGACCTTGGCGACGGTCGACAGCAGCAGCGGGTAGACACCGAAGAGCACCAGGGCGCAGCCGACGTAGATGTCGACGGTGAAGGTCGCGTACTTGCCGATCAGGTTCCAGCCGTACGTCGCGATGGCGTTGCCGATGAGGCCGACGGTGCCGAGCGGGGCGAGCCGGATGACCCACCACAGGGCCTTCTGGAGCAGCTCCAGGACCGAGCGGCTGACCTTGAGGACCGGCTCGGCCTTCTCGCCGAGCTGCAGCGCCGCGATACCGGCGACGGCCGCCATGAAGACGATCTGCAGGACGTTGAGCTCGGTGAACGGCGTGATGATGTCGGTGGGGACGATGCCGGTCAGGAAGTCGATCCAGGAGCCGGCGTGCTCGGGGAGCTTGCCGTCCTTGGGGGTCAGGCCGGTGCCCGCGCCGGGGTGGGTGAGCAGGCCGATCGCCAGGCCGATCGCGACGGCGATCAGCGAGGTGGCCATGAACCACAGCAGGGTGCGGGAGGCGAGCCGGGCGGCGTTGTTGACCTGCCGCAGGTTGGTGATCGACACCAGGATCGCGAAGAAGACCAGCGGGGCGACGGCCAGCTTCAGCAGCTGGACGAAGAGGTCGCCGATGTGCGCCAGCGTGGAGGTGAGCCAGCCGATGTCACCGCTCTTGGCTATCCCGCCGAGCAGCACGCCCAGGGCGAGGCCGGCGAGGATCTGGGCCCAGAACGGGACCTTGGGTATTCGGGAGGCCTTGGGGGCCTTGGGGGTCTGTGCGGACTGGGAGGTCTCGGCAGACGTGGACAACGGACACACTCCGGGGACAGGTAAGACGTGGGGAAACGGCAGAAAAGAGCGCCAGGAGGTCCGTGCTTCAGACAGGATCTCCGGCCGCTGGACGAGGTCGGTCAGCGGCGGCAACAGGCCGCGGACATACAGCGGCAAAGATCGACGTGCAGGCGCGCCACGAGCGGAACGCTCATGGGTGACGGGGGCGCGGCTGCGGTCTTCATGGCAAGTACGTTAACACTTGAACTTTGAGGGACCCAAAGAAAATCTTTGAGATCCGACCGGGGTGGCGGGCGGGGACACCGCGGACGCGGGGACGGCGAAGCCGCCCGCCGACGAGCACGGCAGCCGCCGGATCCGGTCAACAACGCGGCAGGCGCCCGGCCGTGGAGCGATGCCCACGGCGACGGGCGCCTGAAAGGTGTCGGGTACTGCGCCGGCGGGGTGCCCGCCGACTGTGAGGCGTCTTACAGAAAGGTCTGTACCACGCGGAAGGTCTGCACTACCTGGTCCGTACTGGTTCGTGCTGCGTGGTTCGTGCTGCGTGGGGCGGCCGCTAGAGCAGGCCGTCCTCCTGGCCGGCGTTGGCCGCGAGCCGCTCGCGCTGCCGGTCGACCTTGGCGACGATCTGCTCGGACATCGCATCCCGCTGCTTGCGCAGCAGCACGAAGCTGAGGGGCGCGGAGATCACGATGGCGAGCAGCAGCATCCACACGGTGTTGGACGCGCCCACGGCGAGCGGGATGACGTGGAAGTAGGCCAGCGCCCACACCACCGCGAAGCAGGCGACGAACAGGCCGATGCGAAGGGCGGTGTAGCGGAGCGTGGCGAACTTGTGGCTACTCACGGACGGGACCTTCTTCTCAACGGCAACCGAAAGGTTCTTCTTCCAGTCAAGCACAGCGCCGCCGACGATCTTCCGGGCCCCCGTCGCGGGCCGCCCCGCCACGGATCGCCCCGCCTCGGACCGCCCCGGCGCCCGGCTCAGCCCAGCTCCAGCCACATCGTGACGTCGTCGCGGAAGTCGTCGTCGGCGACCTTGATGGCGCCGGGGACCCGGCCGACCTCCTTGTAGCCGCAGGCCCCGTAGAAGCGGCTCAGGCCCGTGCCGCCGCGGCAGGTGAGCCGGATGCCGGATATGCCGTCGATGCCGCGGGCGGCCTCGGCGACGGCGGCCATCAGCCGGCGGCCCGCGCCGCGGCCCTGGAGGGAGGGGTGGACCATGACGGTGTAGACCCACAGCCAGTGCCGCATCAGGCGGTGCGTGTTGAGGGTGAGGAACGCCGTCGCCACGACCCGGTCGTCCGCGTCCCGCCCGACCAGCAGGCGCGCCCGGCCCTCGGCCATGGCCGTCAGATGCTTGAGCAGCTCGGGCCGGACATCCTGCGTCGTCACCGGCGGGACGAAGCCGACAGCGCCGTCGGCGTTGGAGACCTCCGCCCACAACGCGCAGATCCCGTCGCGGAGTTCGGGGGTGACGGGAGGATCCGGGTCGAAACGCACGCTCATACCCCGGACCCTAAACCCGCCCTCCGACAATCGGCTCCGACCAGCTCAGACGCGCATCGGCTGCGGCGATTCGCGGCGCTCGGGGTCCGGGCCCGGGTACTCGCGGATGGCCTCGTAGCGGGTGTTGCGCTCGACGGGGCGGAAGCCTGCGTCGCGGATCAGCTCCAGCAGGTCCTCACGGGTCAGCTTGTTGGGCGTGCCGTAGTTGTCCGCGTCGTGCGTGATCTTGTACTCGACGACCGAGCCGTCCATGTCGTCGGCGCCGTGCTGCAGGGCGAGCTGGGTGGTCTGCAGACCGTGCATCACCCAGAAGCACTTGACGTGCGGGACGTTGTCGAACAGCAGGCGGGAGACCGCGAAGACCTTCAGCGCCTCGGCGCCGGTGGCCATCGTCGTACGGGCCTGGAGGCGGTTGCGGACCTTGCCGTCCTTCATGTCCACGAAGTCGTGCTGGTAGCGCAGCGGGATGAAGACCTGGAAGCCGCCGGTCTCGTCCTGGAGTTCACGCAGCCGCAGCACGTGGTCGACGCGGTGGCGGGGCTCCTCGATGTGCCCGTAGAGCATGGTCGAGGGGGTCTTGAGGCCCTTCTCGTGCGCGAGGCGGTGGATGCGCGACCAGTCCTCCCAGTGGGTGCGGTGGTCGACGATGTGCTGCCGGACCTCCCAGTCGAAGATCTCCGCGCCGCCGCCGGTGAGCGACTCCAGACCGGCGTCGATCAGCTCGTCGAGGATCTCGGAGGCGGACAGGCCCGAGATGGTCTCGAAGTGGTGGATCTCGGTGGCGGTGAAGGCCTTCAACGAGACGTTCGGCAGGGCCTTCTTGAGCTCGCTCAGCGACCGCGGGTAGTACCGCCACGGCAGATTGGGGTGCAGCCCGTTGACGATGTGCAGCTCGGTGAGGTTGTCGTTCTCCATCGCCTTGGCGAGGCGGACGGCCTCCTCGATGCGCATCGTGTACGCGTCCTTCTCGCCCGGCTTGCGCTGGAAGGAGCAGTAGGCGCACGACGCGGTGCACACGTTGGTCATGTTGAGGTGGCGGTTGACGTTGAAGTGGACGACGTCGCCGTTCTTGCGCGTGCGCACCTCGTGCGCCAGGCCGCCCAGCCACGCCAGGTCGTCGGACTCGTACAGGGCGATTCCGTCCTCGCGGGTCAGCCGCTCCCCGGCGTGGACCTTCGCCTCCAGCTCGCGCTTGAGGCCAGCATCCATCGACGCAGCCATCCGGTCGCCTCCCAGTCTCTGCCGTATTCTGTGCCGCTTCTGTGCAGGAAACGGGCTTCGTTGAGCGTACTCCCCCGTAATGACAGCGGACGGGGCCCCCTTGGTGCACCCGTCCGCCCTGCCGTGTCCCGCCTGGACCCGGTGGCCTACTCGACCTCTTCGGGCAGCTCGCCGACGCGGTTCTCCCACTTGGTGGAGAGCACGATCGTGGTGCGCGTACGGGAGACGCCCTTGGTGCCGGACAGTCGCCGGATGGTGCGCTCCAGGCCGTCCACATCGCCCACCCGCACCTTGAGCATGTACGAGTCGTCGCCGGCGATGAACCAGCAGTCCTCGATCTCGGCGAGGTCGCGCAGCCGGCGGGCGACGTCCTCATGGTCGGCGGCGTCCGACAGCGAGATGCCGACCAGCGCGGTGACGCCGAGGCCGAGCGAGGCGGCGTCGACCGTCGCCCGGTAGCCGGTGATCACACCGGCCGCTTCGAGGCGGTTGATCCGGTCCGTGACGCTGGGTCCGGAGAGGCCGACGAGGCGGCCGAGCTCCGCGTACGAGGCCCGGCCGTTCTCGCGAAGTGCCTGGATGAGCTGCCTATCCACCGCGTCCATGCCCTCAAGCCTTCCAATCTTTACGCATTTTCGAGTTCTACATGTAGAATCTAAGGTACACAGGGCCTAGACCCTGCGAATCTTCCAAACGATCAAAGACGATCCCACAGGAGCTGTCACCGTGTACTCGATCGAGATGGCCTACGCCCGCATGCGCGAGCTGCAGGACCAGGCCAATCGTTCACGTGCCCACAAGCCCGCGGAGCCGCGGGCCCGGCGCCGCTTCGGCCGCGCCGCCGCGGCGAAGAAGAGCTGACCGACCGAAGAAGCGCCGACTCAGGCGCTGACTAAGGAGCGTCCGGGGCCTCCTCCTCTTCCTTGGAGCCACCCCGAAGCTCCCCCTCCCAACGCCGGTACAACCCGTGCGGCACCTCCGCCGCGTCGAGCACCCGGCCCGCGACGAAGTCCACCAGATCCTGGATGTGCGTCGCTCCCGCGTAGAACGCCGGCGAGGCGGGCAGCACCACGGCGCCCGCCTCGTCCAGCGTCACCAGATGCTTCAGCGTCGGCCCGTTCAGCGGGGTCTCCCGCACCGCCACCACCAGCCGCCGCCGCTCCTTGAGCGTCACGCTCGCCACCCGCTGCAGCAGATCCTTCGACAGCCCGAGCGCCACACCGGCCACACACGCCGTGCTCGCCGGGACGATCAGCATCCCCTTCACCGGATACGAACCCGACGACGGCCCGGCCGCCAGGTCCCCGGCCGCCCAGTAGCGCACATCCGCCAGGTCCGCCTCCGTCACCGGAAACGTCGCCGGTTTGCCGTCCGCCCCGCGCGCCAGCCATTCCCGCAGGTCAGCGCGCCAATGGGCATCCCGGAACGCAATCCCGGTCTCATCCAGCAGCGTCAGCCGCGACGCCCGGCTGACGACCAGGTCCACCGCCTCCCCCGCGGCGAGCAGCCCGCGCAGCACGGAAGCCGCATACGGCGTCCCGGACGCGCCGGAGATCCCCACGACCCACGGACGGCGTCGCCCGGGGTCCTGCCTGCTGGTGTCGTTGTGCGGCGGCTCCACGCATCGAGCCTATCCGGCGGAACCACAGACCCCGTCACGGCCGTTGTTACCTGTGCGCCCCTCGCGCGCGGACCCGCCCGGGGCCGGCCGGGGAGGCCGCCCGCGGGGCCACCCGCCGGGGGAGGAGAAGGGAGGGCCGGGGATGACCGCACGAGCCAAGCCGGCGATCTGCCTGATGCTGGGCTGGGTCGCGCTGCTGTGGCTGCTGGAGGGCGTCGACTTCGTCACCGCGGGCGCGCTGGACACCTTCGGCATACAGCCGCGCGAGCCCGCCGAGCTGGTCGACGTGGTGCCCGCGGCCTTCCTGCACTTCGGCTTCGGCCATCTGGCGGCCAATACCCTGCCGTTGCTGCTGCTGGGCTTCATCGCCGCACTGCGCAGCGGGGTGCGGCGCTTCCTCGCCGTCGTCGCGCTGATCATCCTCACCAGCGGACTGGGCGTCTGGTTCACGGCCGCCCCGTACAGCAACACCGCGGGCGCCTCCGGCGTCGTCTTCGGCCTCTTCGGCTACCTCCTGGTGCGCGGCTTCATCGAGCGCAAACCGCTCGACATCGGCATCGGCCTGGTCGTCGGCGCGGTGTACGGGTCGATCCTGTGGGGCGCGCTGCCGACCGACAGCGGCATCAGCTGGCAGGGCCATCTCTTCGGCCTGATCGGCGGGGTGCTGGCGGCCTTCGCCTTCCGGGAGCGCGCCCGCGCCACCACCGCCGGAGCCGCTGTCGGACCGGTCCCGTAGCCTCGGAACGAACGGGAGCCGCCGAGGCGTTACACGACACCACGCACCGCGCGGGCGAAACACGCAGCACACACGGGGTGAGCAGACATGTCCGACTACCACCAGCCGGGTTACGGACCGCACGGCGGCGGTCCCCAGCAGCCGTACGGGACGCCGCAGTCCCCCTGGCCGAACGGCGCGGCGCCCGAGGGTGGTTACGGCTACCCCGGCGCCCCCGGGTACCAGCAGCCGGGTCCCGGCTACCAGACCCCCGGCCCGGCCTACGGCCCGACTCCCGGCTACGGCACCCAGCCCCCGCCCAGCCCCTCCACGAGCCCCGCGATGTGGTCCCATCTGGGCGCGCTGCTGACCGTCACGGCCGGCTCCATGGTGTGCTGCGGCCTGGGCGCCTTCGTCGGCTGGATCTTCCCGATGTCCATCCGCGGCAACGAGCGCCACAAGCACGACCCCTACGTCCGCCACCACGCCACCCAGGCGCTGAACTTCGGCATCACCCAGGCCGTCATGGCGGCTCTCGGCGTGATCCTCTACTTCGCCAGCGCCTTCATCTTCGCGGCGGCCGCCCACACCGAAGCCCAGCGCAACAGCTCCGGACTCGCGGTGCCGCTGCTGACCGTGATCGGCATCATGGCCGCCTACGGCATATCGGGCATGGTCTGCGCCATCATCGCCACGGTCAAAGCCACCCGCGGCGAACTGTGGACCTACCCGCGCCTGATCGCCTGGCCGGTCAGCAAGGGCTGACACCCCCGAACGACCCGGACGCCGGCCCGACACCGCATCGACCCGGCACCGCGTCAGCCCGACACCACGTCAGACCGACAGCCCGCGCACCACCAGATCCAGCAGCGCGCAGACGAACAGCGCGATGCCGATGAAGCTGTTGACCTGGAAGAAGGCCCGGTTAAGCCGGGAGGTGTCGTGCGGGCGGACGATCGCGTGCTCGTAGCAGAAGGCCGCGACGACGATCACCATCCCGAGCCAGAAGAAGACACCGGCGCCGATGACGAGGGCGTAGCAGACCAGCAGCGCGGTCGTCACGACGTGGCACCAGCGCGCGCCCCACAGCGCGCCCGGCACACCGAAGCGGGCCGGTACGGACATCACGCCGTGGGCGCGGTCCGCCTCGACGTCCTGGCAGGCGTAGATCAGGTCGAAGCCGCCGATCCAGACGCCGACCGCGAGGCCGAGGACCACCGCCTCCCAGGACCACTCGCCGGTGATCGCGATCCACGCGCCGACCGGGGCCATCGCCTGGGCCAGGCCGAGGATCGCATGCGGGAAGTTCGTGAACCGCTTGCCGTACGGATAGACCACCATCGGGACCACGGCGACCGGGGCCAGCGCCAGGCACAGCGGGTTGAGCAGGGCCGCCGCGCCCAGGAAGACGACGACGGCGACCAGCGCGCCGGTCCAGGCGGACTTGACCGAGACCGCGCCGGTGACGAGTTCGCGCCCGGCCGTGCGCGGGTTACGGGCGTCGATCTCGCGGTCGATGATGCGGTTGACGGCCATCGCGAAGGTGCGCAGACCCACCATCGCGACGGTCACCAGCAGCAGCGGGACCCAGTGGATGCGCTTGTCGAGCTGGTACATGGCGGTGAACGCCGCGATGTAGGCGAAGGGGAGCGCGAAGACGGAGTGCTCGATGACGACCAGGCGCAGGAACGCCTTGGTCCTGCCCGGCTGCGGTACCGCGGCGGCGGAGGCGCTCACAGGCCGTACTCCTTCCAGCGGCGGTCGACCAGGGCCGCCGTCGACGGGTCGGACTCGACCATGTCCGGCCAGCCGTCGTCCCTGGTGTAGCCCTCCTCGGGCCACTTCTTCGTGGCGTCGATGCCTGCCTTGCCGCCCCAGAACTGCTGGTAGGAGGCGTGGTCGAGGTGGTCGACGGGGCCTTCGACGACGGTCAGGTCGCGGGCGTAGTCGGTGTTGCCCAGGGCGCGCCAGGAGACCTCGTGGAGGTCGTGGACATCGCAGTCCGCGTCCACGACCACGATCAGCTTGGTCAGCGACATCATGTGCGCGCCCCAGATGGCGTGCATGACCTTCTGCGCGTGCTTGGGGTACTTCTTGTCGATCGAGACGATCGCGCAGTTGTGGAAGCCGCCGGACTCGGGGAGGTGGTAGTCCACGATGTCCGGGACGATGATCTTGAGCAGGGGCAGGAAGAAGCGCTCGGTGGCGCGGCCCAGCGGGCCGTCCTCCGTGGGCGGCCGGCCGACGACGATCGACTGGAGCAGCGGCCGCCTGCGCATCGTCACGCAGTCGATGGTCAGCGCCGGGAAGGGCTCCTGCGGCGTGTAGAAGCCGGTGTGGTCGCCGAACGGGCCCTCCGGGAGCATCTCGCCGGGCTCCAGCCAGCCCTCGATGACGACCTCGGCGTGGGCCGGCACCTGCAGCGGGACGGTCTTGCAGTCGACCATCTCGATCCGCTTGCCCTGGAGGAAGCCGGCGAAGAGGTACTCGTCGATGTCGCCGGGGAGCGGGGCGGTGGAGGCGTAGGTGACGGCCGGGGGGCAGCCGAAGGCGATGGCGACGGGCAGCTTCTCACCGCGCTTGGCCGCGACCTGGTAGTGGTTGCGGCTGTCCTTGTGGATCTGCCAGTGCATGCCGATGGTGCGCTTGTCGTGGCGCTGCAGCCGGTAGAGGCCGAGGTTGCGTACGCCGGTCTCCGGGTGCTTGGTGTGCGTCAGCCCCAGATTGAAGAAGGAGCCGCCGTCCTTGGGCCAGGTGAACAGGGCGGGCAGCCGGTCGAGGTCGACGTCGTCGCCGGTGAGCACGACCTCCTGCACCGGGGCACTCTCACCCTTGACCTTCTTCGGCGGGACGTGCGTCATGCCCGCGAGCTTGCCGAACGCCTCGCGCACGCCGACGAAGCCCTGCGGCAGTTCCGGCTTGAGCAGGCCGGCGATCTTGCCGCTGATGTCCTCGTACGCCTTCAGGCCCAGCGCCTTCAGCAGCCGGCGGTCGGTGCCGTAGACGTTCATGGCGAGCGGCATCGCCGAGCCCTTGACGTTCTCGAAGAGCAGCGCCGGGCCACCGGACTTCTGCACCCGGTCCACGATCTCGCCGACTTCCAGATACGGGTCGACCTCGGCCTTGATGCGCTTGAGGTCGCCTTCGCGTTCAAGTGCGCGCAGGAACGAGCGGAGATCGTCGTAAGCCATGCGTTCCAGTATCGGGTACGCACTACCCTGGGCGGGTCACCGGGCCCCGTCGAGGGCCCGCCGTCGCGCGCAGGGGGCTCGTTCCGCAATGCTCAGGTATCTGCCGTTCCTACTGGTGCTGGCGCTGTGGATCTACGCGTTCATCGACTGCCTCAACACCCCCGAATCGCAGGTGCGCGGGCTGCCCAAGGTGGTCTGGGTGATCATCATCCTGCTCTTCGGCGAGGTGCTGATCGGGCCGATCGCGTGGCTGGTGGCGGGCAAGCAGCGGCAGCCGGCGACGGGCGGCGGCAGCACCCCCTCCGAGTGGCACCGCAACCACCGCACGAAGTTCGTCGCCCCGGACGACAACCCCGAGTTCCTCAGGTCCCTCAAAGACGAGAACAACAAGGACGAGGCCCTGCTCAAGGACTGGGAGGCCGATCTGCGCCGCCGCGAGGAGGAACTGCGGCGCAAGAGCGGCGAGGCGGCGGAGGGCCCCGAGGACACCCCGCCGGCCAAGGGCTAGCGGCCACCGGCCGAGGGCTTGAGGCGTCCGGCCGAGGGTCGGTACGGGTCGGGGCGTTCGGTGCCGCCACGGCGGTCCGGCGCGGCGTACGGTGATCTCATGGACCGCACGCAGGACTGGGGTCAGGACCGCGACGAGTTCCGGCTGCGCGGCGGCGTCGACGGCCACAGCGACCCGTCCGGGCACCCCGACCATCTGCAGGAACAGGCCCGCGCCATGCTGGCGACGGCGCTGGAGGAGGCGCGCGCCGGGCTGGCCGAGGGCGGTATCCCGATCGGCGCGGCGCTGTACGGGCCGGACGGCGTGCTGTTGGGCCGCGGCCGCAACCGCCGGGTCCAGGACGGTGATCCCTCGCTGCACGCGGAGACGGCGGCTTTCCGCGCG
This sequence comes from Streptomyces sp. NPDC033270, assembly GCF_055576575.1. Lineage (NCBI taxonomy): Bacteria > Bacillati > Actinomycetota > Actinomycetes > Kitasatosporales > Streptomycetaceae > Streptomyces > Streptomyces sp. NPDC033270. Next base: position 137,092 of record NZ_JBVIRA010000023.1, read on the forward strand.
GCCGGCCGCCAGCGCGGCTACCGCGGTACGACGATGGTCACCACCCTCTCCCCCTGCTGGTACTGCAGCGGCCTGGTCCGCCAGTTCGGGATCTCGCGCGTGGTGATCGGCGAGGCCCGGACGTTCCACGGCGGGCATGACTGGCTCGCCCGGCACGGTGTGCGGATCGTCCTGCTGGACGACCCCGAGTGCGCGCGGATGATGCGCGACTTCATCGAGGCGCGGCCGGCGCTGTGGCGTGAGGACATCGGCGGCGGGTGAGCGCCCGGCCCGGCGGGTCCGGGAATTCGGTGGCCGCGGCGCCGGGCGTCCGCCAGGATGGCCCGCCATGAGCAGCACCGGTTCCGACGTCCCCGTACGGGTCTCCCCGCACTCCACCGCACCGCACCACCCGGGCTCGCCGCACGGCGAGCCGTACCGCCGTATCCGCGCCCGGTACACCGAACGGACCGTCACCGTCTATCAGGCCTACTCCCCCAAGCTCTGAAGGAGCAGGGGGGACCCCCACGGCCCTCGGCCTGCCGGCCGCGCGCGACGGCCGGTTTCCCGCGGCGTGGAAGCGGGAGCGGATGACGTGGATCAAGCCGTCGTTCCTGTGGATGATGTACCGCTGCGGATGGGGCGCCAAGGCCGACCAGGAGACCGTGCTGGCCGTCGAGATCGACCGGGCGGGCTTCGACTGGGCGCTGCGCCACGCCTGTCTGTCGCACTACGACCCCGGCGAGCACGCCGACCGCGACGACTTCAGGCAGCGGTTGAAGGGCGCACCGGCACGGGTGCAGTGGGATCCGGAGCGTGATCTGCGGCTGCGGCCGCTGCCGTACCGTTCGCTGCAGCTGGGGCTGGCCGGGGAGGCGTCGCGGCGGTACGCGGACGAGTGGACGGTGGCGATCACGGATGTCACGGCGCTCGCCCACGAGGTCCATGCGCGGGTGCGCTCGGGGGACACGGCGGCGGCCGCCGCGCTGTTGCCCGAGGAGCGCCCGTACCCGGCGCCCGAGGGGACGCCGGGTCTGGGTGCGGCCGCGGATCAGACTCCCGCGTAGGAGTGCAGACCCGTCACGAAGATGTTCACGCCGTAGTAGTTGAACAGGTAGCAGACGAAGGCGATCAGGCCCAGCCAGGCGGCCTTGCGGCCCTTCCAGCCTGCGGTGGCGCGGGCGTGCAGGTAGCAGGCGTAGGCGACCCAGGTGATGAAGGACCAGACCTCCTTGGGGTCCCAGCCCCAGTAGCGGCCCCAGGCGGCCTCGGCCCAGATGGCGCCCGCGATGATCGTGAACGTCCACAGCGGGAAGACGGTGGCGTTGATGCGGTAGGCGAACTTGTCCAGCGAGGCGGCCGCGGGCAGCCGCTCCAGGACGGACGTGGCGAAGGCACCGGGCTGCTTGCCGTCCGGGTCGGCGAGCTTGGTCTCGTAGCGGTCCCGGAAGAGGAACAGCAGGGTGGCGACGGCGCCCAGGTAGAGCGCCGCACCCGAGATGATCGCGCAGCTGACGTGGATCCACAGCCAGTACGAGTGCAGGGCCGGGACGAGCTGGTCGCTGGCGGTGTAGAGGACCGAGACGGCGAGTCCCAGGTCGAGCAGGACGGTGGTGACCAGGGGCAGGCCGATCCAGCGGACGTTCTTCTTCAGCGCGAGCAGCAGCAGGTAGAGGCCGACCGCGACCGCGGCGAAGGTCGTGGAGAACTCGTACATGTTGCCCCAGGGGGCGCGCTCCACGGACAGGGCGCGGGTGACGACGCCGCCCACGTGCAGGGCCCAGGCCAGGACGGTCAGCGAGACGGCGATCCGTCCGTAGAGGTCGCCCTTCTCCGTGCCGCCGGCGGCGCCGGGGCCGTCGGGGACGTCGCGGCTGCCGGCGACGGCCTTGGTGATGACCTTGGGCCGCTCCAGTACGGCCGTGCCGCCGCGCTGCTGCGCCGCCCGGGCGGCCGGGGCGGCGGGCGCCGCGGCCGGTGCGGTCAGGGCGGCGGCGGTGCGGCCGACCTTGCTGCGGCTGCCGAACACCCACTCGGCCATGTGCGCGAGGAAGGCGAGCGTGTAGATCGCCATCGCCGAATAGACCAGCAGGTTGCTGTTGTGCGCCATTGTCTCGTTGGCTGCGGCAGCGAGGTTCACGCGCGCGCTCCTTCGGAGGGGTCAGCAGGACCGTCAGAGTCAGTGGGCTCCGCGGGGTCTGGGGAGGAGGTGTCGGTTCCGGTGCCGGAGCCCGCATCGCTGCCGGGGTCCGGATCGCTGCCGGGGGCGGCGTCCGGGGCGAGCGGGGCGTCGGGTTCCAGTGCCGCCGCGAGTTCGGCGAGCTCTTCGGGCAGCCGGGCGGACTCGCTGCGGCCGAGGCCGGCCAGCTCGACGACCGTCGTGCCGTCCGCGGCCTGTTCGGCCCGCACCCACACCCGGCGCCGCTGGATGAACAGCGAGCCGGCCAGGCCCAGCAGGGCGGCGACCGCGCCGGTCAGCGCGAGGCCGTTGCCCGGCTGGTGGGAGATCGTGAAGCTGGCCCAGCTCTTGACGCCGGTGAACTGGATGCTGCCGTCGCCGTCGGGCAGCTTCATGGTCTCGCCGGGCAGCATCATCTGGGCCAGCGGGCGGCCCTTGGTCTTGTACTGCTTGAGGCCCTTCTTCTCCAGCTGGTAGACGTTCTGCGGCACTCCGGAGGAGACGCCCAGATCGCCGTGGTAGGCGGTCAGCGTCAGCACCGGGTAGTCCAGCGCGGGGAACTGGGAGAACATCGAGCCGGAGCCCTTGCCGCCGAACGTCGGCACGAAGAAGCCCTGGAAGCCGAGCTGGTTGCGCTTGCCGTCCTTGGTCTGCGCGCCGGGGACCTTGACCACACCGGTCGAGGTGAAGTTCTTGCTGTCCTGCGGGAGGAAGGGCACCGCGCCCTTGTAGACGACCTTGCCGCGGCCGTCCTTGACGGTGACCTCCGGCGAGTAGCCGTGGGAGAGCAGGTAGACCTTGGAGCCGGCGATGTCGAGGGGGGTGTTCACCTCGATCGCGGTCTTGTGCTCCTTGCCGTCGGCGCCGGAGAAGTACCTGATGTGGGCGCGGAAGATGCGCGGGGTGCCCTTCTGCGGTCCGGTGCGCTCGTAGGTCGCCTCGAACCTGTCGAGGGTGAAGCCGAAGGGCTCCAGGGTGTCGGTGTCGAAGAAGGGGCCCGACTTGAAGTCGTCGTACTGGGTGAGGTTGTTGGCGAAGCCGTCGCCCTCGGTGACCAGCTTGCCGCCCTCGGACTTCCACAGGCTGCCGACGGCGAACGCCACCAGCATCACGATCAGCGCGACATGGAAGACGAGATTGCCGACCTCCCGCAGATAGCCCTTCTCGGCGGCGACGGCGGTGCCGTCCCGGTGGGCGCGGAAGCGCCGCTTCTTCAGCATCCGCCGGGCCGCGGCGAGGACCTCGTCGGGGTCCGCGTCGGTGCGCCAGGTGGTGTAGGCGGGCAGCCGGGTCAGCCGGCGCGGGGCGGCCGGCGGGCGGCTGCGGAGCTGTCCGACGAACTGCCAGCTGCGCGGCACGATGCAGCCGATCAGCGAGATGAACAGCAGCAGGTAGATCGCGGAGAACCACACCGAGCTGTAGACGTGGAACATCCCGAGCTTGTCGTAGATGTCGCCGAGGGTGGCGTGGTCGGCCTTGAACTGGTCGACCTTGACGGGGTCGATGCTGATCTGCGGGATCAGCGAGCCGGGGATGGCACCGATCGACAGCAGGAAGAGCAGCAGCAGCGCCACCCGCATCGAGGTCAGCTGCCGCCAGAACCAGCGCGCCCAGCCCAGGGGGCCGAGGGAGGGGAAGGTGACGTCCTCCCTGGGCGCGGTGGACAGCTGGGATCCGGCGGCGCCCAGGTCGCCGCCCGGCTCGGGGGTGGGACCGGGCTCGCGGGGGGTGTCGGTCTTGGTGGACATCAGTCAGATCCCAACGGTGGAGCTTTGCGTCCAGCTCTGCAGCTCGGACATCAGGCTGTCCCAGAGGCCGGTGACGAGGAGGATGCCGAGCGCGACCATCATGCCGCCGCCGAGCCGCATCACCCATTGGTAGTGCCGTTTGACCCAGCCGAACGCGCCGAGCACCCGGCGGAAGGCGAGGGCGACGGCGAGGAACGGCACGCCCAGGCCCAGGCAGTACGCCACGGTGAGCAGGGCGCCGCGGCCGGCGCTGGCGTCGGAGAAGGCGAGCGCGCTGACGGCGGCGAAGGTCGGGCCCAGGCACGGCGTCCAGCCGATGCCGAAGAGCACGCCGAGCACGGGTGCGCCGGCCAGTCCCATGGCGGGCTTCATGTGGAAGCGCAGTTCGCGCTGGCCGAAGCGTTGCAGCACTCCGGCGAAGGCCAGCCCGAGAAGGATCATCAGCACGCCCAGGACCTTCGACAGGACGCCCTTGTACGCCTGCAGGGTCTGGCCGAAGAACCCGAAGAGCGCGCCGCCGGAGACGAAGACGGCGGTGAAGCCGAGGACGAAGAGGGCGGCGCCGGCCAGCATCCGTCCGCGGCGGGCCTCGGCGAGGTCGGTGCCGGTGACGCCGGTGACGTAGGACAGGTAGCCGGGGACCAGCGGCAGGACGCAGGGCGAGAAGAAGGAGACGAGCCCGGCGAGGAGGGCGATGGGGACGGCGGCGAGCAGGGTGCCGGTCAGGACGGTCTGGTTCTCCGCGACGGCGAGCTGGATCACGTGATCACTTCTCGGCGATCAGCGGGGTGACCATCTTGCGCAGCGCGTCCTCGGTGAGGGGGCCGAGCGAGCGCGCGGCGATCCTGCCGTGCCGGTCGACGGCGATCGTGGAGGGGATGGCCTGCGGGTTGAGGCTGCCCTTGGGGAAGCGCAGCATCAGCTTGCCGGTCGGGTCGTACAGGCTGGGGTAGGGGACCTTGTGCTCGTCCTCGAAGTTGGTGGCCAGCGCCTTGTCGGTGTCGCGGGTGTTGATCCCGACGAACTGCACGCCCTTGCTCCTGGTCTCCTTGAAGACCTTGGCGAAGTTCGGCGCCTCGGCGATGCAGGGCCCGCAGTACGACCCCCAGACGTTGAGGACGACGACCTTGCCCTTGTAGTCGGCGACGTCGAGGTTCTTGCCGGTGGTGGTCTCGCCGGACAGTGCGGGCGCCGGCTGCCGGTCGCCGGGCTTGACGGTGTCGATGCCGTTCTTGCCCGGGACGAACCGGGTCTGCGCGGAGCCGCCGGAGGCACCGTCGCCGCAGGCGCTCAAGCCCAGTGCGGCGGCCGCGGCGCCCGCGGCGAGCAGGGTGGTACGGCGTCGGCGCGCAAGGCGGCGTGGGGCGCGGCTAGCACTCATGTGAAAAGTTTCGCATGGGCCTTTTCCGGATCTTCCACACCCCCCTCGCCGGGCCGGCCACGGCATCACAGGGGCATGTCAGGCCGTCGAGAGGTAGGCCTTCCAGCCCTCCTTGGGGCGCTGGCCGACGGGGATCTGCTGCAGCTTGTACAGCACCTCGGGGTCCTGGGCGTCGATCCAGTCGGCGAACTGGCGGAACGACACGAGATGGACATCCCGGTTCTGCTCATTGGCGATGTGTTTGAGGGCCGCCTCGACGGCGTCCATATAGATGCCGCCGTTCCACTGCTCGAAGTGGTTGCCGATGAAGAACGGCGCGCGATTGGTCTCGTAGGCGCGGCGGAATCCGGAGATGTATGCGTCGGTGGCCTGCTGCCGCCAGCCCGGGTAGTTGGCGGGCGGGGCCTTGGTGGATCTCCTGGACTGATTGGCGAGCATGTTGTAGTCCATGGAGAGCACCTCGAAAGGGTGACCGGGGAAGGGAATCTGCTGGAGCGGGAAGTCCCAGATTCCCATCCTTTTCTTCGGCCACATCTGCCGGCCGCCGGGCGAGCTGGCGTCATAGCGCCAGCCGAGTTCCTTGGCGATGGGCAGCAGATTGTCCTGGCCGAGCAGGCACGGCGTACGGCCGCCGACGAGTTCCCGGCGGTAGTCGAAGGGCAGCGGTTCGAGATCCTTGAAGCCGGTGTTCGTGCGCCATCTGGTGACGAAGTCCATCACCTGGTCGATCTCGGACTGCCATTCCTGGGGGGTCCAGTGCCGGACGGCACCCGAGCCGCTGCAGAAGTGGCCGTTGAAGTGGGTGCCGACCTCGTGGCCGTCCAGCCAGGCCTGGCGGACATGCTTCAGCGTCTCCTTGATGTGCTCGTCGCTGAGGTAGCCGATGTCGGAGGCGCCGCGCCGGTTGCCCGGGGGCTCGTAGAGGTGTTTTTGGGATTCCGGCAGGAGATAGAGCCCGGACAGGAAGAAGGTCATGGCCGCGCCGTGGTCCTTGGCGAGTTTGAGAAAGCGGGGAAAGAGGCCGTTGCCGACCTCTCCCGCGCCGTCCCAGGAGAAGACCACGAACTGCGGAGGGGTCTGTCCGGGTTCCAGCCGTTCGGGTGTTTTCGGCTGATGGGGCTGTGGGCCATATATCGCTGTCGAGCCGTCACCGATGAGTTGAGGGCGGGCCTGGACGGAGTTCTTCGCCTTCTGCTTGTCCGCGCCCGAACCCGACGAGGTGCAGCCGGCGACGCCCAGCGCCGCGGCCGCACCAACTCCCATACTCAACAGGTTTCGTCGACTGATCGCGCGCATACCCTCGACCCCATCCGTGCTCGCCGAACTCGATATCCATATAAACGGACAACCGAGTGAAGGGCATGTCGAGCGTCGGAGAAGAGAGTTAATCGCTCAGATATTTTATTTTGCCGGCCTTCGGCGTTCCGCCGAGTGATGCAGCGTCAGGCCCCGAAAGCCTTGGCCTTCCCCTTGACGGGTTTGGCGCCCGCCAGGAGATGGGAGGGAACCAGGTCGCGCGCCGGTTCGCTGTACCCCACCGAAATGATCTTGTCGCCGTGGAACGTGAACGACGTCAGCGAGGCCAGCGTGCACTGCCGCTTGCGCGGGTCGTGCCACAGCCGCCGCCGCTCCGCGAAGCTGCGGACGATCCAGATCGGCAGCTGATGGCTGACCGCCACCGCCTCGTGCCCGCGCGCCGCGTCCCGCGCCGCACCGAGCGCCGCCATCATCCGTACGACCTGCTCGATGTACGGCTCGCCCCACGAGGGACGGAACGGGTTGGTCAGGTACTTCCAGTTCCCCGGCTTCTTCAGCGCGCCGTCGCCGACGCCGAAGGTCTTGCCCTCGAAGACGTTGCCCGCCTCGATCAGCCGCTCGTCGGTGGCCAGGTCCAGACCGTGCGCACCGGCGATCGGCGTCGCGGTCTCCTGCGCACGCTCCAGCGGCGAGGCGACGACATGCGTGATGTCCCGCCCCGCGAGGTGCTCCGCGACCCGGTCGGCCATCTTCCGGCCCAGATCGGACAGGTGGTAGCCGGGCCGGCGCCCGTAGAGCACACCCTCGGGGTTGTGCACCTCGCCGTGCCGCATCAGATGGACAACGGTGATGTCGTCGTGGCTCATGTCGCCCCTCACTCGGTCGCTTCGGCGGCGGCCCGGGCGGCGGCCGGCAGCGCCGCCGCGATCCGCTCCACGGCCTGCGTGTCGTGCGCGGTCGAGACGAACCACGACTCGAAGGCGGACGGCGGGAGGTAGACGCCCTGCGCCAGCATCGAGTGGAAGAAGGCGGTGAAGCGGAAGGACTCCTGCGCCTTGGCCTCGTCGTAGTTCGTGACGTCCCGGCCGGTGAAGAAGACCGAGAACATGTTGCCCGCGACCTGGAGGCGGTGCGCGACCCCCTCCTTGGCCAGCGCGCCGGTCACCAGCGAGCGCAGCTCGGCCGAGACCGCGTCGACCTTCTCGTACGCGGCGTCGTCCAGCAGCCGCAGCTGCGCGACGCCGGCCGCGGTGGCGATCGGGTTCCCCGACAGGGTGCCCGCCTGGTAGACCGGGCCGGCCGGGGCGAGGTGCGCCATGACGTCCGCGCGGCCGCCGAAGGCCGCGGCCGGGAAGCCGCCGCCCATCACCTTCCCGAAGGTCATCAGATCGGGACGCACCCCGTCGATTCCGTACCAGCCGGCCTTGCTGACGCGGAAGCCGGTCATCACCTCGTCGGAGATGTACAGCGCGCCGTCGCCGGCGCAGAGGTCCTTGAGCCCCTGGTTGAAGCCGGGCAGCGGCGGCACCACGCCCATGTTGCCGGGCGACGCCTCGGTGATCACACAGGCGATCTCGCCCAGGTGCGCGGCGAACGCCACCCGCACCGCTTCCAGGTCGTTGTACGGCAGCACGATCGTGTCGCCGGCCTGCGCACCCGTGACGCCCGGCGTGTCGGGCAGCCCGAAGGTCGCCACGCCCGAGCCGGCCGCGGCCAGCAGCGCGTCCACATGCCCGTGGTAGCAGCCGGCGAACTTGATCACCTTGGGGCGGCCGGTGAAACCGCGGGCCAGACGGATCGCCGACATCGTCGCCTCGGTGCCGCTGGAGACCAGCCGCACCTGCTCGACCGGCTCGATCCGGGCCACGATCTCCTCGGCCAGCTCGACCTCGCCCGCGCCGGGCGTGCCGAAGGACGTACCGCGGGCGACCGCCTCCTGGACCGCGGCGATCACCTCGGGGCGCGAGTGACCGAGGATCATCGGCCCCCAGGAGCACACGAGGTCGACATACTCACGGCCGTCGGCATCGGTGAGGTACGGACCGGTACCGGACACCATGAACCGGGGCGTACCACCCACGGCCCGGAACGCGCGCACCGGAGAGTTGACGCCGCCCGGCGTCACCGCGGACGCGCGCTCGAACAGCGACTGCGAAACAGGGGCTTCATACGGAAAAGACACTGGGATCCTGACCTGCATAAACGGGGAGGGCGGCGACGCACGGACACGGCCCGGCTGACAACGGTGCGGGAATCCCCGCTTGGACCACCCAAGGTGCCGCGCGGTTCCCGTTCGATCCTTTTTTGATTCCTCTCGCTTCCGACCGGGCGTCAGCCCCCAGTCGTCTGCGAAACTGGGGCGACGTACGAGTAAGTCACGCAAGCAATGGTCTCAGAGGCGCACGGGGGCGTGCGGCCGGGCGTTTCACGCGCCTGCGACGGGGGAGGTCTCTGAGACGATGATCGGGTTGCGCGGCTGGGGCTGCGAGTGGTCGGGTGGAGATATGCATCGCGGTGGCGAACTGGGCGAGGGAACCAATGACCGGGGTCCCGAGCGCGCCCAGCGCGGCCGTCACCGGCGCGAGGAAACCGACGAGAACAAGGGCGGGGACATCAGAGGCGGCCGCATGGGGGTGACGTACAAATACTTCGGCGCGCCCAACGGCGCGACCGCGGCCCGCGTTCCGATCTCCATGCGCCCCGAGGAACTCGGCGGTGACGAGCTCGGCATGGGCGGTATGTTCACCAAGATCAAGCCGGAGACGATGGCCGCCATGGTCCTCACCGGTATAGAGGGCATACCGCTTCATAAGGTTCCGCCGCTCGAACTCGTCGTCCTCCACCCCGACTACGCCGTCGTCAAGCTCCCCATGACCGTGGTCGACCCGCTGCGCGGCGTCGGCGAGGAGTCGGTCGGCGCGGCCGCCTTCATCTGGTCCACCGTCCCCGACCGCGGTGGCCCGCGCGACGCCTTCACCGTCTACCAGCTGCTGCACGAGTGGCAGGACTTCAGCCACCGGCTGCACGAGGCGGGCCATCAGGCGTACTGCCTGGTGTGGCCGTAACGGTTCGGCAGGGCGCGGCGGGCCACGGCCCGTCGCGCCACCGATCACGGATTCGGGTGGGACCGGGTGTGTCCGCGGTCACCATGTGGGGCGCGCCGAGACGCCGCCGTCGACGACGAGATCGTGTCCGGTGATCCACGACGCCATCGGTGAGGCGAGGAACACGCACGCGTCGCCGACGTCCTCCGGGCGGCCCAACCGCCCGGTGGGCGCCGCCGCTTCCCAGCGCCGCACCCCCTCCGGCCAGTCCTCCGCCAGGCCGGGGCGCGCGATCAGTCCCGGTGAGACGCTGTTGACGCGGATCCCGTACGGCCCGTACTCCAGCGCCGCCGACCGCGCGTGCATCACCACCGCCGCCTTGGACGCGCAGTAGTGGGCGTGCCGCGGCGCCGGGCGGTCCGCCTCGATCGAGGCGATATGGGTCACCGATCCGGTCCCCTGCGCGCGCATCACGGCCGCCGCGGCCTGGGTGCAGGCGAAGACACTGTGCACGTTCACATCCGCCACCGCCCGCCAGTCGGCCAGCGACATCCCCGCCAGCTCCTGGGTCGGCTGCACCGCCGCGTTGTTCACCAGCGCGGTCAGCCGCCCGCGCCAGTCGGCCGCCCGCGTCACCAGCCGGTGGCACTCCTCCTCGTCGGCCAGCTCGGCACGCAGCGCCAGCGCGCGCCCGCCGCCCTCCTCGATCCGTGCGACCAGTGCGCGGGCCGCGTCGGCGCCCGTACGGTAATGCGCCACGACCTCGGCGCCCGCGGCGGCGAACCGCAGCGCGACCCCGCGGCCGATTCCGCCCGCGGCGCCGGTGACGAGGGCGACCTGCCCGGTGAGGTCGGGCAGGGCGCGGCGGCCCGGGACGTCGCGGTCGGTGAGCCCGTCGGGGGTCGACGGCTCCGCGGGGGTCGACGGCTCTGTCATGGTCGGCTCAGCGCGACGATCCGCGCTGCCTCCTGGGGAAAGCGCGCGGCCAGTTCGGCGGCGTCCCCGTGCTCGTAGTCGGCGAAGGTGAATCCGGGCGCCATCGTGCAGCCGAAGAGCGTCCAGGCGCCGCCGTCGGCGACCTCGGCGGCCATCCACGTACCGGCGGGCACGGTGAACTGGACGTGCTGCCCGTCCAGGACGTCCGGCCCGAGGACGACCGTACGGGCCGAGCACGCCTGCCCGCCGGAGGAGGGGCCGCCGCCCTCGGCGTGTCCGCCGTCGTCCGGGTGCCCGTCGGCGTCGAGGCGTCCGCCGCCTTCGGGCAGTGCGCCGCCTTCGGACAGGAGGAGCAGGGTGAGCGGGTCGCCCGTGTAGAAGTGCCAGATCTCGTCGGTCGGCAGCCGGTGCAGGGCGCAGAAGTCGTCCGGCGCGGCGGTGAGCAGCATCACGATCGCCGTGCCCTCGGGCCGTCCGTCGGGGCGCGCCGGGCCCGCCCAGGTCTGCCGGAACCGGCCGCCCTCGCGGGGCAGCGGCGCCAGCCCGTAGAACTCGATCAGTGCCTCGGGGAGCCGGTCGCGGGGCGTTCGGTGCGCGTTCATCCGGGCTGGGCCCCTCCCACTCGTCGCCGTCCGTCGGAGGTGATCCACCCTAGGGGCGAAGGCGGCGCCGCGGCGGGCGCAATCGGGCCATGTCCGCGCGCCCGGCCGACGGTCCGTCAGCCGACGGGGTCGCGGCCCGTCTCCGCCAGCAGGGCGTCGAGTTCGGTGGCGCCGGGCGGTACCGGAACCGGTTCGGCGAAGACGTTCATCTGCCGGGCCGTCGGGGCCATCCGCGCGACCAGCGTCCGCAGCTCGGCCACGCACCCCGCGGGTGCCTCGTACGGCCGGCCGGTCGCCCGCGCCACGTCCCAGGCGTGCACCACCAGATCCAGCAGCACCATCGCGCCGACGGTCCGCGCCGGCAGCCCCATCCCACCGGACACGCCGTCCTCAGCGCCCGGCGCCGCCCAGGCCTCGACCAGCAGCACCGTCTCCTCGGCGAACCGGTCGGGCCACCGGGCCCCGTACTGGCCGAGCCGGTCGGGGGTCCGGCTGAAGTCCGCCTCCTTCCTGGCGGCCAGCGCCTGGAAGGCGACCACGACGTGGAAGAGGTGGTTGAGCAGCGCCCGCAGCTCGTACTCGGCGCAGGGCGTGGGCAGCCCCAGTTGGTCGTCGCGCACCCCGCGCAGCACCGGGAGCGCGGCCCGGGCCGCGGCGTCCAGCAGCTCGCTGATCGGCGGTGCCGTCCGGGGCCCGTCCGCACCGCCCGACTCGGCCGACGCGTCCCGCCCATCCCTGGCGGATTTGTCTTGCATGTCTCGTATATCCCTGGTGTCCGTCATCTCGATGACGCTACGGGCCGCCGCCGGCCGCGGCTTGAAGAAATGCGACAGGCCGTGCGGTGGCGCTCGGCGCGCACCGCTTTAGGATCCGGGTCATGGCCGCTCCACGGCGCGACACCCGGGGCATCGTCGCCGCCCCGGACCTCCTGGCGCGGGTGCGGTTCCGGCGCCGCTCCCCCGCCGAAGCGCTGCGCCCGTATGTCGAGCACTACTGGCTGATCGACTGGGATCTGCCCGAGCCGTACACCAGCCAGGTCGTGCCGCACCCGTGTGTGAACGTCGTCTTCCAGCGGCACGCCGGCCGGGCCGCCTTCGGTGAGGTCGCGGGCGTCGGGCTGGAGCTGTTCTCCCAGACGCTGGTGGGGCGGGTGTGCGGGGTGCAGTTCCGGCCCGGCGGGTTCCGGCCGTTCACCCCGGAGCGGCCGGTCACCGACTGGACGGGCCGCAGGCTGCCGCTGACGGCGGTCTTCGCCGGGCCGCCGGGCCCGGACGCGCGCGCGGAGGATCCGGGCGCGCGCGCCGATGCCGTGCGAGCCGTAGTGCAGTCGGCGGTCGCGGATGCCGCGCGGGCCGTGGTGGAGCCGGCGGACGAGGACGCCCGGGTGGCCGCGCTCGACGCCTTCCTGACGCCTCTGCTGCGGGCCGGGCCGCGGGTCCTGGAACACGCCGGGCTCGCGATGCGGCTGGCCGACCGGATCCGGACGGACCGCACGATCCGGCGGGTCGCGGACTTCGCGCGGGCCGAGGGGATGTCCGTACGGGCGCTGCAGCGGCTGTTCGCCGGGTATGTCGGGGTGAGCCCCAAGTGGGTGCTGCTGCGCTACCGCATCCATGAGGCCCTGGAGCGGGCCGCGGCGGACGCGGCGGTCGACTGGGCCGCGCTGGCCGCCGAGTTGGGCTACAGCGACCAGGCGCATCTGGTCCGCGATGTCACGGCGACGGTCGGGGTGCCGCCGACCGCCTACCCGCGCTGACGCGGCCCCGCCCGGGGCCTCAGGGCAGCTCGGCCGTCAGATAGCGCTGGATGGTGGGCGCCAGCCAGGCGACGATCTCGTCGTGGCCGAGGCCGACGGCCGGCGGGAGGTGCAGGACGTAGCGGCACAGGGCCAGCCCGAGCATCTGCGAGGCGATCAGCCCGGAGCGGACCGCCGCCTCCTCGGGGACGGGGCAGACCGCGGAGAGGACCGGCCCGACCTGCTCGGCGAACACGCCCCGCATCCGCTCCGCGCCGGCTTCGTTCGTGGCGCCGACGCGCAGCATGGCGGTCAGCGCCTCGTCCCGCTCCCAGCGTTCGAGGAAGTGGCGCACCAGGCGGGCGCCGAGTTCGTCGTGCGGTACGTGGGTGAGGTCCGGGGCGTGCAGCTCGATCTCGGAGGCGGCGGCGAACAGGCCCGCCTTGTTGCCGTAGTAGCGCATCACCATCGACGGGTCGATGCCCGCTTCCCTGGCGATGGAGCGGATCGTGGCGCGCTCGTAGCCCTCGGCGGCGAAGCGGTCGCGGGCCGCGGCCAGGATCGCGGCGCGGGTCACGGCGGAGCGCGGCTGGGGGGTCTGCCCGGCACCGGACGCGGCGTCGCTGCTGGTGAGAGGCGCATGGTCGACCATGCCCACGACTGTAGGCCAACGGCCGTTGACATGCCAGCGCGAGGAGTCCTACGCTTGCCAACAAGCGTTGACCAACGAGTGTTGGCACACAGGCGTTGACACATATGCGTTGACCGCGCGTGCGTCGATCCGCACGCGTCGACGTGGTCAGGACAGGCGTAGGAGGCAACGGCCATGAATGCCATCAACCGCAAGCCCGGCACCACTGACAGCACCACCGGCAGCACCACCGACAGCGAAAGCGGCACCGACAGCGAAAGCGGCACCGGCGGCTCCGCGACCCCGTCCGGGCACACGGCCCGCGACGCGGACGTCCTCGTCGTCGGCGCCGGTCCGACGGGACTACTGCTCGCCGGCGACCTCGCCGAGGCCGGCCTCGCCGTCACCCTCGTCGAACGCCGCACCGAGACGACCAGCAACCTCACCCGCGCCCTGGCCGTCCACGCCCGCACCCTGGAGCAGCTCGACGCCCGCGGCCTCGCCGACGAGCTGGTCGCCGGCGGCCACCCGATCTCCCGGCTCCGCCTCTTCGGCGCCGCCACCCTCGACCCGTCCCGGCTCCCCTCCCGCTTCCCGTTCGTGCTGATCACGCCCCAGTTCGAGGTCGAGCGGCTGCTGGAGCGCCGGGCCCGGGAGGCCGGCGTGACGTTCCGGTACGACTCCGAGGTGACCGGCCTCGACCAGGACGCGGACGGGGTGACCGTGCGGCTGCGCGGCGCCGGGGGCGATGGCAGCGCCCGCGCCGCCTACCTCGTCGGCACGGACGGCGTGCGCAGCGCGGTCCGCGAGGCCGTCGGTCTGCCCTTCCCCGGCAAGTCCGTGATCCGCTCGCTGGTCCTGGCCGATGTGCGGCTGGCCCAAGAGCCCCGGTCCGCCTTCACCTTCAACGCCACCGGGGACGCCTTCGGCCTGGTGGCCTCGTTCGGCGACGGCTGGTACCGCGTCATCGGCTGGGACCGCCACCGCCAGGCCGATGACGACGCCCCCGCCGATCTCGCCGAGGTCCGCGAGGTCGCCCGGCTCGCCCTCGGCACGGACTACGGCATGCACGACGCCCGCTGGATCTCGCGCTTCCACAGCGACGAGCGCCAGGTCCCGCAGTACCGCGTGGGCCGTGTCTTCCTCGCCGGCGACGCCGCCCATGTCCACTCCCCCGCCGGCGGCCAGGGCATGAACACCGGCCTGCAGGACGCCGCCAACCTCAGCTGGAAGCTGGCGGCCGTGCTCCGGGGCCACGCCCCCGCCGCTCTCCTGGACAGCTATCAGACCGAGCGCCACCCCATTGGGAAGATGGTGCTGCGCAGCAGCGGCGCCATCCTCCGGATCGCTCTGCTGCACTCCGCGCCGGGCAGGGCGGCCCGCGCACTCGCCGCCCAGCTCCTGACCCGTCTGCGGCCGCTGGCCCGCCGCGCGATCGGCACCGTCTCCGGCATCGGCATCGCCTATCCGGCCGGGCCGGGCGCCCACCGGCTCGCCGGCCACCGCGCCCCCGACATCCGCCTGGCCGACGGCGGCCGCCTCTACGCGCTCCTGCGCCAGGGCCGGTTCGTGCTCATCGCCCCCGCCGACGAACCCACCCTCCCCCAGGAGCCGGCGGGCGGCGGGGCCTGCCCGCAGCCCGCCGACGGCCGCGTCATCCGCGCCACCTGGGCCGGCGGTCGCCGCACCGCTCTCCTCATACGCCCCGACGGCTATATCGCCTGGGCCACCGACGCCACCCACCCCGCCGAGCGCGCCGCGGCCCTGCGTGCCGCCCTCGTGCGGTGGACCGGCACCGCACCCGGAGACGGCGGGACCGGCCCGCGTCCCTCATCGGTCATCCCGGCGCCAATACATGCCGCAGATACGCCCGCGGGTCGTTGAGATAGCGCCGCCAGTGGTCGACGAGCCCCAGCTCCGCCCACTGCACCGACCGCATGCCGTGCTCACCGACCTCGACGATCTCCGCGCCGGGCAGCGCGGTCAGCAGCGGGGAGTGCGTGGCGCAGATGATCTGCGCGCCGCCGCTGCCCAGCTCACTCATCAGCCCGACCAGCTCCAGACAGGAGGAGAACGACAGTGCGGCCTCCGGCTCGTCCATCACATACAGCCCCGGCTGTGTGAACCGCTCCCGGAGCGCCAGCAGGAAGCCCTCGCCATGGCTCATCTCGTCCGGGTGCCGGGACAGCCGCAGCGAGCCGTGCTCCCCGCCGAGCGCCTCCAGCGCGGTCTCGGCCCGCAGGAAGAAGCCCTTGCGGCGGGTCCGCGGCCCGCGCACCATCCGGCGCCCCTCCCGGGTCGGATCGAACCGCATCAGCCCGCCCAGCAGCGACGCCTCCCGCGAGCTCGCGTACTTGTAGCCCGCCGAGCCGCCGTAGGAATCCAGTCCGAACCCCTCCGCCAGCGCCTCGGCCAGCGTCGACTTCCCCGAGCCGTTCTCGCCCACCAGAAACGTGACCGGAGCGCGGAAGGCCAGCCCCTCCTCGGCCAGCTGACGCACACACGGCACCGTCCAGGGCCAGCCGTCCCCGGCCGTCCCCTCCCCCTCCGGAACATCCACATAAGCCCGCTCGATCAGCATGCCTTCGAAGCTCTCACACCCCACCGACAGCCGCCCCGCGCCGGCCCCCGCCCGTCCTCCCGAGGGTCTCCTCATGCCTAGGCTCTCCTCATGCTGATCGCCCGTTCCGCCGCCCTCTTCGCCGTCGCCGCGCTCTTCGAGATCGGCGGCGCCTGGCTGGTGTGGCAAGGCGTCCGTGAGCACCGGGGCTGGGCCTGGATCGGTGCCGGAGTCCTCGCTCTCGGGGTGTACGGCTTCGTCGCCACCCTCCAGCCGGACGCCGAGTTCGGCCGCATCCTCGCCGCGTACGGCGGTGTCTTCGTCGCCGGATCGCTGGCGTGGGGCATGGTCGCCGACGGCTATCGGCCCGACCGCTGGGACGTCATCGGCGCGCTGATCTGCCTGGCCGGCATGGCAGTGATCATGTACGCCCCCAGGAGCCGCTGACCGGGCCCGCATATCCTGGCTCCGCACGCCCCCGCAGCGGAGGGGGGCGGGCAGGGACCCCACCGCCCCAAGGAGAGCGCCATGACCGCCGAGGCCCGAACCGCCGTCGTCACCGGAGCGAGCAGCGGGATCGGCGCCGCGACCGCGCGGGCGCTGGCCGCCGCCGGCTACCACGTGGTCCTCACCGCCCGCCGCAAGGACCGGATCGAGGCGCTGGCCGCCGAACTCCCGCACGCCCGGGCCTATGCGCTCGACGTCACCGACCGCGCGGCCGTCGACGCCTTCGCCGCCGACCTCGGCCGTCTCCCCTCCGTCGACGTCCTGGTCAACATCGCCGGCGGCGCCCTCGGCGCGGAACCGGTCGCCACCGGCGACCCCGCCGACTGGCGTGCCATGTACGAGGTCAATGTGCTCGGCGTGCTCCATATGACCCAGGCGCTGCTGCCCGCGCTCACCGCCTCCGGCGAGGGCACCGTCGTCGTGCTGTCCTCCACCGCGGGCCACGGCACCTACGAGGGCGGCGGTGGCTACGTCGCCGCCAAGCACGGCGCGCACGTCATCGCCGAAACGCTCCGCCTGGAACTGTGCGGCGAGCCCGTACGCGTCATCGAGGTCGCCCCCGGCATGGTCAAGACCGACGAGTTCGCCACCACCCGCTTCCGCGGCGACACCGCCAAGGCCGCCAAGGTCTACGAAGGCGTCGACCAGCCGCTCAGCGCGGAGGACGTCGCCGACACCGTCGCCTGGGCCATCACCCGTCCCGCCCACGTCAACATCGACCTGCTGGTGGTCCGGCCCCGCGCCCAGGCCTCCAACACCAAAGTGCACCGCTCCTCTTAGGGCCTGTCCGACGCGGCTCCCCTTCGCCCCGCCCAAGCCGAGCGGCGGCATGGCCACCGGCGGCGGAGCGATGGCCGACGTCCTGCCCCGAGCCGGCGGTCCGGCCGGTCCGGTCCCCTCGACCGGCCCACCGGTCAGCCGGAGAGCCGGTCAGCCCGAGCGCCGGTCAGCCCGAGTGCCGCCGCGGCTCAGCCCTTCACACACACGACCTGCTTGAGGTGGGCGACCACTTCCACCAGGTCCCGCTGCTGATCGATGACCTTCTCGATCGGCTTGTAGGCGCCCGGGATCTCGTCGATCACTCCGGAGTCCTTGCGACACTCCACACCCCGCGTCTGCTCCTCCAGATCCCGTGTGGAGAACCGCTTCTTGGCGGCGTTCCGGCTCATCCTGCGGCCGGCGCCGTGCGAGGCTGAGTTGAAGGACGCGGCGTTCCCCAGGCCCCGGACGATGTAGGAGCCGGTGCCCATCGAGCCCGGGATGATGCCGTACTCGCCGCTGCCCGCCCGGATGGCGCCCTTACGGGTCACCAGCAGGTCCATGCCGTCGTACTGCTCCTCGGCCACGTAGTTGTGGTGGCAGGAGATGACCTCGTCGAAGGTCACCCTGGCCTTCTTGAACTCCCGGCGGACCACGTCCTGGGACAGCGCCATCATGATCTCGCGGTTGTGCTTGGCGTACTCCTGCGCCCAGAACAGGTCGTTGCGGTACGCGGCCATCTGCGGGGTGTCCGCGATGAAGACGGCGAGGTCACGGTCGACCAGGCCCTGGTTCTGCGGAAGCTTCTGGGCCACGCCCATGTGGTACTCGGCCAGCTCCTTGCCGATGTTGCGCGATCCGGAGTGCAACATGATCCACACAGACTGATCAGAATCGATACAAAATTCCCAGAAATGGTTGCCCCCGCCGAGCGTTCCGATCTGCTTCGTGGCCCGCTCCTGACGGAATTTGACCGCATCGGCGACCCCGTCGAAGCGCGCCCAGAAGTCCCCCCAGCCCGCGGTCGGGAAGCCGTGCAGCCGCCCCGGGTCGACCGGATCGCCATGCATCCCCCGGCCCACCGGGATCGCCTGCTCGATCTTCGACCGGAGTCGGGAGAGGTCGCCGGGCAGGTCGTTGGCGGTGAGCGAGGTCCGCACCGCGCTCATCCCGCAGCCGATGTCGACACCGACCGCCGCGGGGCAGACCGCGCCGCGCATCGCGATCACCGAGCCGACCGTGGCGCCCTTGCCGTAGTGCACGTCGGGCATCACGGCCAGGCCCTTGATCCACGGGAGTGTGGCGACGTTGCGCAGCTGCTGCATCGCGACGTCCTCGACTGTGGCCGGGTCCGTCCACATCCGGATCGGTACCTGCGCACCGGGTACCTCGACGTACGACATAACTTCCTCATTCCCCCGAAAACATGAAAAACGCAAAAGCCGGACAAGATATACGATCTTGGACGCCGGACCGGCGTGCGCGGCAAAACGTGCGATAGACATTGTGTCCATCGGCCGCCGACCGGCGGCAACCACATTTCCCAGGGGAAGGAGCCGCGAACGATGCCACGAAAGCCGTTCGTACCCGGTGCCGCACTGGTGGCCGCCGCGGCGCTGGCCGCCGGCCTCACCGGCTGCACCGGCGGCTCCGGCACCGACGGTGGCGCCGCCGACGCGAAGAGCGGTGACGCCACCGCCGCCAGCCAGGCCGCCGAACCGGGCCGCTACCAGACCCTCCCGGAGGCCTGCGGCCTGCCCGCGCGCGGCACCGTGCGCGGCATGCTGCCCGGTGACGGCCAGCATGTCTCGGGCACCGAGGCCGACAAGCTCTACGGCGGGCAGGCCGACATCACCTATGACACCGACCGCCGGGTCGGCTGCCACTGGACCCGCGAGACCACCGCCGGCACCCGCCATCTGACCCTCGACATCCAGCGCGTGGTCTCCTACGACTCCGCGGTCAGCGATGACGACAAGGCGCAGGAGACCTACGACGCCAAGGAGCTGGCCGCACAGATCCCGGCCGGCGCCACCGGCTCGGCGTCGCCGGGCACCCCGCCCCCCTCCACCGCGAAGGCGAAGGACGCCGAGGCGAACAAGACCGACAAGGCCGGTAAGACGGACAAGGTCGATAAGGACGGAAAGTCGGGCAAGCAGGGCAAAGCGTCCGAGGCGTCCGAACCGAGCGCGGACCCGAGCGGCTCGACCGCTCCGCGCGTGCTGGACGACCTGGGGGACGCGGCGTTCCTCAATGACAAATTGGCCACCGCGGACTCCGGCGTACACCGTGACGTCACTGTGGTCTTTCGCACGTCGAACGTCATCGTGACGATCGCGTACGACCAGTGGTCCACGGACAAGGCGATGTTGCCGGACAGCCAGGAACTGCAGGACAAGGCCCGTTCGCTGGCCGGCGAGCTGGTCGAGAGCCTCAGCGAATAGTCCGCATTGGGCGAATTACCCCAACCGTCGCCCCAAGTCCCCGAATGACCGATTCGCCCTTCCTTTTCATCGACACGAAACGGTCACACACCCCGCCGCGCCGCGTACCGTGCCGTCTAGCCCTGCCCCGTACGCGCGGCGGGGCGGCCCGCACGGCCGACCCCACGGCCGGGCCGGGCCGAACCGACGACGACGAACAGCGAAGGAACCATGCACCGTTCAGCCAAGCGCCTCGCCAGCCTCCTCACCTGCGCAGCAGTACCGGTGCTGCTCGTCGCCGGCTGCTCCGGCTCGGACAGCGACAGCTCCGGTGACGCCTCCTCCTCCGCGTCCGCCTCCGGCAAGGCGGGCAAGCCGTCGCCGACCGTCGAGCCCGCGAAGTACAAGCAGCTGCCGAACCCGTGCCAGGCGTTCGCCAAGGGCACCATCAAGAAGATGCTCCCCAAGGTGAAGGACGCCTCCGGCGAGCAGGGCAAGTCCACGGACAACTCCGTGCACGGCACCTGCTCCTGGAACAGCTCCGACGAGCAGGGCGTCGACGGCACCCAGTTCCGCTGGCTGGACATCGGCTACCAGCGCTACGACTCCGAGCCGGGCGTCGGCTCCGCCGAGAAGCGGGCCACGGAGTTCTACACCAAGCAGGTCTCCGCCGGTCAGGCCGTCAAGGGCGCCAAGAAGCTGAAGACGGTCAAGACGTCCGGCATCGGCGACGACTCCACCGCGATCACCTACAACGTGAAGAAGGAGGGCAACGACTTCAGGAACACGACGGTCGTCGCCCGCCTGTCCAACATCGTCGTCACCATCAACTACAACGGCGCGGGCCTGGCCGGTGCGGACACCCCCAAGGCCGAGGACCTGCTCAAGAAGGCCCAGGCCGCCGCCAAGGAAGCCGTCACCGCCGCCACCAAGGCCAACGCCTGACGCAGCGCGCCGCCCGGCCGCCTCAGCCACACAGGGCCCGCACCGATGTACGGTGCGGGCCCTGCGCCGTCCCGTCCGCGTGCGGGTCACCGTGCGAGAGCCCAATCGTGACCCGGCCCCCTTCATACCGCCACCCGCTCGCCCGTACGCGTATGCCAGGCTGTCGCTCGCAAAAGACCGACTAGGAGGGGTTCTCGGGTGGCCGAGCCACTGAAGCTGACGCGCACGCACCGGATACTCATCGGAGTCGTCATCACCGGCGCGGTGGTCATCGCCGGCATCGGCTTCGCCGGCTCCTACGCGGCCGTGCGTGAACTGGCCATCAAGAAGGGCTTCGGCGACTTCGCCTACTTCTTCCCCATCGGCATCGACGCGGGCATCTGCGTCCTGCTCGCGCTGGATCTGCTGCTGACCTGGATCCGCATGCCCTTCCCGCTGCTGCGGCAGGCGGCGTGGCTGCTGACGGTGGCGACCGTCGCGTTCAACGCCGCGGTGGCGACCGATCCGTTGGGCATGGGCATGCACGCCGTCATCCCGGTGCTGTTCGTCGTCACCGTCGAGGCCGCCCGGCACGCCGTCGGGCGGATCGCCGACATCACGGCCGACAAGCACATGGAGGGTGTGCGCCTCACGCGCTGGCTGCTGTCGCCCGTCCCGACGTTCCTGTTGTGGCGGCGGATGAAGCTGTGGGAACTGCGGTCGTACGAAGCGGTGATCAAGCTGGAGCAGGAACGGCTCGTGTACCAGGCGCGCCTGCGTTCGCGATTCGGGCGGGGCTGGCGTCGCAAGGCTCCCGTGGAGTCCCTGATGCCCCTGCGGCTCGCCCGGTACGGTGTGCCGCTGGCGGAGACCGCTCCCGCGGGGCTCGCCGCGGCGGGCATCGAACCACAGGTACTCCCGGCGCCGGAGCAGTCCGTGGCGCCCGCTCTGGAGCCGAGGGCCCAGGAGCCGGCCGAGGCGTTGCCGAACCAGTGGTTCGCGGCGCCGCAGCAGGTGACGTATCAGGGCGACTACGACCCGGACTACGTCCCGGAGCCGGAGCACCAGCCCTCGCACAACGAGCATCAGCCCGCGTACGACGAGTACCAGCAGGTGCCGCCGCGCGAGCAGGTCCCGGTGCCGGCGCCCCGCGCGCCGGAGCCCGAGCCGCAGGTGCCGGTGCCGACCGGTGCGGGGGGCACGCGCCCGCTCGGCAAGGGCATCCCGGAGGCGGACCCGCAGCCCGCTCAGGCGCCGGCCGCGGCCCCGACCGATGAGGACCTGTACCAGGTGTTCCGGCGCTCGATAGAGGGCGAAGGCATGCCGACACCGGGCGCGTTCGCGGCGAACCTGGAGGCGCAGTACGGGATGCGTATGCGGGCGCGGGAGCTGAACCGCTACATGGACCAGTTCAGCGACCGCCTCAACGCGGAGCTGATGGACGAGCACATCGCGTAACGCGCACGCGGAGGGCCGGACCGTGCCGGCCGGCCCTCAGGCCGCCCCCGGCTCCGCCCGCTTCTGCCGGCGCTTCTTGTCCACGTCGCCCCATACGGCCAGCGCCGCGCCGGCCGCGAAGACGCCGACGTAGGCGATCGACGGCAGCTCGACCCAGTGGGGCAGCAGGCCCCAGGCGCCGTCGAAGAACATCTGCCCGATGAAGCCCACCGCACCCTGGATCATGACGATGGAGCCGATGAATCCCCTCATGGCTCCATCGTGAAGGGTTCGGCCCCGGGGATCCTCCTCCCCGGGGCCGAACCCCTTCTCACCCCTGAGTCGCACGCCCGAGACGGCGTCTACGACTCAGCGGCAACGGCTCGTCGCCGCAGGCTCATCCGCCGAGCAGCTTGCGCACCCGGTCGGCGCCGACGGCCAGCAGCAGAGTGGGCAGCCGCGGCCCGGTGTCCCGGCCGACCAGCAGGTGGTAGAGCAGCGCGAAGAACGCGCGCTGGGCGGCCTTGAGCTCCGGAGTCGGCTTGGCGTCCGGCTCCAGACCCGCCTGGACCTTCGGCACGCCGTAGACCAGGGTGGTCAGACCGTCCAGCGACCAGTGCTCGTCGAGGCCGTCGAGCAGCAGCCGCAGCGAGCCGCGGGCCTGCTCGTCGAGGGTGGCCAGCAGCTCCTCGTCGGGCGCGTCGCGGACGACGGTGCGCTGGTCGGCCGGCACCTGGGTGGTGATCCAGTACTCGGCACGGTCGAGCCGGGGCCGGGTGACGTCCAGCGAGGTGACCGGGTTGTCGGGGTCGAGGTCGCTGAGGATGCGCAGCGTCTGCTCGTCGTGCCCGGCGGTGATGTCCATGACCGAGGCCAGGGTGCGGTACGGCAGCGGGCGCGGGGTGGTCGGCAGCGGGCCGGCCGCGGTGCCGACGGCCCGCACGTACGCGGCCTCGTCCGCGGGCTGGGCGGTGCCCTCGGCGACCTTGCCGGCCAGCTTGTCCCACTCGTCGTAGAGCCGCTGGATCTCCTGGTCGAAGGCGATCTTGAAGGACTGGTTGGGCTTGCGGCGGGCGTAGAGCCAGCGCAGCAGCGGCGCCTCCATGATCTTCAGCGCGTCGCCGGGGGTGGGCACCCCGCCCTTG
This sequence comes from Streptomyces sp. NPDC033270, assembly GCF_055576575.1. NCBI lineage: Bacteria > Bacillati > Actinomycetota > Actinomycetes > Kitasatosporales > Streptomycetaceae > Streptomyces > Streptomyces sp. NPDC033270. The sequence continues at coordinate 160,339 of NZ_JBVIRA010000023.1, forward strand.
GAGGAGGACATCTTGGCCATGCCGCTGATGCCGACGAAGGCGTACATGGGGCCGATGGGCTGGGCGCCGTCGAAGACCTCGCGGACGATCTGGCCACCGACGACGAAGGAGGAGCCGGGCGAGGAGTGGTCGACACCGGACGGCTCGAAGACCACGCCCTCGTACGCCCAGCGCATCGGCCAGTCGACCTTCCACACCAGCTTGCCGCGGTTGAACTCGCTGAGCCGGACCGTCTCGCCGAAGCCGCACGCCGTGCAGGTGTAGGACAGCTCGGTGGTCTCGTCGTCGTACGACGTGACGGTGGTGAGGTCCTTCTCGCACTGCCCGCAGTAGGGCTTGTACGGGAAGTAGCCGGACGAGCCGCCGCTGCCGTCGTCCTCATTCGCCGCGCCGGAGCCCTCGGCGGCCTCCAGCTCGGCCTCGTCGACGGGCTTCTGGGACTTCTTCGCGGGGGACTTCTTCGTGCGGTACTGGCCGAGGATCGAGTCGATCTTCGCCCGGTGCTTCATCGCGTGCAGGATCTGCTCGCGGTAGGCGCCGGAGGTGTACTGCTCGGTCTGGCTGATGCCGTCGTACTCCACGCCCAGCTCGGCCAGCGCCTCGATCATGGCGGCCTTGAAGTGCTCGGCCCAGTTCGGGTACGCCGAGCCGGCCGGGGCCGGGACCGAGGTCAGCGGCTTGCCGATGTGCTCGGCCCAGGACTCGTCGACGCCCGCGACGCCCGCCGGGACCTTGCGGTAGCGGTCGTAGTCGTCCCAGGAGATGAGGTGGCGCACCGGGTACCCGCGGCGGCGGATCTCGTCGGCGACCAGGTGCGGGGTCATGACCTCGCGGAGGTTGCCCAGGTGGATCGGGCCGGAGGGGCTCAGGCCCGAGGCGCAGACGATCACGGGGGCGGAGGCGTCCGCCAGGCCCGGTGCGGAAGCACCCGATGTCATTTTGCCCGGGGCGCGGCGCTCCGCCTCGGCAATGACCTCGTCCGCGAACCTGGAGACCCAGTCGGTCTCGGTGCTCTGCTGAGCCACGATCGGCCCTTCCTCTTCCTGGTGGTTTCCGGCTGCGCCCTCTTGCGCCGGATGACGCGCAAAAGCCTGTTGGTGCCATTCTCCCAGACACCCGCCGTACGGAAATTCAGTGGTAGTGGCGTGGGATACTCCTTGGCAAACCCTTTCCACTCCAACGACACCTCCTCGTAGAAGAGAGTGCAGCTTCATGGCCTCGGTCCCTTCCCTCGCAGCCTCCGTCAACCAGCGTGTCGCGGACGCCCTCTCGGCAGCCCTGCCGGAGGCCGGTGCCGCCGACCCGCTGCTGCGACGAAGCGACCGGGCCGACTTCCAGGCCAACGGCATGCTGGCGCTGGCCAAGAAGCTCAAGGGCAACCCCCGGGAGCTGGCGGGCAAGGTCGTCGACGGCATCGACGCCGCCGAGCTGATCAAGGAGATCGAGGTCTCCGGCCCCGGCTTCCTCAACATCACCGTCGCGGACGAGGCGATCGTGCGGACGCTGGCCGCGCGGGCCGCCGACGGCGACCGGCTCGGCGTGCCGCTGAAGGAGAACCCGGGCGTCACGGTCATCGACTACGCCCAGCCCAACGTGGCCAAGGAGATGCACGTCGGCCACCTGCGCTCGGCGGTCATCGGCGACGCGCTGCGCGGCATGCTCGACTTCACCGGCGAGAAGACGATCGGCCGGCACCACATCGGCGACTGGGGCACCCAGTTCGGCATGCTCATCCAGTACCTGATCGAGAACCCCGGCGAGCTGGCCCCGGCGGCCGACGTCGACGGCGAGCAGGCGATGAGCAACCTCAACCGGGTGTACAAGGCCTCGCGCGCGGTCTTCGACTCCGACGAGGGCTTCAAGGAGCGGGCCCGCAAGCGGGTCGTCGCCCTGCAGTCCGGCGACAAGGAGACCCTCGAGCTGTGGCAGCGGTTCGTGGACGAGTCGAAGGTCTACTTCTACTCGGTCTTCGAGAAGCTGGACATGGAGATCCGCGACGAGGAGATCGTCGGCGAGTCCGCGTACAACGACATGATGGCGCAGACCGCGCGGCTCCTTGAGGAGTCCGGCGTCGCGGTGCGCTCCGAGGGCGCGCTCGTGGTCTTCTTCGACGAGATCCGCGGCAAGGACGACCAGCCGGTGCCGCTGATCGTGCAGAAGGCGGACGGCGGCTTCGGCTACGCGGCCTCGGACCTCTCCGCGATCCGCAACCGGGTCGTCGACCTGGACGCGACGACGCTGCTGTACGTGGTGGACGTCCGCCAGTCCCTGCACTTCCGGATGGTCTTCGAGACGGCCCGCCGGGCGGGCTGGCTCGGCGACGACGTCACCGCGCACAACATGGGCTACGGCACGGTGCTCGGCGCGGACGGCAAGCCGTTCAAGACCCGTGAGGGCGAGACGGTCCGCCTGGAGGACCTGCTCGACGAGGCCGTCGAGCGGGCGACCGCGGTCGTGCGCGAGAAGGCCGACAAGGTGGGCCTGAGCGAGGCGGAGATCGTCGAGAACGGGCGGTACGTCGGCATCGGCGCGGTGAAGTACGCCGACCTGTCGACCTCCCCGTCCCGGGACTACAAGTTCGACCTGGACCAGATGGTCTCGCTCAACGGCGACACGTCGGTATACCTCCAGTACGCCTACGCCCGGATCCAGTCGATCAAGCGCAAGGCCGGCGACACCCGCCCGGCGGCCCACCCCGAGCTGCCGCTGCACCCGGCGGAGCGGGCCCTCGGCCTCCACCTCGACCAGTTCGGCGAGGTGCTCGCCGAGGCCGCGGCGTCCTACGAGCCGCACCGCCTCGCCGCGTACCTGTACCAGCTCGCCTCGCACCTGACCGCGTTCTACGAGAAGTGCCAGGTCGTCAGCGCCGACAACCCCGTCGAGGTGGTCGAGAACCGCCTCTTCCTCGTCGACCTGACCGGCCGCACCCTCCACAAGGGCATGGCCCTGCTCGGAATCCGTACTCCCGAGCGCCTCTGAGGCATATCTCGCCTAGGCTCCGAAGGCGAACGGCCCCGTACAACCACGGTGTTGTACGGGGCCGCGCCGTTTTTTCTCCCGGGGAGGGCATCCAGCGATGTACGAGCACAGCAGGCCCACGACGCACTCCGCACCGAGCCGGCGCGCCGCGCTGGGCGCGGGCGCCGGCCTCCTGGCGGCCGGATTCCTGGCCGCCGGCGCCGCACCCGCAGGCGCCGCACCCGCCACCGCGGCCACCCCCGCCGCCGGCCCGCACGCCGCGCTGCGCCGCCTGGAGCGTGCGCACGGGGCACGCGTCGGGGCCTTCGCCCACAACACCGCCACCGGTGCCACCGTCGCCTACCGGGCGCACACCCGCTTCGCGATGTGCTCGACCTTCAAGGCGCTCGCCGTCTCCGCCGTACTGCGCGACCTCGACCGGGACGGCGAGACGCTGGCGCGCCGCATCCACTACACCGCCGACGACGTGATCGACGGCTCACCGGTGACCAAGAAGCACGTCGCGACGGGGATGACCGTCGCCGAGCTGTGCGACGCGACCCTGCGCACCAGCGACAACACGGCCGGTAATCTCCTGCTGCGCGAGCTCGGCGGCCCGACCGCCGTCACCGCCTTCGCCCGCTCCCTCGGCGACCCGGTCACCCGCCTGGACCGCTGGGAGCCGGAGCTGAACACCGCCGAGCCCTGGCGCCGGACGGACACCACCACCCCGTACGCCATCGCCCGCACCTTCGCCCGCCTCCTGGTGGGCGACGCCCTGCCCACCACCGACCGCGACCGCCTGACGGCGTGGATGAAGGCCAACGAGACCAACGTCGACCGCTTCCGCGCCGGTCTGCCCGAGGACTGGTCGGTCGCCGACAAGACGGGCTCCGGCGCGTACGGCACCGGCAACGACGTGGGCGTCGCCTGGACCGCGGACGGCACCCCGATCGTGCTGGCGGTGCTGACCCGCAAGGCGGACCAGGCCGCGACCTACGACAACCCGCTGATCGAGGACGTGACCAGGGTGCTGGCCGAGGCGGTGGCGGGCTGAGGGCGCCGCGTCAGCCGGTCGGCACGTCCAGATAGGACGGCGCGGCCTGGGGCGAGCCCAAGGTGAGGGTGCCGCCGGCGCCGTTCGCGTCACCGTAGAGCGGGTCCTTGGTGTCGACGACCAGCATCAGCCGATGGCCCTGCGGGACGTCGTACGCGGCGGCCTGCAGGGCGATCTCGGCGGTGACGGGCCGGCCCGCGCGGCCGTCCAGTGAGGTGAACGGCGCATGGGTGATGATGTGCGCCTTGCCGCGGGCGTCGACGTCGAAGAGGTGGGCGATGATCGTCGACCCGGCCGTGGTGGGCGTGTAGGTCAGCCGCAGCTTGGGGGCGCCCCGCAGCCGGGTGGTGGCCTCCAGGGGCGCGCCGGTCCATACGGCCGCGTTCTCACGGGAGATGGAGTCGGTCCGGTAGGTCTTGGGCAGGCCCGCCATCTCCGCGTAGCCGGCGGCGAAGACGATCTTGCCCGCGGCGCTCGCGGTGGTGTCCTTGCCGGAGGTGAGGGGCATCTGCCAGCCGGTGGACGGCGCGGCGCGCAGCACGCCGTCGGTGCGTTCGCGCCCGGGTGCGGCCAGGTTGAGGCGCTGGGTGCGCTCGGTGAACGCCCCCCAGGTGGGCCGGGTTTCGCGCAGCCAGGGCCAGTACTTCCACATCACCTGGCTGTTGACCTGGCCCTCGGTGTCGATGCCGTTGCGCTCACCCTTGAGGAAGCGGTCGAACCAGCGCTTGGCGTCGTTGGTGACGTGGTTGGGCAGGCCCCCCAGGCCGGTCATCTCCGGCCCGGCGTGGTCCCCGACGGACAGGTCGATCCGCTTGGGCCCGGTCAGCGCGTTGAACGTCTTCAGCGACTGGTTGGCGGGGAAGAGCGTCTCGTGCCACGCCTGGGCGTAAAGGACCGGAACTTTGCGCTTGTTGAGCTGCTTGACGTACGTCTGCGGAGAGCGCTGCTTCGCCCAGGCCAGCGCCTGCGGGATGTTGCGGTTGGCGAGGAGGTCCGCGAATTCCTGGCGGGTGCTCGCGCTGAGACGGGCGTTGCCCGCGACGAGCTGCAGGGCCCGTACGGAGCCCAGGTGCCGGGTGCGGTTCTCGTAGAACGACGCGCCCAGGTCGCCCCAGGTGCTCAGCGCGGCGACCGCGTCCACCCGGGAGTCGTGGGCGGCGATCAGCTGGCTGAGGCCGGAGCCGTACGACAGGCCGGCGAAGCCGACCTTGGTGGTACGGCCCGGTGCGTGCGCGATGAGGTAGTCCAGCGCCTTGGAGCCGTCCTGGACGTCCAGCGGGCCGCCCGCGTCGACCTCGCCCTCCGAGGAGCCGAAGCCGCGCGCGGAGTAGGCCAGGACGTTGTAGCCGGCCAGCGCGTACTTCGTCGCCATGACCGCGTAGGTGTGCCAGCCCACCTGCGTCCAGGGGGACGGCAGGACGATGGCGGGGCGGGGCGCGTCGTCCGGGTGGATCCAGACGGCGCCGTCCAGCTTGTCGCCGTTGACGCCGGGGATCTTCACCAGCTGGAAGGGCGCCGCGGCCGAGGCCGGGGCGGCCGGAGCCGACGGCCGGGGCTCGGCGACGGCGGGGGTGGCCACGGATATGGCAAGCGCGGTGGCCGGAACCACCGCGCATCTGGCCAGGCGGGAACGTAACACGTCCGAAGTGCTCTTCTCTTCAGGGGAATCGAGGCGCAGAACCGCTGCGCACGATCATGAATGCGCGCACCTCGACTCCCCCAAACAGCAACGCCGGGCGAGATGGATCACAGCCGACGATCACCGTCGACGGAGCACAGCCGACGGATCACCGGCGATGGATCACAGCCCCCGCGCGACCTCCGTCGCCCAGTAGGTCAGGATCATGTTCGCCCCGGCCCGCTTGATGCCGGTCAGCGTCTCCAGGATGGCCTTGTCGCGGTCGATCCAGCCCTTCTCGGCGGCCGCCTCGACCATCGCGTACTCACCCGAGATCTGATACGCCGCCACCGGCACGTCCACCGCGTCCGCGAACTTCGCCAGCACGTCCAGGTACGGCAGCGCCGGCTTGACCATGACCATGTCGGCGCCCTCGTCGAGGTCGAGCGCCAACTCGCGCAGCGACTCACGGAGGTTGGCCGGGTCCTGCTGGTAGGTCTTGCGGTCGCCCTGCAGCGACGAGCCGACGGCCTCGCGGAAGGGGCCGTAGAACGCCGACGAGTACTTCGCGGTGTAGGCGAGGATCGAGACGTCCTCGTGGCCGGTCTGGTCCAGCGCGTCGCGGACGACGCCGACCTGACCGTCCATCATGCCGCTGGGCCCGACGGTGTGGACGCCGGCGTCGGCCTGGACCTGCGCCATCTCGGCGTACCGCTCCAGCGTCGCGTCGTTGTCGACCCGGCCCTCGGCGTCCAGCACACCGCAGTGGCCGTGATCGGTGTACTCGTCCAGGCACAGGTCCGACATGATCACGAGGTCGTCGCCGACCTCGGCCCGCACGTCCCGGATGGCGAGCTGGAGAATGCCGTCGGGATCCGTACCGGCCGTCCCCGCGGCGTCCTTCTTCTCGTCGAGCGGGACGCCGAAGAGCATGATTCCCGAGACACCGGCCGCGGCCGCCTCGACGGCCGCCTTGCGCAGCGTGTCACGGGTGTGCTGGACGACGCCCGGCATCGCGCTGATCGGCACCGGCTCGCTGACACCCTCCCGCACGAACGCCGGGAGGATCAGATCGGACGGGTGCAGGCGGTACTCCGCGACCATCCTTCGCATGGCCGGGGTGGTACGCAGCCGCCGCGGCCGCGCCCCCGGAAAGCTTCCGTACTTCGTCATACCGCCCACGCTACGCCCGCCCCGCGCCCTCCCATGCCGACGCCGCGTCGGCCACCGGGGCCGCGGAAACGGCGTGAGCGCGGTGCGGTGCCCCCGCCCCGCGCTCAGTGACCGGGCCCGAGGTCGAGCTCGGCCCACACCGTCTTCAACGGAACCGGCCCCTCCACCACACCCCAGCGATCCGCCAACCCCTCGACGAGCAGCAGCCCGTAGCCGGACTCGGCCAGCGCGCCACGGACGACGGGCCTGCGGACCGGGAGCCGCTCCCGGCGGGTGTCGGTCACCTCGATACGCAGCGTGGCGGGCGGGGTGAGCACGAGGGCTAGGCGGAAGCTCCGCCCCGGGACGCGGCCGTGCCGCACCGCGTTCGCGGCGAGCTCGGCGACGATCAGCCGGGCCGGGTCGTACGCCATCCCCCACGACCGCAGCTGCTCCGTTGCCAGCAACCGGGCCAGCCGGGCACCACGACGGGTGGCGGACAGCGGTACGCAGAAGCGCAGCGGCGGGGCAGAGGGGGCGGAGCCGCAAACAGAACTGCTGGTTCGGGTGATGTGTCGGTTCACGTCACACAGCGTGGTCGCGCGTATCTAGCCTGAGAAGGGTCGGCGCCCGTGCCGACGGTGACCGTCCGCCTGCGCTCCGGCCCTGTCCGGGGACGTACGGCGCGACGAGGAAGGGCGGGTAGGGACGTGGGTGACTGGGACACGGGAATGGACGACGACGAGGCCGGGGCGGTGATGCGGGCCGTGGCACGGCAGTTGAAGCTGTGGCGCGAGGCGGCCGGCCTCACCCAGGCGGAGTTCGGCGCGGCCATCGGGTACGGCGAGGAGCTGGTCTCGTCGGTGGAACGGGGACGCCGCATCCCCCGGCCGGAGTTCCTGGACCGGGCGGACGAGGTCCTGGGGGCGAACGGCAAGATCGCCGCGCTGAAGGCGGATGTGGCGGAGATCCGGTACCCGAAGAAGGTACGGGACCTGAAGAAGCTGGAGGCGGAAGCGGTCGAGCTGTGCGCGTACAACAACTCGGTCATCGAAGGGCTGGTCCAGACCGAGGAGTACGCGCAGGCGGTATTCGGCGCACGCCGCCCCCCGTTCGGCGAGGACGAGTTGGAGCAGCTGGTAGCCGCCCGCTTGAGTCGCCAAGAAGTCCTGAACGGTTCGACCGTACGACCCGTTTTCAGCTTTGTGCAGTGCGAGTCGACGCTGCGCCGCCTCATCGGAGGCAGAATGGTGATGCTTCGGCAGCTTGAACGTCTCCTGGAAGTCGGCCAGTTGCGGAACGTCGACCTTCAAGTTCTGCCGTTGAGCCGGGAGGAGAACTCTGGCCTCGGTGGTTCGTTCCGGCTGTACAGGCTCAAGGACGGCACCACGGTAGGGCACTCCGAGGTCCAGATGATCAGCCGCGTGATCGCAGATCCGAAGCAGGTCCAGGTCCTCGACATGCGCTATGGAATCATCCGAGCGCAGGCTCTCACCCCACGGGAGTCGCTGGCCTTCATCGAGAAAGTGCGGGGAGAGACATGACCCTCAAGCCCTCTGTCGGGAACGGTTCCGCCCTGGCATGGATAAAGAGCAGCTACAGCACAGACGAAGGCCCCGACTGCGTCGAAGTCGCCTGGCGCAAGAGCAGCTACAGCACGGACGACGGTCCCGCATGCGTCGAGGTAGCCACCTGCCCCGACACCATCCACATCCGCGACTCCAAGAACCCCGACGGGCCCCAGCTCACCTTCGCCCCCACCACCTGGGCCGACTTCCTGCCGTACGCCACCGAGCACTGACCGCGTCGGAACAGCGAGAGGAACAACAAGAAGGGCGCCCCCACAACAGGGGCGCCCTTCCTCCGTTCTTCCTCGCTCAGCTACGGGCCCGGCGGCGCGAGCCCGGCCGCCGCTCGCTCGGGCGGGTGACCGGGTCGCCCGCCTCGACCGCGGCATCGCGCCGCGCCGCACCGAAGTCCGCGAGGGCCTCGGCCAGCTTGTGCACCGACGGCTCCGGCGACATGACGTCCACCCGCAGCCCGTGCTCCTCGGCCGTCTTGGCGGTGGCCGGGCCGATGCAGGCGATCACCGTCACGTTGTGCGGCTTGCCGGCGATGCCGACGAGGTTCCGCACCGTCGACGACGACGTGAACAGCACCGCGTCGAAGCCGCCGCCCTTGATCGCCTCGCGGGTCTCGGCCGGCGGCGGCGAGGCGCGCACGGTCCGGTAGGCGGTGACGTCGTCGACCTCCCAGCCCAGCTCGATCAGGCCCGCGACCAGCGTCTCGGTCGCGATGTCGGCGCGCGGCAGGAAGACCCGGTCGATCGGGTCGAAAACGGGGTCGTAGGGCGGCCAGTCCTCCAGCAGCCCGGCGGCGGACTGCTCACCGCTCGGCACCAGGTCGGGCTTCACGCCGAAGGCGACCAGCGCCTTGGCGGTCTGCTCGCCGACCGCGGCGACCTTGATCCCGGCGAAGGCGCGGGCGTCGAGCCCGTACTCCTCGAACTTCTCCCGCACCGCCTTGACGGCGTTGACCGAGGTGAAGGCGATCCACTCGTAGCGGCCGGTGACCAGGCCCTTGACCGCGCGCTCCATCTGCTGCGGGGTGCGCGGCGGTTCGACGGCGATGGTCGGGACCTCGTGCGGCACCGCGCCGTAGGAGACGAGCTGGTCGGAGAGCGACGCGGCCTGCTCCTTCGTACGCGGCACGAGCACCCGCCAGCCGAAGAGCGGCTTGGACTCGAACCACGAAAGGCGGTCGCGCTGCGCGGCGGCGCTGCGCTCACCGACCACGGCTATGACCGGCTGGCCGCCGTCGGCCGAGGGCAGCACCTTGGCGGCCTTGAGCACCTGGGCGATGGAGCCGAGGGTGGCGGTCCAGGTGCGCTGGCGGGTGGTGGTGCCGGCGACGGTGACGGTCAGCGGGGTGTCCGGCTTGCGGCCCGCGGAGACCAGTTCGCCGGCGGCCGCGGCGACCGCGTCGAGGGTGGTGGAGACCACCGCGGTGGCGTCGCTGGTGCCCAGCTCCGTCCAGCAGCGGTCGTCGGCGCAGCGGGCGTCGATGAAGCGCACGTCGGTGCCCTGGGCGTCGCGCAGCGGCACACCGGCGTACGCGGGCACGCCGACGGCCGCCGCGATGCCGGGCACCACCTCGAAGACGATGCCCTCGGCGGCGCAGGCCAGCATCTCCTCGGCGACGTTCCCGTCCAGGCCGGGGTCGCCGGTGACCGCACGCACGACCCGCTTGCCCGCGCGGGCGGCCGCCATGACAAGATTGGCGGTGTCCCTAAGGGTGGGGACACCGGCGGGGATTGACGCCTCGTCAGCTGACCCCTGCAGTGGCGTGTCCACGTGTGCGCGGGCATGCGCACGCACGACGTCCAGCACCTGCGGGTCGGCGATCAGTACGTCCGCGGAGGCCAGCGCCTCCACGGCACGCAGCGTCAGCAGACCCGGGTCTCCCGGCCCGGCACCCAGGAAGGTGACCTGACCGGAGGCGGAGTGGTTTGGGGCGGTGGGGTTCAAAGTGCTCGCTCCCCCATAAGACCGGCCGCACCCTTCGCGAGCATCTCGGCGGCGAGTTCACGGCCCATGTTCTGCGGGGTCGAGACATCGTCGGGAGAGGCGGGTACGTGCCCGGTGGTGGACATCTGCACCAGCGTGCTGCCGTCGGTCGAGCCGACGACACCGCGCAGGTGCAATTCGGTGACAACCTGCTCGTCAGCCTTGGGGCCTCCCGTGCTCGAGCGAAGTCGAGAGCTTGGGGAAAGGTCGGCCAGCGCCCCGACGGGTGCGGAACAGCCGGCCTCCAGGGCGGCGAGCAGGGAACGCTCGGCGGTCACGGCGGCCCGGGTGTCCGGGTCGTCGAGCTCGGCGAGCGTGGCGACGAGGTCTGCGTTCGCGGCAGCACACTCGATCGCCAGTGCCCCCTGGCCGGGGGCGGGCAGAACCACGTCGGGCGACAGCAGCTGCGTCGCCTCGTCGATGCGGCCGATGCGGGTGAGTCCGGCGGCGGCCAGTACGACCGCGTCCAGTTCGCCCTTCTCGACGAAACCGATGCGGGTGTCGATGTTCCCGCGGATCGGCACGGTCTCCACGCGCCGGCCCAGCGACCTGGCCCAGGCGTTGAGCTGCGCCATCCGCCTGGGGGAGCCGGTGCCTATGCGGGCGATCCGGTCCTGGTCGGCGGTCAGCTCCTCGAAGGTGAGCCCGTCCCGGGCGATCAGCGCGTCACGGGGGTCTTCCCGTACGGGGATCGCGGCCAGGGCGAGGGTCTCGGGCTGCGTGGTGGGCAGGTCCTTGAGCGAGTGGACGGCGAAGTCGATGTCCCCGGCGAGCAGCGCGTCACGCAGCGCGGAGACGAAGACGCCGGTCCCACCGATCTGCGCGAGGTGCTCGCGCGAGGTGTCACCGTAGGTGGTGATCTCCACCAGCTCGACGGGGCGGCCGGTCAGCGCGCGCACCGCCTCGGCGATCTGTCCGGACTGGGCCAGGGCGAGCTTGCTGCGCCGTGTCCCCAGCCTGAGGGCTCTGTCAGTGCTGTCGTTCATGACCGCTCCCGTGCATCGTGGCTGCCGCCGCGCGTGTCGGCCCGGCTGACGGCGGCAACCGTCTGGGGGTCGAGGTCGAAGAGTTCGCGCAGCGCGTCGGCGTACCCGGCGCCGCCGGGCTCGCTGGCGAGCTGCTTGACCCGCACGGTGGGCGCGTGCAGGAGTTTGTCGACGACGCGGCGCACGGTCTGGGTGATCTCGGCGCGCTGCTTGTCGTCCAGGTCGGGCAGGCGGCCGTCGAGCCGGGCGATCTCACCGGCGACGACGTCCGCGGCCATGGTGCGCAGGGCGACCACGGTCGGGGTGATGTGCGCGGCGCGCTGGGCGGCGCCGAACGCCGCGACCTCGTCGGAGACGATGCCGCGCACCTTGTCCACGTCGGCCGCCATCGGAGCGTCGGCGGAGGCGTCGGCCAGCGACTCGATGTCGACGAGGTGCGCGCCCTCGATGCGGTGCACCGCGGCGTCGATGTCGCGCGGCATGGCGAGGTCGAGCAGCGCCAGCGGCGCTTCGCGGCCCTCCAGCGCGCCCGCGACCAGGTCGCCGTTGAGAACCAGGCCGGTGGCGCCGGTACAGGAGACCACGATGTCGGCGACCGCCAGCTCGTGCTCGACACAGCTCATCGCCGCCGCCCGGGCGCGCAGCCCACCGGCACCGGGCCCGCCCGGCTCGGTGAGGATCGCGACGAGCCGCTCGGCGCGCGCCACCGTCCGGTTGGCGACCGCGAGCTCGCCGATACCGGCCCGCGCCAGGGTGGTGGCGGCCAGCGACGACATCGAACCCGCGCCGATGACCAGCGCGCGCTTGCCGCGCGCCCAGGCCTCGACGTCCTGGCCGGCGGCCAGCTGCTCCAGGCCGAAGGTGACCAGCGACTGGCCGGCCTTGTCGATGCCGGTCTCGCTGTGGGCACGCTTGCCGACCCGCAGGGCCTGCTGGAACAGGTCGTTCAGCAGACGCCCGGCGGTGTGCTGCTCCTGGGCGACGGCCAGCGCGTCCTTGATCTGGCCGAGGATCTGGCCCTCGCCGATGACCATCGAGTCCAGGCCGCAGGCCACCGAGAACAGGTGGTGGACGGCGCGGTCCTCGTAGTGGACGTAGAGGTAGGGGGTGAGCTCCTCCAGGGCGGCACCGCCGTGGCGCGCCAGGAGGGTGGACAGCTCGGCGACACCGGCGTGGAACTTGTCCACGTCGGCGTAGACCTCGATGCGGTTGCAGGTGGACAGCACCGCGCACTCGGTGACCGGCTCGGCCGACACCGCGTCCTGCAGCAGCTTGCCGCGCGCCTCCGGGACGAGCGCGGCCCGCTCCAGCACGCTCACCGGCGCGCTGCGGTGGCTCAGTCCGACAACGAGAAGGCTCATGCTTGCACCTCGCTCCGCGAGGCACAGCCTGCGCCTGTGACGCACCTTTCCATGATTCGCTCGCTGCGCTCGCTCATGCCGGCATCACGGCGGGGACGTCCCCGTCCGGTCCCTTGCGGTCGCCGGTGACGGCAGCGGCGGCGGCGTCGCCGACGGCGGCGGCACGGTCGGCCGGGCCCGTGGCGCCGCCCTCGGAGCCGCCCTCCTCGCCCGCCTTGCGCTGCTCGTGGAAGGCGAGGATCTGCAGTTCTATCGACAGGTCGACCTTGCGCACGTCGACCCCGTCGGGGACGGTCAGCACGGTCGGCGCGAAGTTGAGGATCGAGGTGACGCCGGCGGCGACCAGGCGGTCGCAGACCTGCTGGGCGGCCCCGGCCGGCGTGGCGATGACGCCGATCGAGACGCCGTTGCTCTCGATGATGTGCTCCAGCTCGTCGGTGTGCTGGACCGCGATGCCGGCGACGGGCTTACCGGCCATGGCCGGGTCGGCGTCGATCAGCGCGGCGACGCGGAAGCCCCTGGAGGCGAAGCCGCCGTAGTTGGCGAGGGCGGCGCCGAGGTTACCGATACCGACGATGACAACCGGCCAGTCCTGGGTCAGGCCCAGTTCCCGCGAGATCTGGTAGACGAGGTACTCCACGTCGTAGCCGACGCCCCGGGTCCCGTAGGAGCCCAGGTAGGAGAAGTCCTTCCGCAGCTTGGCGGAGTTGACCCCCGCCGCGGCCGCGAGCTCCTCGGAGGAGACCGTGGGCACCGAGCGCTCGGAGAGCGCGGTCAGTGCGCGCAGATACAGCGGAAGCCTGGCGACGGTGGCCTCGGGAATCCCTCGGCTTCGGGTCGCCGGTCGGTGAGTTCGGCCAGTTGCCACGGTGCTCCTGCGGGTAGAGCGGGGCTGCGGGCGCCCGTACGGAACCCGACCGCCCTGTCCACTGCAGGCTATGTCTTTGTGAACGCGTGCACAAAGATGGTGTCCGTTTTGCCCGGCCAAAGTGATGGGGGTCACGCGGCTTTTACGGGCCTTCGCGGAACCAACTCCCACGTCACACCGTTCACTCGCGCCGCTCGTGCAACACGGCAGCACCGACGGGAGCACCGGTCCTCACTCCTCACCGCTATACCCCCACACACCTACAAATCGCCCACCGATGGTAGTCGACCCGCGCCCCCGGGAGCACCGCCCGCGACCCGGCACAATGGGCCCCATGGCCCCCTTGTTCAGCCGCAGCCCCCGCAAGAGCCCCGCCGACCGGATGGTCACCCTCGTCGGCAAGCCGGGCTGCCACCTGTGCGACGACGCGCAGGCGGTGATCGAGCAGGTGTGCGCCGAGACGGGCGCGTCCTGGGAGAAGAAGGACATCACCGAGGACGCCGAGCTGCACCGCAAGTACTGGGAGCAGATTCCGGTCGTCCTGGTCGACGGCGCCCAGCACGACTTCTGGCGCGTCGACCCCAAGCGGCTGCGCAAGGCCCTGGGCGCCTGAGCCTCCCGGACAGCAACAGAAACCGCTCGCGGATGGCCGTAACGCAACCGTCCGCCGCCCCAGGCCTCGCGGACACGCGCCCGTAACCGGAACCCCCGAACAAACTGGCTACGCTAGCGCCATGTCCCTCCCGTCTCCCGACCAGCACCCCGGCAGGAGTCCCTACGGGACGCCGCCCGGCGCCTCTCCCGCCCGCCGGTCCGGCTGGAGGCCCTCCGGGGCGCTCTTCCCGCTGGGCTGGCTCCCGCGCCGCAGACAGCGCACCACGGCCCGCAGCGTGCTGGCCGGCGAGGCCGCGGCCGAGGCCGCCCGCAAGTCCTCACAGGAGGCCGAGGAGGCGCAGGCCGCCGAGGCGACCCCCGCCGAGCCGGAGTTCCCGGTCGTCGGGGACACCGCCGCCGCCGCCTTCTTCGACCTCGACAACACGGTCATGCAGGGCGCCGCGCTCTTCCACTTCGGCCGCGGCCTGTACAAGCGGCACTTCTTCCACAAGCGCGACCTGGCCCGCTTCGCCTGGCAGCAGATCTACTTCCGGCTGGCCGGCTCGGAGAACCCCGAGCACATCGCGGACGTCCGCAACAGCGCGCTGTCCATCGTCCAGGGCCATCGCGTCGCCGAGTTGATGTCCATCGGCGAGGAGATCTACGACGAGTACATGGCCGAGCGTGTCTGGCCCGGCACCCGCGCGCTCGCCCAGGCCCACCTCGACGCCGGCCAGAAGGTCTGGCTGGTGACCGCGGCCCCGGTCGAGACCGCGACGATCATCGCCCGCCGGCTCGGCCTGACCGGCGCGCTGGGCACCGTCGCCGAGTCCGTCGGCGGTGTCTACACGGGCAAGTTGGTGGGCGAACCGCTGCACGGCCCGGCGAAGGCCGAAGCGGTGCGCGCACTGGCGGCGGCCGAGGGCCTGGACCTGTCGCACTGCGCCGCCTACAGCGACTCCGCCAACGACATCCCGATGCTCTCCCTCGTCGGACACCCCTACGCGATCAACCCCGACAGCCGGCTGCGCAAGCACGCCCGGGCCCATGGCTGGCGGCTGCGCGACTACCGCACCGGCCGCAAGGCGGCCAAGATCGGCATCCCGGCGGCGGCCGGAGTGGGCGCCCTCGCGGGCGGTGCCGCCGCCGCGGTCGCCCTGCAGCGCCGCCGTCGCTGACCAGGCGTGATCGCCGGGCGGCGGCGTGGGCCATCCACCCTCCCTACCCCCTCCGCCGCCCCGTCAGTCCCGTTGCTTGCAGTCAGCCACAACACGCCCTCCAACCAGGCAGATTGCACACCCTTCCGATCAAAAGTTGCTCAGTATTCGATACTTGATCTGCCACCAACCCGGCACGGACCGTAAGTAATCGATGATTTGAGCAACTGGGTGTAGCGCTGCCTGTACGAAGCGTTATTCTCCTCAGACGCAATCCGGAACCCACACGTCCCTACGACGAGTGAACGGTCCCGCACTGCACGTGATGGAAGCTCTGCCTCTGGGAGTCCCGTGTACCCACACGTCGGGGTTGACGCCTCGGGCCTGGCTACGCTGCGTACGACACTCGTCGACCACCTGCGCAGTTTCGTCCCCACCGCGTACGCCGTCCCCGCTTTCGCCTCAGCCGTCCCCACCTCCGGACACTGCTACGCCCTGGCCGACGGGAGCGCCGCGGTCAGCAAGCCCGCCGCCGGCCGGACCCGCCGTTCCGGCGCCGGCACGACCACCGCCAGGCGCCCCGCCGACAGCGACAGCCGTCGCATGATGGACCTCGTCGAACGAGCCCAGGCCGGCGAGGCCGAGGCCTTCGGCCGCCTCTACGACCAGTACGCCGACACGGTCTACCGCTACATCTACTACCGCGTGGGCGGCCGCGCCACGGCCGAGGACCTCACCAGCGAGACCTTCCTGCGCGCCCTGCGCCGCATCGGCACCTTCACCTGGCAGGGCCGTGACTTCGGGGCCTGGCTGGTGACCATCGCCCGCAACCTCGTCGCCGACCACTTCAAGTCCTCGCGCTTCCGCCTGGAAGTCACCACCGGAGAGATGCTCGACGCCAACGAGGTCGAGCGCAGCCCCGAGGACTCGGTCCTCGAATCCCTCTCCAACGCCGCCCTGTTGGAGGCGGTACGCAAGCTCAACCCCCAGCAGCAGGAATGCGTCACGCTGCGCTTTCTGCAGGGCCTCTCGGTCGCCGAGACCGCCCGCGTCATGGGCAAGAACGAGGGCGCGATCAAGACCCTCCAGTACCGCGCCGTACGCACCCTGGCGCGCCTCCTGCCCGAAGACGCCCGCTGACCGTCCCCCTCCGCCCCACCCCACCCCCGTACGCCCCCTTCTCCGACCGCCCGCACGCCCCTCCTCGCTCACGTTTGGTGACCGGCCATGACCGGTCGGTCAGATCATCGTGAGTGCGTAACCCGAGTGCCGAGCCGCTCGTTGTGCGGGATGCAGGCTCCATGCGGTCACGCCATGCCCGCTGCCTCTCACTCGATCGAGTGGCCGTGGACAGTCGGCGTGCAACCGTCCGGTCCGTCTGGATAGTCAAAGCCAGTCCGGGGAGTCGAACGGGATGACGAGAGGAGGTGCCGCCCGTGATCGCGAATGTCTCGGTGCACCGGCGGGCCAACGCCTTCGCCCAGGCCCTGGAGGACCAGGTCCTCGAGGGTGCGGCGGCCGAGGACCAGGTCGACAATCCGGCGCAGGCGCCGGGCGAAGCACGGCTGTTGGCGGTCGCCGACGGCCTCGGGAAACTCCCGAGGCCGGAGATGGCCACCGAGGTCAAGACTGTCCAGCGCGCAGAGCTCCTCGCCGCGATGGAGTCCGCCTTCGCCGAAGGCGCTGCTCCGTCCGACGGCGCCGGGGCACCCGAGCAGCGTGAACGCAGGGGCGCGCACCGGGCCACGAAATCGATCGGCCGGCTACGGCCGCGCTCCCGCCTCTCCAAGGGGCTGGCCGCGGGCGGTCTGACGGTCGGCGTCGCGGCCGGAGCCTTCAGCGGCGTCGCCGCCGCCAGCTCCGACGCCCTCCCGGGCGACTCCCTGTACGGCCTCAAACGCGGCATGGAGGACCTCAAGCTCGGCATGGCCGACGACGACTCCGACCGCGGCCGGCTCTATCTGGACCAGGCCTCCACCCGCATGATGGAGGCCCGCCGGCTGATGGAGCGGGGCCGGGTCGCCGACCTCGACCACGAGTCCCTCGGTGAGGTCCGCAAGGCGCTCTCCGGCGTCAAACACGACGCGGGCGAGGGGCACCGCCTGCTGCACCAGGCGTACGAGCGCGACGGCTCGCTCGGCCCCATCCAGGCGCTGAACTCCTTCACCAAGTCCCATCGCAGCACCTGGTCGCAGCTGCGCGACAGGCTCCCGCTGCAGCTCATGGACGTCCGTGACGAGGTCAGTTCGGTCTTCGACGCCATAGACCAAGAGGTCGGTCCGCTGCGTTCGCTGCTGCCCACCACCCCGGACGGCAAGAACCACCCGCACGACACGCCAGCCTCCGCGGGCACCGGCTCCGGCTCCCACGGCCGCCCGGCACCGTCCGACAGCCAGGCCCGCTCCGGCCAGCACACGGGCGGCTCGCACGCCCCGCGCCCGTCGTCCTCACCGTCCCAGGAGGGCGGTCTGCTCGGCGGCGGTACGGGCGGACTGCTCGACCCGCCGGCCAAGGGCAGCAGCCCGTCGCCGCACGACCGCGGCAAGGGCCACGAAGCCGACAGCCGGCCCGACGTCACCCTTCCGCCGCTGCTCCCGGGCCTGCTCCCCCGCCTGGGCATCGACGGCGAGGACCTCCCGAAGTAGCTCGGGCGGCCCGCCGCGGCGGGGGGGGGGGGGGGGGGGGGGGGGGGGGGGGGGGGGGGGGGGGGGGGGGGGGGGGGGGGGGGGGGGGGGGGGGGGGGGGGGTGGGGTGTTGTGTGCGTAGTTCTGTCTGCC
>NZ_JBVIRA010000023.1:178441-186036 GCF_055576575.1 Streptomyces sp. NPDC033270
CAGCCCAAAAACCCCCCCCCCCCCCCCCCCCCCACCCCCCCTCCCCCCCCCCCCCCCCCCCCCCCCCCCCCCCCCCCCCCCCCCCCCCCCCCCCCCCCCGCTGCACGAGCAGCTTGTAGAGGGTGTGCTGAATCGTTTCCCGCACCTGGTCGGTCAGGTTGAACATCAGCATCGGGTCGTCCGCCGCCTCCGGCGGATAGCCGTCCGTCGGGATCGGCTCACCGAACTGGATCGTCCACTTCGTCGGGAGCGGCACCGCGCCCAGCGCCCCCAGCCAGGGGAACGTCGGCGTGATCGGGAAGTACGGCAGCCCCAGCACCCGCGCCAGCGTCTTGGAGTTCCCGATCATCGGGTAGATCTCCTCCGCGCCCACGATCGAGCACGGCACGATCGGCGCCCCGGCCTTCAGCGCCGTCGAGACGAAGCCGCCCCGCCCGAAGCGCTGCAGCTTGTAGCGCTCCGCGAAGGGCTTGCCGATGCCCTTGAAGCCTTCCGGCATCACGCCCACGATCTCGCCGCGCTCCAGCAGCCGCTGCGCGTCCTCCGCGCAGGCCAGGGTGTGCCCCGCCTTGCGCGCCAGCTCGTTTATCACCGGCAGGACGAACACCAAGTCGGCCGCCAGCAGCCGCAGATGCCGCTGCGCCGGGTGGTTGTCGTGCACCGCGACCTGGAGCATCAGCCCGTCCAGCGGCAGCGTTCCGGAGTGGTTGGCGACGATCAGCGCCCCGCCGTCGGAGGGGATGTTCTCGACGCCCTTGACCTCGACCCGGAAGTACTTCTCGTAGAAGGGCCGCAGCAGCGACATCAGGACCTGGTCGGTCAGCTCCGCGTCGTAGCCGAAGTCGTCGACCTCGTAGTCGCCGGTGATCCGGCGGCGCAGGAAGGCCAGCCCGCCCGCGATCCGCTCGTCCAGGGTCCGCGGGCTCGGCGGCGGGGGTGCCGCCGGCGGGTGCTCGGTCCGCGCTTCGGGGACGGGCGCCAGCGCCGTTCCGCGCCCCGCGCGCCCGGCCCGCCGGGCCTTTCTGCGCGCCCGAGGCTCCTCGCCGAAGGGAATGACCTTGGCGTCCGCCATCGTGGGTGAACTCCTCACTGGGTCGGGCCGCCGGGCGCCGGCAGCACGCCGGCGAGCCGGTCGACGGTACGGGCGAGGGACTCGGGCGGCAGCAGCCCGGGTCCGCGGCTGCGGGCGAATTCCGCGAAGGTCTCCGCCGTCGTGTACTTCGGGTGGAAGCCCAGTGTCTCGCGCATCTGCGTCGTCTCGACGACCCGGCCGTGCGTGAGCAGCCGGATCTGTTCCGGCGAGAAGTCCGTGATGCCGATGGACCGCAGCGCCGTACCGGCCCAGGTCACCGTCGGCAGGAACAGCGGCAGCGTGGGCCGCCCCAGCCGCCGGGAGGTCTGCGACAGCAGCAGGACGCCGTCGCCGGCGACGTTGAAGGTGCCGCTGTTGAGGGTGCCGCGGCGCGGCGCGGCGGCGGCGATCCGCAGCACCTCGATGGCGTCGTTCTCGTGGACGAACTGCAGCCGCGGGTCGTAGCCGAGGACGGTGGGCAGCACGGGCAGCGAGAAGTACTCGGCGAGCGGGGAGTCCGCGCACGGCCCGAGGATGTTGGCGAAGCGCAGTACGCACACCGCCACATCGGGCCGGCGTCGCGCGAAGCCGCGTACATACCCCTCGACCTCGACGATGTCCTTGGCGAAACCACCGCTCGGCAGCGACTTCGGCGTGGTGGTCTCGGTGAAGACGGCGGGATCCCGGGACGCGGAGCCGTAGACGCTGGTGCTGGACTTGACGACCAGGCGCTGCACGTTCGGGGCCTTCTGACAGGCGCCGAGCAGCTGCATCGTCCCGATGACGTTGGTTTCCTTCACCGAGGCGCGGCTGCCGCGCTTGCCCAACGGCGTGCCGTTGATGTCCATATGGACGACGGTGTCGACACCCGTCTCGGCCAGGACCCTGGCGATCGCCGGATGCCGGATGTCGGCCTTGAGGAATTCGGCGCCACCCAGATGGTGCTCCGGTGGCACGGCGTCGACCCCGATCACCCGGTCGACATCGGGATCGCGCTGGATCCGGCGGACGAACCGGCCGCCCAGCTGCCGTGCGACTCCCGTGACGAGCACGACCTTGCCCAAGATCAGCCCTTCCTTCCCGCCGCGACTTCCCCTGGCCCAGCTGTGCCGACCACGCTAGCCGGTCGGTGTTGCGCTGTGATGACCGCGGGATGCCCGCGGCGATATTTCCGTCCGACCACCGTCCATACGGCCCACAAGCACCGCAGCCCCCCATCGCACAGAGGCGATGGGGGGCTGCGAAATCGCGATCAGCGCCGCTTACTTCTTGTTACGACGCTGAACACGGGTGCGCTTGAGCAGCTTGCGGTGCTTCTTCTTGGCCATCCGCTTGCGCCGCTTCTTGATAACAGAGCCCACGACTACCCTCGCTCACTTCGAATCACTCGGTGCGGGGCGTCCGAGCCCACACTACCTACATCGGGCCAGCCTACCCGGCGCCGGGCGAACGGCGTAATCCGAGGGTCGGCGACGGACCCGTCAGGCTGATTCCACCCCCACATAGGACTCACGGAGATAGTCGTGAACGGCCTGCTCCGGAACCCGGAAAGACCTTCCCACGCGAATAGCGGGCAGATGACCGCTGTGCACCAGGCGGTACACGGTCATCTTGGACACTCGCATCACCGTGGCGACTTCCGCCACTGTCAGGAACACGACCTCGTTCAGAGGCCTCTGGTCTGCAGCCATGCCACACCTGCACCTTCCGCATAAGACGGTCACCGGCTTCCCCTCCGGTGACTCTTCGTCGCTATGCGCTCACTCCCCAGATTAGGGGCGGGTGATGCGAGTGGGGAAGAGGAGCAGCGAACTGCCGCCTAACGTGACAGATACGCCCGATTGAGTACATAACGGATCAGCGGTCGGTAGGACGCTGTCCGGGCGGCGTCGTCGAGGGGCACCACCTCGGCCACCCGTCCCTCCGCCTGCCCGACGAACAGCGCGGGGTCGTCCGTATCGGCCAGCCCGATCGCCTCGATGCCCAGTTGACCTGCCCCGCAGACCCAACCGTGGTCCCCGATCACCAGCCCCGGCAGCGGCCCTCCGAGGTCCGCCGCGGCCCCCAGAGCGGTCCGTACCGGCAGCGGCGAATGGGTGTGTACGCCCCCCACCCCGGGCGCGCCCCGCACGCCGGTTTCTCGCATCAGCGCGACTCCCCGTACGTAGTCCAGGACACGGGTGCGTACGCCGAACCGGGTCGCTATGTCGACACGGAAGCCATACGCCGGGGTGAGTACGGAGCAGCCCGCCGACGAGAGAGCGTCTGCCAGGGCGGCGTAGAACTCCAGCAGCCGGTGCGGATGGCCGGTGCCGAGCAGCACCGGTGTCCGGCGGCCGGCCGCCGCACCGATCCGGTCGGCGAAGCGGTCGAGGGCCGCGATCGTACGATCCGGGTCGATCACATCCGGGCCGGAAGTGTGCGCGGGATCGACCGGAACCCCGCACTTCTGCCCCATCAGTCGCAGTACTTCGCCGAGCGGCCAGTCCCGTTCGGGATCCAGCCCCAACAGCACCCTCGGATCCCGCGCCGCGAAGAGCCGGTATCGCCCCAGGCTCTTCTCCCGCATGGTCGCGATCGTCCCCGCGAGCCGCGCCTCGATCAGATGCGCCCGAAGTTCCCCGATGCCCAACACGGACCCCATGCTGTCCCGTTGACCGCCCTACCGTTGCCCCAACCGACGGGTAGTCACACCTCCGTGGCATCTCACCGATCCACCCGGCACGTACGCGCCGAGCAACCCGCCCGAACGACTCCGACGAGCCGCCTCCTCGGCACTGGCCTCGACCAACCGCCACCCGGGGCATGCACAACGCCACCGAGCCGCCTTCTCAGACAGGCACCTTGCCCGCCCTCCGTCTCGGAACGCGCCGGCCCGGGCGAGCCACCTCCTCCAGCACGCATCTCGACCAGCCACCACCTGGGTCACGCACGCCGCGAGTCGCCTCCTCAGGCGCGCACACCTTGACCAGCCGTTCCCTCAGGCACACACACGCGCGTCGACGAGCTGCCCACTCAGGACGCGCCCTGCCCTGCCTTCCCCTCAGGCACGCACCTTGACGAACCGTCTGCCCAAAGCACACACCTCGCCGAGCCGCCCCCTCAAGCACGCGCCGGCCCCCGGGAATACCCCCCGGAACCCCCACGTTGTGGCCCCGCAGGGGGCCCTCGCATCCCCTACGGGATGTGTTCGCCCCACCCCTAAGGCAGCAACCCGTGCGCCGGAAACACCGCCCGGCGCGTCGCCAGCACCGCCTGGTCCAACCGGTCGGCCGGGTCGTAGCCGTCGTCGATGAAGTCCCGCCAGCTCGGCGTACGCCCGTCCGTCATCCGCTGCGGCGCCAACTGCCGCGTCCGGCGGAACACTTCGTGCCGCCAAGCCTCCGGAATCATCGAGGCGGGATCGATCGGCCGGCCC
This sequence comes from Streptomyces sp. NPDC033270, assembly GCF_055576575.1. Taxonomy (NCBI): domain Bacteria; kingdom Bacillati; phylum Actinomycetota; class Actinomycetes; order Kitasatosporales; family Streptomycetaceae; genus Streptomyces; species Streptomyces sp. NPDC033270. Next base: position 182,932 of record NZ_JBVIRA010000023.1, read on the forward strand.
GCCGCGATCGCCGTCAGATGCGTCCAGCTGCGCGGCACCACGTCCACCACCGCATAGCCCCCGCCGCCGAGCGCGACCCACCGCCCGTCCGCGAGCTCGTGCGCCAGCTCATGGCACGACTCGGCCACCATCCGCTGCGCGTCCAGGCTCACCGCGAGATGCGCCAGCGGATCCTCGAAGTGGGTGTCCGCCCCGTGCTGCGTCACGATCACCTGCGGCTGGAAGGCCCGCAGCAGCTCCGGCACCACCGCGTGAAAGGCCCGCAGCCAGCCCGCGTCCCCGGTCCCGGCCGGCAGCGCCACATTGGCCGCGCTGCCCTGCGCGCCCTCCCCGCCGGTCTCCTCCGCCCAGCCGGTCTGCGGGAAGAGCGTCCGCGGATGCTCGTGCAGCGAGATCGTCAGGACCCGTGGGTCCTCCCAGAACGCCGCCTGCACCCCGTCGCCGTGGTGCACATCCACATCCACGTACGCGACCCGCTCGGCACCCAGCTCCAGCAGCCGGGCGATCGCCAGCGACGCGTCGTTGTAGATGCAGAAGCCGGACGCGCCGCCCGGCATGGCGTGGTGCAGCCCGCCGGCGAAGTTCACCGCATGCGCCGCGTCGCCGCGCCAGACGGCCTCCGCCGCGCCGACCGACTGCCCGGCGATCAGCGCCGACGCCTCGTGCATCCCCGCGAACGCCGGATCGTCCGCCGTGCCCAGTCCGTACGACGGGTCCGCGGCGGCAGGATCGGCCGAGGCCCGGCGGACCGCCTCGATATAGTCCTCACGATGCACCAGCCGCAGGGTGGAGTCCCCGGCAGGCTTGGCCGCGACCACCTCCAGCGGCCCCCGGTCGAGCTCGTACGCCTCCACCAAACGCATGGTCAGCGCGAGCCGGACCGGGTCCATCGGATGCCCGGACCCGAAGTCGTAGCCCGTTACTGCCTCATCCCACATCAGCTGTGCGCGGCCGCTCATGCCGGTCACCGTATCCGGCCTCCGGCCCCCCGAACGAGCGGGCATACACAAGCGTCACCAGCACCAGTGCCATCGGTACGAGCATCGCCCCCCGATAGCTCCAGGCATCGCCGAGCACACCCACCAGCGGAGAACCGATCAAGAATCCGACATAGTTGAAGATGTTCAGCCGCGCGACGGCCATATCCGAAGCGCCGGCACCCTGCTTCTCAAAGGCGTACCGCCCCGCCGCCGCAAAGGTCTGCGGCACGATCACACACAGCCCGAGCCCCAGCAGCGTGAACCCCGCCATCCCCGCCCAGGCCCCCGGCGCGACCGCCACCACCGCGAAGCCACCCGCCGCGAGCACCGTCCCGCACCGCACCACCGCGGCCGCCCCGAAGCGCCGCACCCCCAGGTCGCCCACGGCCCGCCCGAGCAGCGTGGTGACCATATAGACGTTGTACGGAACGGTGGCGAGCTGCTCCGAGCTCCCCAGGACGTCCTGCAGATACTTCGCGCTCCAGTTGGAGACCGTCGAGTCCCCGATGTACGCGAACGCCATCACCAGACACAGCGGCAACAGCAGCCTCATGGCCACAGGCGAGCCGGCCCCCTCCCTCCCCCCGGGGTTCTGCCCCTGCGCCTGGTCGTCCCGTGGCCGGTCCACGAACCACCGGCCCGCGACGAGCGCGAGCGGCACCAGGGCGGCCACCACCGGCCCGTACAGCAGCGCGAGCGAGAGCTTCCAGTGCGCTCCGGCCCAGGCCAGCGACGCGCCCAAGATGCCGCCCAGGCTGTACGCGGCGTGGAAGCCGAGCATGATGCTGCGCCCGTACGCCCGCTGCAGACTCACCCCGAGCATGTTCATCGAGGCGTCCAACGCCCCGACCGCCAGCCCGAAGACCGCCAGCGCCACCGCCGCCTGCGCCATCGAGTGGACCGCCCCGACGGCCAGCAGCGCCAGGCACACCGCCGGCTGCACCAGCCACAGCACCAGGCCCGGCCGTACCCGCTTCACCAGCTGCTCGGTGACGACACTGCCCACCCCCGCGAGGACCGGCACGGCGGCCAGGAAGGCCGGCAGCAGGCCGTCCGAGATCCCGTAGCGGTCCTGGATCGCGGGTATTCGGGTCACCAGGAGGGCGAAGACCGCGCCCTGGACGAGGAAGCTGACGGCGAGCGAGACCCGGCCGCGCCGCAGCTGCACTCCTGGTGCCAGAGGGTCCGTCGGTGCCGGAGGGGCCGTCATGGCCGCTCAGCCTAGAACTCGCCCCTACCCCTGGGTAGATGTCGCACGCCGTCAATTCCGACGTATGCCCGACAGGTGATCCCGAGTCACTTACGACACCCACGCCACCGCAGGCACGTCTCCCCGCTACTGCAGCAGCTCCGGAACCTCCGCCATATGGCCGAACAGCCCGGTCACCCCGGCCTCCGTCAGCTTCTCTGCCGGGGTCATTCCGGTGAACCCGTAGACGTCCATCCCCGCGGCGACCGCCGCCTGCACCCCCAGCGGGCTGTCCTCGATCACGACACACCGCTCCGGGGACACCCCCATCTCCCGTGCCGCGTGCAGAAAGAGATCCGGCGCCGGCTTCCCCCGCCCCACATCCTGCGAGGAGAAGACGCGCCCGGGCTCGAACCACCGGTCCAGTCCGGTCTTCCGGTGCCCTCTGCGGATCCGCTCATGACTACCCGAGGAACCGACGCAGTACGGAACACCGTCCGCGGCCAGCTTCTCCAGCGTCTCCGTCACACCGGGCACCGGTTGCAACTCACGCTCGAAGGCCGCGAAGACCCGGCCGTGGAAGACCTCGTCGAAGTCCTCCGGCAGGCGCTGCCCCGTGCGTTCCCTGACGAGTTCATGGATACGGTGCATCGCCGAGCCCATGTAGTCGCGTATCGATTCCTCGTACGACGTGGGGTGGCCGAGCTCGGTGAGATAGCCGGCCAGGATGGTGTTGGAGATGGGCTCGCTGTCGACGAGCACACCGTCGTTGTCAAAGATGACCAGGTCATAGCGCATATCCCGAACTCTATGTGTGGCTCACGGTCCCGGAACGCAAAATAGCCTCGTTCCCCGAGTCGAAACTCGGGGAACGAGGCTATTTCAAAATTTGTTCGGCGGCGTCCTACTCTCCCACAGGGTCCCCCCTGCAGTACC
>NZ_JBVIRA010000024.1:0-172784 GCF_055576575.1 Streptomyces sp. NPDC033270
CTGGTAGCGGTCACGGACAAGGACAGGACCGGCGCACCACGCCTGCTCGGCGTGATCACCGCCCCCCACCTGCTGGAACGACTACTCCTCGCCGCTCCCTGACGGGGGAGGCCGCGCGCTGCCTGGCGCGTCTCCCTCGTACATGTCGACGAGGCGTCGCAGGCCCAGCTGTTTCAGGGCTCTGAGCGGCTGGGGTCCAACGTGCGTGGCGATCAGCCGCGTACCGTGCGGCTTCGCCGCCTGGAGCGCCGTCAAGAACACCGCGCCGCCGTCACGGCCGAGGCGGGTGACCCAGGCGAGATCCACTTCGAGGACAGGCGGTCCAGAACTGAGGGCCTCCCGGAGCTCTTCTTTGATGCGGTCCACATTGTCGATGGTGACTTCGCTGGGCAGCCGCAGTGACGTGATCCGGAGCGGGGTCGGTCCCGCTCACTTGACGGCGAAATGGACGCCGGCGACGACTGTCCGGCTGCTGCGGGTCGTGGCGGCCGTGGTGCTCTCCGGAAGGGAACTCGTTCGGCATCCGGCCTCCAGGGCAGGGACGGCTGACTGCCGACCAGACTTCCCGGCGCACCTGACCGTCAGCCTATGCTCAGCTCCCACCGCCCCGCCGTTCGAGGCGGGGCGGGAGTAGGCCGAACGGAGCCACGCGGCGAGGCTGGGCAGGTCAGGCACTGCTGTTCGTCCACCGTCAGTTGCCGGAGTCCGGCAACCTTCCGACCCTAACGATGCCCGTTAGCGATCTGTGCACTGCTGGTGACGGTGCTGTTGTCGGGACTGGCGGCACGTACCGTGTTGTCCACCTTCTTCCTCTGCCTGCACCGCGGCGACGGTGGCCCTGCCCCTCGGCTACGTATGGCTGTGCCACTTCGCCTTCGGCTGACTCGGCTGAGCCCAGCCAGCTGCCTGCACGACCGTGATGCACTGTCGGCGACGACGCACCGACGCTCGATCGAGTACGCCTCCATACCATTATCGCTCTGACCAGTGGCGGCAGGTAGCCTCCACACGCACAGGCCGCCGGACGGCATGATCACTTCTACGATCAGATCCTCGAGGCGTAGACCCGAGGCCGGGCCTGCGGTGCCAGGCGAGCGCCCCGCCGATGGTGCGGATGGCATATACGGAGCGGTGCACGGCGATCGCTAAGACCGGCAAACCGGTCGAGCGGAATCGGCGGTATCGGCGAACGGATCAGCGGTCGGAGGATGCCCGTACGGGCGTGAGCTACCCCGCAGAAGGAAATGATCCGGGTATTTGCCGGCAATTGGGTGAATGTGACGCATGTGGCGAATCTTAGTGATTCTCTCTAGATCGGCATCGGACGCGCGCGGCGACGCCGTTCCACACGTCCGCGCTACCGCGCGAGCGATCGCCACGTGCCGTCCGAGGCACCACATGAAGAGGATCACCACGCCCATGCACCACGCCCACGGCCCCACTCCCGTCGCCGCCCTCACCGCCCTCGCCGTCATCCTGCTGTGCGGGATCGCACTATCCCCCCTGTGCAGACGGATGCGTCAACCCGTGATCGTCGGCGAGATCGCCGTCGGCCTCCTGCTCGGGCCCAGCGTGCTCGGCCAGCTTCCCGGCGACCTGCCCCATCTGCTCTTCCCCGATGAAGTCCGCCCGTCCTTAGGTGTGATCGCCGATATCGGGATCGTCTTCTTCCTGTTCGCCGCGGGCTGGGAACTCGATCTCGGGTCCCTGCGCGGACGCGGTCGAGCCGTCGTCACCGTCTCCGCCTCTTCCATGGCTCTTCCGTTGCTGTGTGTCGCCGCGACCGCCTTCGCCGTCCAGGCCATTCACCCCGCCATTCCCGCCCACGACGTCCACCCACTCACCTTCTCCCTGTTCGTCGGCACCGCCCTGTCCATCACTGCCTTCTCCGTCCTCGCCCGTGTCCTGCACGAGAACCGGTTGCACAACTCACCTGTCGGCACCGTGGCTACGGCCGCGGCAGGTGTGGGCGAGGTGTTCGCCTGGTGCGGTGTCACCACGGTCATCGCCTTTGCCGGCGGGCACGGAACGGGCCAGATCGTCCGCACCTCCATCGAACTCGCCTGCTACGGCCTGATCGTGGCCTTTCTGGTCCGCCCCGTGCTGCATCGGCTCGCCAACCGTATGGACCTCGCGCAGCATCACTCACTCGCGCTTGCCGTCGTCAGTGCCGGGCTCTTCCTCTCCGCCGGCGCCACCGCCTGGATCGGTGTTCACGCAGCCCTGGGCGCCTTCGCCTTCGGCGTCGCCATGCCCCGCCATTTGGACTCCGCCACCCGGGGGGCCATCTCCGCGCCTCTCCAGCAGATGGGCTCTCTCCTGCTCGCCGCGTTCTTCGTGGTCACCGGCCTGTCTGCCGACCTGACCACCCTCAGTGGCCTGGGCATTCTCAGCGCCGTACTTCTGCTGGTCGCCGCCTGGGTGGGCAAGTTCGCCGGTGCCGCCCTGGCCCACCGGGCCTGCGGAGCCGACTGGCGGGAGGCGGCAACGGTCGGTGTCCTGCTCAACTGCCGTGGCGTGACGGAACTCGTGGTTCTCGCCATGGGCCGCGAGGCCGGACTGATCGGCGACAAGCTGTTCACGATGCTCGTCCTCATCGCACTCCTGACCACCGTTGCTGTCACCCCGCTCGCCCGCCGCCTGTCCGGACAGGCGGCCGACACGAGTCACCCCCAGAGCCTGCCCGCCCCCCGGACAGAGCGCGAACCCCAGCCGGGCTCAGCCGCCCCGCCACACGAGCGCTAACACTCCTGGCTGCCTCTGGCAGCGGCGCCGGCAAGGTACGACGCAGATCGCCCACCCCCGCTGTCGCTGTCGCGTCCCGCCCCGGTGCCGGGCTCCGGGACCGAGTTCGATGCACCGGCCGATGGAAGCGGGGGTCACTTGGGGATAGTGGAGGCGACATCTTCGAGGGTGGCGTCGGTGACGAGACCGGTGTCCTCCAGGACGTCCATGTGGTCCTGGACGGTGTTGTTGGCCTGTGTTGCCAGTCGCCGCACCAAGGGGTTCTTGGTGGTCGCGCGGACTTCGCCGATGGTGATGAACACCTTGCCATGGGACGCCCGCAGGAGGTCCACGAAGAGCTGGTCGAAGGCGCGACCCCGGGCGTTCTTCAACTGGTCGATCCAGCCTTGTTGTTCGGCAGTGGCCTGGTCGGGGATCGGCACATTCAGCGCATCGGAATCCTCGCGGACCAGTTGATCGAGCTTGCTGTGCCCGTCGAGCACATGCATGCCAGCGCGTTTGATGGCCTCACTGGAGGCATGCGTTTGGGCGAGCCGGCCCGCCGGCATCTCCCACAGGCCGGCTTGTCGGACCTTGGTGAGGAACGTCTTGTCCAACTCGGTGACGCCACCCGACATTCCGCCCAGAGGAGCAGCTTGGCCGACTCCCGATGCCGGGAGGTTCGCGGAGACCGACTCGTCCGCGGAGCTGTTTCTCTGCGCGAGCCATACGGATACGGTGCTGATGACTGCCACCAGCGCGACGACAACGGTTATCAGGCGGCCACGACGGGATGCGGGCCTCGAATTTCGCGCATGAGATTTCACCATGCCTCCTGAAGTGCGCGACGGTTCAGCGGTCGGATGCTGCTGCCCCTCGTAGTGCCGGGGCGTGCGCCACGCTAACCTTTGCACTGGGCAATCGAACCGATTCAGCGAAGGCGCTCAAATGCGCACGGCATACAGCTACCGTCGCCTAAAATCCCCGCTTCCCCCCTGCGCTCCCTGCCGACCGCCATGAGTCTGCTGACGAGGCGGGGCTTCGTTTCACCCTGCCCCACTCGTCCTGCCTGCGAGGCAACTGAGCTGCGGGGCGGCGGAACTCGTCAGCTCGTCCTCACCCCGCTCGACCGAGAAGCCGCCTGAACGTGCCGAAGTCCTCGCGTCGTTGTGTTTGCGGGTGTGTGCCTGTCCCGGCGGTCAGTGGTGGGAGTCTCAGATTCCGGGGTCGGGAGGGAGTGGGCGGCCATCCTGCGCGACTTGGTCATGGGCCTGCGGATCGCCGGGGCGATCGCCGCCTGGGTGCCCGAGTCGTTCTGGCGCGCATTCTTCTTCGACGACCACCCGCTGGCGGCCAAGCTATGGGGACCACTGATTGGGCCGCTGGTGGCCATCGCTTCGTTCGTGTGCTCATCGCGTATCCCCAAGGAGTAACCCGGCTGCAGGCGTGAAACGCGCCTCAACTCACCGAGGGGGGACGAGCCTGCGTCGGCTCTGACGCTGGGCCAGGTATCGACGATTGCATCCGTCCCTACGTCCGTCCTTGTTGCCGGTTGTCCGCACGTGGTGCGGACAACCGGCGCCGTTCACTGCGCTACAGGTTGTGCATTCACTGTGCGGGCGCCCCGATGTAGGGCTGCGAGGACAGCCTGGTGGGTGATCCAGCCGAGCAGGCGGGTGCGGCTGTCGTCGAGGACGGGAAGGCCCCCGCCCTCTGCGGTGACGAGGGTGTCGAGGGCCTCCGCGAGTTCGGTGCCGGCGGTGACGGGTTGCGGCAGGAAAGCGACGGAGGCGACGGGGGTGGTGTTGTGAGCGCCGTCTGCCAGGGTTTCGGCGACGGCGCGGGCCGTTGCGGTGCCCACATAGACACCGGAGGGGTCGAGGACCGGCAGGACGCCGTGGGGCGAGTGGGCGAGGGCGTCGGCGGCTTGGGCGAGCGGCGTGGGGCCCGACAGGGGCTCGGGGGCGGGCTCCATCACGGCGGCGGCGGTGAGTCCGGTCAGCGGAGCGGTGGGCGGGGTGTGGTCGAGGTCGATGCCGCGGCGGCGCAGTTTGAGGGAGTAGATGGTGTCGCGGGACAGGGCGCGGCTCACGCCCGTAGCCAGGACGATGGCGGCCATCAGGGGCAGGATGATCGTGTACTGGCCGGTGAGCTCGAACAGGATGATCACTGCGGTGATGGGGGCGCGGGCGGCTCCGGCGAAGACAGCGCCCATGCCTATCAGGCCGTAGGCGCCGACCGGGCCGGCGATGCCCGGGGTGAGGTGGTGGGCGGTGGCGCCGAAGGCAGCCCCGAGCATCGCGCCGATGAACAGGGAGGGGGCGAAGACGCCGCCGGAGCCGCCGATGCCGATGGTGAGGCTGGTGGCTGTGATCTTGCCGACGAGCAGGAGGATCAGGAACCCAATGGCGTACTTGCCGGTGACAGCGCTCTCCAGGACGGGGTAGCCGACCCCGTACATCTGCGGCAGCACCAGCAGCAGGGCACCTAGGAGCAGGCCGCCGACGGCGGGACGGGCCCATTCAGGGCCGCGCCAGAGGAAGTCGCAGGCGTCCTCGATCTTGTAGAGGATGCGGGTGAAAACCACCCCGACCGCACCCGCGATCACGCCGAGCAAGGCGAAGAGCAGGTACTCGGACAGGTGCTGCACGGTGAACGGGGGCAGCTGGAGGAAGGGCGTATCGCCGAATGCGGCGCGCCCGATGACGCTTGAGGTGACCGAGGCGAGGACGACCATGCCGAAGGACTCGGCGGTGAAGTCCCGCAGTATCAGCTCCATGGCGAAGAAGACCCCGGCCAGCGGCGCGTTGAAGGTGGCGGCGATACCGCCGGCCGCGCCGCAGGCGACCAGCACCCGCATGCGGTCCTCAGCCACCTTCACCATCCGGCCGAAGGTCGAGCCGAGGGCTGAGCCGATCTGCACGATCGGGCCCTCACGGCCGACCGATCCTCCACCGCCGATGCACAGCGCGGAGGCCAGTGATTTCACCACTGCGACACGGGGTGCGATGCGGCCGCCGCGCCGGGCAACGGCGTACATCACTTCGGGCACGCCGTGGCCGCGGGCCTCGCGTGCATAGCGTTGGACCAGCGGCCCGTAGGCCAGTCCCGCGACGGCGGGGGCAAGGACGACGAACCAGGGGCCGAGCCACGGCACATGCGGGTTGGCGGCGTGGCCTGCGTCGGAGTAGTCGGCGTGGCCGGACAGCAGTGCGGTGAACGTCTCGATCAGCCAGCGGAAGGCGATTGCTCCGACGCCGGCGCCGGCTCCGACAGCCAGTGCCAGGATCAGCAGGCCGATCTTGGTTTCGCGGAGAGCGAGGAGGGCGGCGGGTATGCCGCGGCGTACGACTATGGGACGGCTGGGGACAGGACCTGTGGAGGTGCGTTCTGGGCTGCTCACCATATTTGCATTATGCAAGACTATATTTTGCTTTGTGCAAGCGATGCTCGATCCTTGAGACGGTGGACGCGTTGGATCGGTGCAGAGGAGGTAGAAAGGTGCACATGCCCAAGCGTGCGCCCATAGCGGCCCCCTCACTCCCCCTTGACGACTCGCAGATCGACGCGACCGATGGCGCGGCCGACGAGGTCGTCACCGCGGTTCTGACGGCCTCCCGGTTGCTGGTGGCGGTCTCCGCCCGTTCGCTGGCATCGGTCGAGGAGGCCCTCACTCTTCCCCAGTTCCGCATGCTGGTGGTCCTTGAGAGCCGAGGCTCGATGAACATCTCCCGGCTCGGCGAACACCTGGACGTCATCCCGTCCACCGCCATGCGCATGGTCGACCGGCTGGTGGCCGCGGGCATGCTGGAGCGCGAGCCGAACCCCGCCAACCGGCGCGAGATCTTCATCAGCCTCACCGAGGCCGGTCGCCGCGTGGTGAACGAGGCGACCGAGCGGCGGCGAGCCGAGATCGCCCGCATCGTCGCCGCCATGCCCGCGACCCAGCGTGTCGGCCTCGTGGAGGCCCTTCAGGCGTTCACCGAGGCCGGCGGCGAGCCTCTCGCGCACGGACCCCGCACAAGTGTGGGCTGGTGACCAGCCCGTCGCGGTGCGGCCATCGGCCCCGTCTCGAAGCCCCTCGCGCAACGCCCCAGGGGCGATCGCAGCGCCCGACTGCGTACGCGACGGTCCTCGGGGGGGCAGCGACTCCGGCAGCGAACGGAAACGTCGGCGCCGTGCCCCCGGGTGTGCCATGCCCTCACGGCATTGATGACGGGTCCTTCGCGAACGGAGCCGCCCTCATGGCCGGGTCTTCGCGCCGATCACGTGGAGGCGCGTGAACGACCCGTGCCCTTGTCGTGGGTCCTGCCGCCGGCAGCGACCGGTGTGAGCCTGACGAAGGGGATGTGGTCGCGTCCCACGAGGTAGAAGTCTTCCGCGGTGCCGTCGACCTCGAGCCCGCAGACGCGCATGAGCTTTCGGGCGAGGCGCGGATACCGGCTGGCGTACGTTGCCATCGCACGTCCGGCCTCTTCGGGGGGAAGCGGGTGAGCGATCGCCGCGAAGCGGCGACCGCCGACCTGGGCTGTCACGTCGGGCGTGTGCCGGATATTGCGGTACCACTGGGCGCTGGCGCCGAAGCCGGACGCGATCAGGTACGTGTCGTCTTGGACGTCATGCGTCACAACCTCCAGTACGACCTGCCGCGGCTCTCCACTGAGGCGGCCGGTGTGGGTGAGCAGGACGAAGCGCGCGCCGAGGAGAGGTCCCAGGTGCCACCGGTAGAGGTGGATGGGGGCGCGTGCCGCGAGACGGCGCAGCCCGGTGGGTGTAGCAACATCTGTGAGCTTACGTGGCACGGTCCATGACTCCTGGTATTCGGGGTGGTTGGAATGGTGCGGCGACACAGCGGCAGAATGCGACGGCCCGGCGAACGGTGCGCGGCCTGCGGCGACGCCTCACCTGCGAGGCGAGGCGATGTGGGGGGTCGTGTGGAGATCCTTCACGACGGTTGTCGGCTTTCCCGCCAGTGTTGTCGCGAGGTATCGGTCACCGCCGGGCAGACCCAGGGCTTTCATGAGCACCCGCCGCGCCCGGAGCTGGAGTTGTGACTGGGGTAGGAACCAGCGGGCGCTCTTGCGTCCGGTCTGTTGCTTCTCCTCCACGACCGGGCGCCATATTCGTTCGTACCGGGCCACCCCGCCCTCCAATGAGCCGGCCCGTGTCAGCTGTTCGGCGAGGACATAGGCGCCGGCGATCCCTAGTGAGGCTCCTTGACCTGCGAGCAGTGACACTGCTTGGCAGGCGTCTCCGATGAGTACGACCCGGCCCCGGCTCCATCGCGGCATCGCGATCTGGGCGACCTGGTCGTAGTACATCTGGGCGGAGGGGGGACATTGGGCCAGTGCGCGGGGGACCAGCCAGCCGAGCGTGCCGTACTCCGCTCGGACCGCGGACCGGACATCGGTCGGCAGGGTGCTGTCGGGCGTTCGGTGCACGGCGAAGACGGCGACCCGGCCGTCGCGCAATCCGTAGAAGCCCATCTGCCTGTCGACGGTGTCGGTGAGGCAGAACCGTTCCCGTACTTGAGTGTGGATCTCCGGATCGTCGAAGGTGAACGCGGCGGTGTGGAATCCGAGGTGGCGCAGGTACTGCCGCTCTGGGCCGAAGACCAGGCCGCGGACCGTCGAGTGGATGCCGTCGGCGCCGACGAGGAGATCCGAGTCCAGGACGCTTCCGTCGGTCAGTGTGATGCTGACAGCGTCGCCTCGGTCAGCGATGTGAGTGAGGGACATGCCGAAGCGGATGACGACGCGGTTCGACAGCGACTCGCGTAGCGCCCCTTCAAGGTCCGGCCGCATGATGCTCAGCAGGCGCCCTCGTGTCGACTTGGCGAAGTGCGCGTATTTCAGTCCACCTCGACGACGTCCGTCCTCGTCCATGAACGATGCTTCCTCGATCCCGTAGCCGAGGTCGCGCAACCTGGGCAGGATGCCCATGATCTCAGCGGCGTCGTAACCGGCCCCGAAGAAGTCGACCATGTAGCCCTGCGCCCTCGGGACTGGCGCCTTCTCCAGGACGACAACATCCCAACCGAAGGCGTCAAGGCGCTGCGCGAGGGCCAGACCTGCTATGCCCGCACCACAGATCACCGCCCTCATACGCGATTCACCCGCCTTTGTGGCTGTACGGTCCCTGACCGGCGCACATGGCGATCCGACGCGGAAACTTGACCGCCTGCTGCGCCTGTCGAGGGGGTCGGTACGCAGCGACGACTCGGCCCTTCGCCCTCAGGCGGCAGTCTCACACCCGCCTGATCTGAGGGCGCGCCGAGGGCCCGACGCTCGACGAGCCTGGCCACCGTCGGCGAACCGCAATGGAGACACGACGGGGCACCATCCGGAGCGTAGGGCGACAACACCTTGATCCCACTGACGGTGAAGTAGTCGCGCACCTCACCGTCCGATAGCTCGCAGTGCAACAGCTCGTACGCCCCTGTCCAGCGATGGGCGCACTGTGGGCAGGTGAACTCGACGAGCTCCACGCCGGTCTCGATCAGCATGTGCGACCTCCTCGAAGGCGGGATCGACCTCTACCCTTAGGGACAGTATTGCACTGAGCAAAATTGGCACAACGCAAAATCAGGTTTTCCTGCAACTGGCAGACCGTCGGTTACTACCGCCCCACGAATCTCCTCGGGCCGGTGTCACCCGGACGCCGACCGCATGTCACTGACTGTGCGTGGCGACCTGGTTACCTTCCATGGATTCCTTGAATGAGTGGCTGTGGCCGCCTGAGCGGAGAGCAGAGCATGAAGGTTCTACGGCGTCCCAAAGCAGCTGATCTTCGAGCAGTTCGCCATGGTCGGGCTGGCACTGGCCAACGGTCACCGACTGGAGCTGCTGGACGTCCTGGTACAGGGGAACGAAGCGTGGACGTGCTCGCGCGGGCGGCCGGGCCAAGCGTCGCCAACACCTCACAGCATCTGCGGCAGCCGCTCCGCACGGGCGTAGTCACCAGCCGCCGGGCCGGCAAGCGCATGTTCTACGAGCTCGCCTCCCCGGGGTGTGGGCGCTGATGCGAGTCTTGCGCAGCATGGCGGAGGAGCATCTCGATGAGGTCGAGGGGCTGGAGGAGCCGCTGTGCCGACCGTCACGAACTGCAGCCGGTCGGCGGCCACGAGTGGCTGACGCGTGCCCTGGAAGGGCAGGGCGCCGTGCTCGACGTACGCCCCCGCGAGGAACATGCGGCGGGGCACCTGTCCGGCGCGGTGAGCATCCCGCTGGACGAGTTGACCACTCGTCTGGGCGAACTCCCACCGGACGCGGACACTGTGACGTGCTGGCCAGGCTCGTACTGCCTCTACGCCTACGAGGCCGTCGGAGTCCTCAGATCCCGAGTATCGCGGCCCGTCGTCTGCGCGGTTGGTTCTCCGAACGGCGCGCCGCCGGCCTTCCCGTCGTTCGCCCCCTCTCGCCCGCCACTTGCCCCTCATTGCTCACGTAGAAAGACGCGCTCCACTCCATGACCTTCCTTCAGCAAGAAACCGTGGATCGGCCCGCTACGGGCACCAGCCGTTTCGCAATCACCGAGCGCCTCACCGTGGCGCCCACGGATGCGACGGTACGGACGCTGGACGTGTGGTGCCCGGTCATCACCGACACACCGCACCAGCGCCTCCTCGACATCAGCGTACGTACGGCTCAGCGCTTCGATCTCAACCGCGAAGGCGAGTTCGGCAACACCATGCTGCACTCCCGTCCCACCGACCCACCGGGCGGCGCCACGTACGAGATCCGGTACCTCGTCGAACGCAGCGCTCCCGTCGTCCCAGTGGCCGACGCCACCCGGGCCCGGCCGCTGGCCACGCCCGCTCTGTTCGCCCGCGCCCTCGCGCCCTCGGAGTACATCGATGTCGACGAACGCACCCGCGAGCTCGCGGCCGCGCTGGCAGCTGAGGAGACCAACCCGCTTGAGCAGGCGCGGCGCTTCTACGACCACGTCACCAGCACGATGACCTACGACGCGCGACAGCAGTCGTATCTAGGCTCCACCGACCACGCGCTGACCTGCTCCGCCGGCAACTGCAACGACATCCACGCACTGTTCGTGTCCCTGTGCCGCTCGGCCGGAATTCCCGCCCGCTTCATCCTCGGCCAGGCCCTTCAGACCCCCGAACCCGGCGTGGAGGACTGTGAGGTGTGCGGCTACCACAGCTGGGCGGAGTTCTTCATCGCCGGGCTCGGCTGGCTTCCCGCTGACGCCTCGTGCGCCACGAAGTACGGCACCCACGGCCTGTTCACTGCCCTGGAAGCCAACCACGTCGCCTGGTCCACCGGGCGCGACGTGCTGCTGTCCCCGCCACAGCGCGCTGGACGCAGCCTGTTCTTCGCCGCCCCTTACGCCGAGGCCGACGGTCGGCCGCACCCCGTCGGACGGCGGATCGGATTCACCGCCGTGCCCTGACACCGAACAGAACAGTCCCCTCCGTGCCGCCCGGCCTCGTCGGCCCCATCGCGGTGAACTCCAGGGCGGTGCAGCCACCGCTGACGGGCACGGTAGCCAGGCAGGTCCTGGGTGTGCGGGGCGCAACTACCATCACCCAGGCTCCCCTTCATACGAATCCAGCCGACCACAGTGCGAGGAGTTCTGAGCCGCTGCCAAGAACAGAACGGGTAACGAGGCCCGCAATGGCGAGCAGCCGCAACACGACGGTGGCGACGACGCCCTCACCCCGAGCAACAGGTTGAGAGCCCACTACCGCTCGAGCCACGACAGCGCGCGTCCGCTCCGGGGTTCATCCACAAGTTCCCCACCGGCAGCACACCGGACACGGAACGCCGCCGGCATAGTGCCCGGCTGAGGATGTGAGGGCTGTCAGAGGCAATCCCTCAAACGGCCAAGTGGTCAAGTGCGGGTGGCTGGTCTCTTTCAGTGACGCCGCCGTTCACCGCCCGGGGAAGTTGTGTCCGACCCCCGCCGGAGGGCGAGCCGGGACCCCGTGCGGCCGCCATGGTCGGAAGCATACGATGCGAAGACGCTGGCCATGGGCGCCCCTGTGTGCAGGAAGCGCTCGTCCAGGATGTCGGCCAGGTCTTCCAGCGCCCTGCGCAGCACGGTTGCCGAGAGCCGGACGTCGGGATGGCGGGCGCTCACCGCCCGCTCCGCGAGGTCGACGGCGTGACCGATCTGTCGGGGCAGCGAGGTGTTCTCGTCGCCGTCGTAGAAGTAGTACGACTCGGCGTACTGGAGGAAGTCGACCGTGATGACCGAGACGGCCGAAGCCAGGCTGTCCAGCAGGGCAGCGCCCCCGTCTGAGTCGAGTTCCTGGGAAGTCACCCCGCCGCGCACGTGGGAGAGGCGCAGCGCAAGGGTGCGGCGGCGGGCCAGAGCGGGATAGATGCCGAGGATCCACGCCACGGTCGCCGACAGCAGGGCGAAGCCGACGAGCGCCTCCAGCGGGCCGACGACGCGCAGCCAGCCCGCGGCCGGTGCGATGTCCCCGAGGCCGAGAGTGGCAAGCGTGACCAGGGAAACGTACAGCGCGTCCACCGGCCCCGCGTGCTCGGCAGGGACGAGTCCGGAAGAGTACGAGAAGCTCTGCGGCATGTGCGGCCAGTAGACCAGGGCCCACCCCACGGCCACGGTCAGCGCCCACACCGCGACGACGCAGACCATGCCCAGGGGGCCGGCGAGCCCGGCTGCGCGCTGCCGGGTAGTCAGGCGCAAGGAGAGGCGCCACATCCCCGTCATCACCAGCCTGCTCAGGCCGCCGTGACGGGTCGGGTGCCAGATGGTGTGGAACATGTCCCGGAGGATGACCATCACGAGGGCGGAACCAAGGAGCGTCACGAACCACGTCATGTCTTGGCCATTCCCCCCAGGGGCGGCAGCCTCCCAGGTGCTGAGCTGGTCTCAGCCCGTGGGAGCGGCCGCGCATCCTGATGGGTGAGCGCGGCGCACGTCAGCGGCGACAGCGCGTACCGTTCCCATCGCGACCGACGCTGCCCGCCTCGTCGCCAGGTCAGACACTCCATCCCCGAACGCAAACCCAAGCGGGCCAATCGCCAGCGCCAAGGCAGCGCAGGCGGACGCCCCACACCGGCTCCGACAAGGCGGTGTACAAGCGCCGTACGCTGCTGGACCATGTGCGGCGGGCCTGGTACAGCATCCGCGCGGGCACGTCCCTCCGTCACGCCCCGATCGCCATCCGGATCACCGCACCGGGCGCGCCCACCCCCGATACGTCGCCTCCGCCAGCTCGATGCGACGGACCATACACTCCGGCCGCCGCGTCCAAACGGCTCACAGACGAAGCGCCCGGCATGACCGACTGCCAGGATGGCTCGTACGCGCATCCTTCTCCGGTGCGTTGTCCCCGCCTCCGCAAGCCCCAAGGCGTAGGCGGGGACATCCCAGCCTGTGCGCCGGGCGGCGTTGGCAGACCGGTCGCCGCCACTGTTGAGGCACCGGTACTGCCGACTGCCCGAGGAACGCTCGACGGAACTTACCCCGCACGGCGCGGCATGCGGTCCCGTGGCAGGTCACGCTCACGGCCTTCTACAACTTCAGCCCGCGCGCGGTGCGGCAAGGCCGCGCCGCCCGACCGGGTGGCAAGCCGCCCGCCTCCTGGCGCCGAGCGGGCGATGCGGCGCCTCGGTGTGCATTCTCACTGCCGACCAGCTCTCCGAGGCGCGATCGCTGATCGACCCGGTCGGTGCCCGTCCCAACTACGCCGGCAAAGTGCTCGCCGCCGCGGACGCGTCGGTCGGGGATGTGCGGCTACGTCCGTTGACGACCACTGGGGCTGTGATGGCTGAGCCTGCCCGTGTGTGCACGAGCTGACCCATCGGGAGGGGCGGAAGCTGCCGCAGAGCGTGCACTGGGATAGCACCGTGGTGGTCACTACGTTGCAATCGTGCCCAGGGCCGTAGCGCGGAGCCGGATCAGCGTTGCAGCCACTCGTCGAGAAGCGCCGCTTCAGCTTTGCTGAGACTGGGCAGTTCGGGCAGGAGGGTGCGGAAGGCCGCAACGACGGCCGCCGGGTCCCTGGTGGGAAGAACGGGCTCATCGACCAGAATGGCGCGAGCGATCGCGTCGAAGGCGGCATCGGCCAGGTGCGGGTCGTTTTGCTCTGGCGGCAGGGACAGCAGGGTGTGGACGGTTCCGACACCCGCCGAGCGGATGAGGTTGACGGCGCGTTCCTCGCTCACCCGAAGCCGCCCGGCGGCGGCGATTCTGTGCACTCGCTCGGCAAGGACCTGCACACCCTGGACCTGTGCCGGGGTGTCGCGTGCACGGGCCGGGTCGAGCAACAGGCCGTAGACGTACGGGTGGGTCAGGCCGAAGCTGATCTGCGTGTTCCATCCGGCGCGGAGGTCTTCTACAGGGTCGTCCGTGGGCGCGGTGGTCTGCTTGCTCGCCACGTGCTCGGCGAAGACATGCTCTGCGGCGGCATCCAGCAGGTCGTCCTTGCCCTGGAAGAAGCGGTAGAGAGCAGGAGGCTGCAGCCCGGCGTCATGAGCCACGCGGCGCGTGGTCACCGCTGCCGGCCCTTGGTCGCGCAGCAAGCCGGCCGCAGTCGTCACGATGCGGTCCCGCGCAGTGTCTCGCCGCTGCGTGTTCGGTGCCATGGACACGATGGTATCGCCCATGCGTGACAGCCGATGTTATCGCCGATATCGCCAACCCTCCGCGGACGACGTGCCCCAAGACTGTTGTCGAACCTCCTGACGAACCGCGCGGCAAACCACTGGAATTATCAGCGATACCGTAACTTGCGTTCCATCGGAAACACCACGAGAACGAGTCAGACGGGAGCACCAATGCTGATCGTCACGGGAGCCACCGGCCACCTCGGGACGCTGATCGTCAACCGCCTGCTGGAACGGGTACCGGCCGACAGGGTCGGCGTCAGTGTCCGCGACGTCAGCAAGGCCGCCGGCCTCGCCGAGCGCGGCGTCCGAGTCCGAGCGGGCGACTTCACCGAACCCGGCAGCCTGAAGCGCGCCTTCGAAGGTGCCGAGCGCGTCCTGGTCGTCTCCGCGGCCATCCGAGGCGGCGGCGCGTTGACCGCCAACCGCGTCGCCATCGACGCAGCACGGGAAGCGGGCGCCCAACGTATCCTGTACACCAGCCACCAGGCTGCTTCTCCCGCATCGCTCTTCCCGCCGCAGCAGGTCCACGCGGCCACCGAGGAGCACCTCAAGCAGCAAGGAATCCCCTACACCGCCCTTCGCAACGGGTTCTACGCCTCCACCTTGGGCGACTACCTCGGCGCAGCGCTGGAGACCGGCACGCTCGCCGCGCCACAGGACGGCATGGTGTCCTGGACAGCCCACGACGACCTGGCAGAAGTCGCGGCCCGCGCCCTGGCCGAAGACGGAGCACTCGACGGGATCACGCCGCCACTGACAGCCCTCCACACGCTGGACTTCGCCGGCGTCGCCGAAATCCTCAGCCGCATCACCGGACGAACCATCACCCGAGTCGTCGTGGACGACAACGAGTGGACAACCGCAGCAGTCGCTGGCGGGATGTCGCGGCCGGCCGCCGAGTTCGCCTTGACGATGTTCGCCGCATCACGCAAAGGCGAGTTCAACGCCACCGGCCCCACTCTGGAGACCGCCATCGGCCACCCCGCGAAGACCGTCCATGAGGTCGTCGCGGCCGTCGTACGCTCCCGTAAACCGACCGGCCCTTGATCCTGACGAACTCGTGCACGGTAGGGAGTCGAGTGTCGCCCCTGATCCTTGATCACGGTTCGTGTGGTGGGGAACATGACTCGAGCAGCGATCACCAGCGATCGAAGGATCACGGGCCTGTCAGCTGAAGTGATCGCTGAACTCGTCACCGAAGTAGGCCGGTTATGGCATGAGCGTCACCAGACCGGGTTCGTGTCGCGGTCACGACAGCGGGCCGTTGGAGCCAGCCCGCAACACCGGCTGGCCTTCGTTGACCTCAGGACCCTGGCCTGGGTCGTCGGCCGCCTCAGTGCCGGCAGAAAGGAAGGCGCGAGACCCGACTGCAGCTGCACCGGCGGATGCTGGCGTACCTGGTGAGCACCATCGCAAGGACACGAGACTCAGTTGACTCAATTTGAAGACGCGCTGTTCCCCGATAGCCCGTTGCAGCTCCCGGTACATGCTGCCCGACGCTCTGCAACGCCTCGCGGGTGCAGTGCGGATCGCTGAGCGCATTTCACGTTCCGGAGTGTCGGCGAATAGGGGCTCGGCGCTACATAGCGCAGGATCTCCGGTTACCAAAACGGGGATCCTGCGCATCCCTATAGATCCACCGCCATTCCCTGACCGCTACGTCGAGAAGCAGCAACACGACTAAAGCCCACAACTTCACACCCGGCCGTGCAGCCACGATGACCGCTCGCCCTCTACGTCGCGCCGTAACTGAGGCGGAACAGGTCTTGGGCACGCTCCAGGTCCCGGTCGGTGCGTAGCTGTACCTCCAAGTCACCCGTGCCATGGTGACCGAGCCCCGTCACGTCCCGGGTGAACCCGGGGACGAGGTCAACATGCTTGGGATTGGCCTTGAGATAGGCGAGCAGCTTGGTCCTCCGCGGCGGGCACACACATGCGAAGTTCCGCAGTCGCTGGTAGGCGCGGTACTGCTTGCGATGGACCGTGGTGATGTCCTCACCGAGCCCGAGCAGGGCCTCGTCGACCGCCGCGGCCAGCTCTGCGATGGCCCCGTCAGCGCCCCGATGATGTGGCTCCTCGGCCGTGCGCTGACGCTTCGCCCAAGGGGAGACCGAAAAGCCGGTCACAGAGGCCACGGTCTCCAGGCCGATGTGCTCGTCGCCGAAGAAACGGTAGCGAACCAGGTCGATGCTGCGCCGGTGCTCGCGTACGGCATGAATGTCATAGCGGGTGAAGTCGCCGGCAACGCAAATTAGCCGTGGCGCGCTCCACAGCACACAAGACGCGATCGCCGCACCGTACCGGCCACGGACCAGGCGCCGGAAGGCATCCTTGTGGTCCACCAACCAAGCCATATAGAAGAGGCCCTGGTGGATCACCCCGGCGTCGGTGCCGCGCTTGTACTCCACATTACCGACCGCAGGAGCTCGGATACTGGCTCTGAACTGCGACGATTCATAGACTACATGTCCGCGACGGAGGGTTGGAAGCGTTGCTGTAGCTCGTCTGGATGGTCTCGTGGGGCCGGTCTGCCCACGGGACGGCGGGCAGGCCCCTGAGTGGTGGGAAGGAGGGGGCAAGGCCAGGAGCAAGTCCTTCACCCGACTGGAGGCAAGGCTCGCACCCGACTGGAGGCAAGGCTCGCCGCGTCAGCGTTGACACTCGCCAACAGCGCCAACACCATGTCGTCCGCAGCTACTTCCACGCCCGGCACGTAAAGTGTGCGACATGGGGCGAAGCCGACGAGCGCTACTCGACCTCTTGGGGCGACACAATGAAGGACATGAGATCCAGGACCAGCCGTAGGCAGATCGCCTTGTTTAGAATGTTCGAAGCGGCGCACTGACCAATATGTTGCGAGAGGTCGCCCAGCTTTCGGCTCTCCTCTGGCGTCAAATTTATGAGCTGATTGACTATAAACTCGGTGTCCTCTCGAACATACAAAGGATCAAATAGTTCAGGAACAAGCTTCTTCAACACCGCCTTAGGGGCTAGCGACTTTTGCACGTTCACGTGCAGAGAACCTGAGTTGTCACCGAGGCAGTCGTCTTGATCGTTTATTCGCAGTTCCAGAGTTCCATCGTGATCCGCCTTGAAGCTTTGACCGCGTCCGATGGGCATTACGTCCCCGTTGTTTACACGGGCCAGCAACAATCCATAGGGCCATGAGTCATCGTACTTGCAGCCCTGGTAGATCTCAGCGTCAGCCTCCGGCGAGTACCCCGCCCCGTCAACATTCGGAAAGTTGCGATAGTCTACAGTCCATTCGCCACCGGTCTGCCACACTCCATAGCGTTGACCGGCCGCGACATGAATGCCGGTCGATTGCCAGCCCTGATCTGCAGTGGCGTCCGCTTTGATGACCGGGTTGCTAGCGACTGCTGCGGCAGACGGCACAGATAGGAGTACCTGGGCAATGATCAAAAAGAGGCTTGCGCCAAGCGTCGGAAAGAGCCTTCGGGCTAGGTGAAGGGTCATGGCGGAACCTTCCATGCCAATTTACCTGACGGTATTCGAAAGTGCCGCTGCGTTAATGCTGATACAGCCTCCGTTCCAGGAGGCACCTAGGACACGTGCTGCGCATTTTGGTACTAGCCTAGTCCGAGCAGGTCAAGAAGTTGGCCCAGTCCCGCTCTCCGGCGACAAATGTTTCCACTGCGTCGTTGTTCAGGGCGAAGAGGATGACTCTGCCTTTGAACTGCGGCGCGGTGGGAGCAAACACCAGCCCGTCCAAGGTCGTGGGGGATACCTCATTTCCATAAGTACGCAACACTTCGTCTCGGGAACTGCCGATATGGAGACCCGACGCCGTCTGGACTGAGGTGGCTGGCGGGTCCACGGCAATCGCGACGAGGCGGCCCTCGGCGAACCGGAGACGCAGCCCCTGGGGTCCGCTTGGTGCAGCCACATCGGAACACGGTCCGGGGCCCTCGGCCTCAATGGGGGCACCGACGGCCTTCGCTACTTCCGCTCGGCTCATGCCGATCTTCACGGGGCCCATCCCATTGACCGTAACGCGTTCCCGACTCAGATTCAGCGGTTTGTGCTGAGTACTACTCTCCGACCGTTTCGCAAATTTATGGCCGTTCCAGGTCCAGGTGAGATGACGGCGGAGTGAAGGCCGGAAGTGCGGGTCCTGGGGAGAGTAGAACTTGAGATCGGCAGCTACCCGACCGCCGCTGATCGATACGGACTGCGGCTGATATTCGGGAGGGAATCCCCCTTCTGTGTCTTCTTCGAAGCTCGGTATGCGTCCCATCTCGACCCCGTCTGCGGAATGGTAGACATGCAACTCCTGAGTGACGTAATTGCTGGGTTGTGGGGAGCAGGCGAACAATACAGCTGTCACGTTTCCCACACGCGGTAGCGTGCCCTTCGCTACGCGCTGGATTTTCACCTCCCACCGGTCGTACCCGCCGAGGGCGCCACCTTCAACAGTTGCCTTGCCGTTCTGCACAGGGACCCGCACCGGCTTCTTGACGATATCGTCACAGGTGAGACTGTAGGAGCGGTTGTTCCAGTCCACGGCCTTCTGCTGAGTTGGCTTCTTCGTGGCGGCGGAGTCCTCCACCGCCTGCCCCGCGATGGCGGCCAACTGCGGGTTTCTATGGTGGAAATACTCCTTAGCCTGCCCCGTCGACGTGCCGGCATCGGCGCCAGCAAATCCGGCAGAGGGGCCGACGGCCAGGCCCACGCCCAGGGCGCCCGTGAACAGTGCCATGGCGATGGGCCGTGCGCTCGATGCCAGAAGACCAAACATGGCTGCCTCGCTGCGCGAAGTACCAAGCCTTTACGCAAAAACCGGCTGCATGGAGCACGTACCAGCGGACGCAGTCCAACCGCCGTTCGCCGGTTACCACCTAGGCGAGGGCCCTCGTTCCCAGGATGCGCCACCTTTCACCCTCACGCATGCCGAATCAGCGGAGCCGCCCACCAGCCACTCCTCAGCCATCAGCCCGCCGCCATCGGGATACCTCATCCCTCCGGCATAGTGCAGACCACGACCGCCGTCACGACCTCGCATAACCCGCACTCTTAAAGATTTCTAGCCGTAATGGTGAAGGCGTGCCCACGGCTGCGATGTTGGGAACGGTGGCCACAGGTGTCACGTGGCCACTGTTCCCGATGCCGTGGTCTTATCCTGAGCGGTCAGACGTCCGCGATCTGGGCTTCGAGGTCGGCGATGCGCCGGTCCTGGAAGCGCAGGTTCGAGCGGGCGGCCTTGAGTCGCTCGTCGAGGGTGCGGTTGTCGGTGGTGAGCTGGCGGACGCGCTGTTTGAGGGTGGTGTTCTCGGTGGTGATCCGCTGGATGGCGCCCTCGGTCCACTCAGCTTGCAAGTCGCGTATCTGGCCGATGAGTTCGCCGATCTGCGTGCGCTGGGCGAGGATCTCGGTGTGGGCGGCTTTGAGGACGTCCTCGGCGTTCAGGGCGCGTTCGCGCCAGGACGCCTCGCGCTCGTTGTCCTGGTCGGCGAGCACCTGGGTGCGGCGTTCGCCAACCCCGGTCATCGCTGCGGCGACCGCGGCTCTGGCCTCGACGTTGTCGTAGAGGAAGGTGCGTGAGACGTCCGCTCGACGGGCGACGGCGGCGACGCTGACCTGGGCTTTCTCGCGTCGGAGCCGGGCGATGGCCTGGTGGACGCGTTCAAGGGCGGCTTCGGTCTTGCGGCGGCGTGCGGCCAGGGCCGCCGCGGTGCGAGGTTCGGGAACGGTGGCGGTGTTCATGCAGCGTCCTGTTCGGGGTCGTCGCCGTCGGCTGTGCACGTATCGCTGTACTCGTCTGGCTCGTCGCTGCGCGCGTCGGCGAGATCGACGGCGCGGAAAGCGGTGGACCACACCCGGTGGAAGTAGTCCTGGGGTTTGCGCAGGTCCAGGGCGAGGGCGTCGTCGAGGAGGCCGAGGCCGGCCAGCGCCTTCTCCAGGCCGTCGATGGCGCGGGCAGTGGGCTCGAAGTGGCGGTGGAGGTAGTCGGCTGTGGCGTCATCCGGGGCGCCTTCGGCCAGCAGCCGCCACTGCTCGCGCTTGCGCCGCCAGTAGAGCAGGTCAGCGCCCAAGAGGACGAACTTGTCACAGTTGTGGCAGTCGAGGTTCCAGGGGCAGGCGCCGCCGTTCACAACAGGCTGGAAGGTACAGAACCCGCCCTCGGCGGGAGTACTGCGGTGAGAGAGGTCGATGCCCAGGACCTGGGCCTGCGCGCGGGTGAGCGGGGTGGTGTCGCTGCTGAGGAGTTCTCCGGGATTCGTGGTGCCGGGTCCGGCGACCCACACGTGCTGGAGGACGTTCTCCATGTCCGACTGGGTCAGGTGAACGTAGTGCTCGGCCATGCGGTCGGAGACCTGGCCGAGGTAGCGGCGGATGTGCGTCAGGGTCGCGCCGTGCCGCAGCAGCCGGGTGGCCAGGGTGTGCCGGGCCTGGTGGGCGACGTAGTGACCGCCGAGGTCAAGATCGGCGAGCCAGCTGCGGAATCCGGTGTGGAACCAGGTGTAGGACGAAGCGCGGCGGCCGTCGGGGTTGAGGATGTCAGTGGGGAACAGGGCCAGGTGACCCCGCTCGGCAGGAGTGGGTGGGCGGCCGGCGTGCCGGTCGGCGTAATGGGTCAGGGTCTTGCGGCGGCGTTCTTCGAGCCGGTCCAGGAGATGATCGGGGATGCGGACGGCCGCGTTCAGGTTGCCGACCTTGGTCTGGTCGTGCCAGAGCAGGGGCAGCCCGCCGTAGCGGCCGACGCAATCCAGGCAGAGCTGGAGGACCTCTCTGGCGCGCCGGCCGGTGACGATGATGGTCTCCCACACATCCCGCAGGCCGCGGTCGTGTGGGTCGTGGCCGTCGGCGAGCTGCTGCAGGTTGGCCTCCTCCGCAAGCGCGCGGGCGACCTCGTCGGGGAAGGGGTTGCGGTTGCGGGGCGTGCCCGGGCCGCCGACCGGCATGGTGGCGATGAAGGCGCGGTCCAGGCCGATCTGCTCCGCGTTGCCGCTGTCCAGCGCGCCGCGCAGCAGGGACCGGCCGTAGTTGAACACCAGCCGGCGCGAGCTCTCAGTGACCTTCGACCTTTTGCCATCCAGGCGGGCATGGCCGCGGAAGGCCAGGCCGAGGCGTTCGCGGTTGCGCAGGTCCGCGACGAAGCGGTGGACGTGCTCGCCGCGCAGCACCGTGGGATCGTGGCCGCCGCCCGGCGCCTCCGCCTCCAAAAACGCGGACAGTTCGGCCGCGGCGCGGCGCACGAAGTCCACCGGCTGCGCGCTGCGCGGGCAGGTGGGCGAGCGCAGCACGTCGGCGATGTGGTCCCACAAGAGGTCGCGCAGCCACCGCTGGGAGATGCAGGTCAGGTCGGCGTAGCTGGAGCGGTGCGGGAAGCGCACCCCGAAGTGTTCGGTCTCGATGTAGCCGGCGTCCCGGGTGTCGGAGGGGGTGAAGTAGATCTTCCGCAGGGCCTGTTGCATCTCCTGGACCATGCGCTGGTGGTAGGCGCGGCGGAAGACGGATGCATCCAGGCCGGCCAGGGACGCCACGTCGTCGCGTTGGCATTCGTCCGCGAGCGACTGCACCCACGTCAGATGCCACACGGCGACGGGTTGCAGGCCGTGGACATGCATGCCCCACTGGAACTCGGCCCTCAGCAGGGGCCGCAGCCCGCGCAGGCTGACCGTTCCGGTGCGGTGCACCGGCAGCTGTGCGCGGCACCAGGCACGGAAGGCGGCCTGGTCCTCGCAGGTCACTGGCACAGGGCGATCATGGCGCTCGTAGGTGGCGAAGAAGTTCTTCGGCGGCTTTGCCCCGCCCAGGCGCCCGGCTCGGATGTAGCCGCGCTCGTGCGCGCCGCACAACCCCAGCGGCGAGGCGGCCAGTTCGTCACACACGTCCGCGCAGCACTCACCGTAGCCCGGGAGCGACGGCTGGTCGGCCAGCCACCGCTCGAACTCCGCCTTGCCCCCGCCGGGGTGCCGCTTCAGGTGGCTCAACCACCGGTTGCGGTGCCGGAAGCACAGCCCCAGCTGCAGGCTGAACGCCGGCCGCTGCGGGCAGATCCGGCACATCATCGCCTCCGGCATCTCCGTGGCCGGCAGCGGCTCCGCGGTCCGCAGGAACTGAGCCCGGCTCATGCCGCTCGCCTCCGCCTCCTGCCACTGCTCGGCGTGCACCGAGCACATCGCGTAGCGCCGCCAGCGGGGCCGCGCGCAGTCGACGACCGTGCAGCTCCACGGATAGACCGGGTGCGTCGGCGGGATCTTCAGCACCTAGTACTCCAGTTGCACTTTGCTATCACTGCTGGTCAGGGCCGTGTTTCTGAGCATACTCGGCTGATATCCCGTCAGGTGGCGGGGCTTCGTGACCTCGGACGCGTCGGCGGTAGTGGCAGCGTCGGGCGATGGCCTGGTGATGCCTGCGCCAGCGGGACCAGCTCAGCGCGTGGCCGGTGCGCCGAAGGTGGGTCAGCGAGGGGCGGTCAACTGCCAGGAGTCGCCGGATTTCTGCCACGGTGAGCGGTGCAAGAGCGCCGGAACCGTTTCTGCCGCCCCCTTTTCGGCTGCCGCTGATGCCATGGCGGCGAGGAAGGCGTGGGCGAGCATGGCCAGGGTGATGTGCCGGTACCAGCCGGGATACCGGCGGACTTCGTACTGGCCGAGGCCGCATTCGTTCTTCGCCGCCTGGAAGGCTTCCTCGATCGCCCAGCGGGTCCCGGCGATGCGCACGAGCTCGACGACGGCGGTGCCGTTGGGCGCGTAGGCGAGGTAGTAGGCAATCTCGTCCGGGCGGGCCAGGCTGCGGCGGGCCAGGACCCAGCGTTGGTGGGTGGGCTGATCGCCATCGAAGTCGTCGATGGTGGGCAGTTGAGCCGCGGCCCAGTCATAGACGCGCGGGCCTTTCGCGCCGTTGCCGCAGGAGTGGCGCTCCCAGGCGTCGTCGGGTGCCTGGGCTATGGCGAAGTCGATGCGGCCCAAGGCGTGGACATGCTGGGACTTCGCCACAGCCAGGACATAGCCGACGCCGGCCTCCTCCAGCATGCGGCGCAGCCGCCATTCCTGGCCGTAGGCGGAGTCTGCGGTCACCCAGGCGATGGGCAGCGGTGAGGCCAGTGCCCGCATCATCATGGCTTTGGCCAGGTCGCCCTTGGTGGCGAACTCCCGCTCGTCGGGGATCCTCGCCGCCCGGCGGCGATCCCGGTCAGACATCCAGGACTTGGGCAGATACAGATCCCGGTCCACCAGGGCCCGGCCGTTGGATGAGGCGTAGGCAGCGAAGACGCCGATCTGGCAGTTCTCGGTGCGGCCGGCGGTGCCGGAGTACTGGCGCTGCACTCCGGCCGAGACCGTGCCCTTCTTGAGGAAACCCGTGTCGTCGATGATCAGTACTCCATCGGGATCCCCGAGTGTCTCGGCCACGTATTCCTGCAGGTCATCGCGTACCTCGTCGGGATCCCAGCAGGCTCGGCCCAGGAGGTGCTGCAGGCCCGCAGGAGTGCGGTGGCCGGCGTGCTCAGCCAGCTGCCAGCTGTTCTTCCGGCCCACCGGGCCGATCAGGCCCTTCACGTAGGCGCGCATTCTCCGCCGCAGATCCACCCGGCCGAATCGGTGTCCTATCCGCACGAGTACTTCGTCCAGTTCCGCGGACCAGACATCGGGCTGCACGTCATCTTGCACGACAAGCACAACGGCCCGACTCGTCCGAGGTCACGAAGCCCCGCTACCTGACGGGATACCAGCCGAGTATGCTCAGAAACACGGCCCTGACCAGGAGTGATAGCAAAGTGCAACTGGAGTACTACTGAGCTTTTCGTTAGTTCTGTGGGTGTGGTGGGTGGATGGTCAGTCCTGTGTGGATGAGGAAGGACCAGGGGAGTTGGTCGTTCTGGCTGATGCGGTGAATGCCGCGTTCGGCGGCGTCGGCGACGTCCGCGAGATGGTCGTCGGCGAGGTTGGCGAGCTCACGCGCCTTCAGTGCCGACCACAGCAGTTCCACCGGGTTGAGTTCGGGCGCGTAGGCGGGCAGTCGTTCCAGTGTCAGCCAGTCCTGTTCGGCGACCCAAGCACGCATGCTCCGGCTCCAGTGGGCGGACAGCCCGTCCCAGACCAGTGCCACCGGCTCTCCTGCGTAGAACACTTTGACCTGCTCAAGCATCTCGATCAGGGCGGTGGTGTCGTAGCTGCCCGGTTTGAGGTGGAAACACAGTCGCGGACCACGGCCGGGGTCGGCGGCGTGGTAACCGAGGGCGGCAGCCATCGAGGCACGTTTCCAGTTCAGCCGGTGCCGCAGTGTGGGGGTGCGTCCGCGGGGCGCGTAGGTGCGGCGGACCTGGGGCAGCAGCGACACGCCCGATTCGTCGAGGAACACGATCCAGGCACGCTTGTTCACCGCCCCTTTTTGATGCGCGGCCACTCATGGGCGAACCAGCGGGCGATCTCGGACTCGTCCCGCTCGACCGCCCGCCGCTGGGGCCGCTGCAGACTCCACCCCAGTCGCCCTGTCAGCAATCGCCAGACCGACGCTCGCGCCAGCTTCACCCCGGTCACCCGCTCGACCACCAGCCCGACCCGCTCCAGCGTCCACAGATTGGCCTCGAACCCATGCGCCTGAGCACCTTGCTCCAACGCGATCCGAACCTGCTCGACCTGGGCGTCAACAAGTTTCGGTGGCCGCCCACCGGCCGGACGCCTCCGTAACGCCTCGGCCCCGCCGCCCTCCCACACACGCTTCCACCGCCGCACGCTCTCGGGATGGATCCCCAGCATCCGCGCGATCTCGGCATGAGGTTGTCCCAGCTCGAACAACTCGACTGCCCGCATACGTCGGGCCTCGGCCAACTGCGGCCGCGTCAAAGGCGGAACGGACACCTCGGAAGGAACAGACTGAGACTCGAAGGGCACAGCAAGATGCTGCCACCAGCCGAGCCCACCACACCCACAGAACTAACGAAAACCTCAGTAGTGGGTGGTGGGCAGGTGCCAGTGATAGTCCCCGGAGGGGGCTGGTCGGCCCTCCCGGCCGACGGGATCTCTGCGTAGTGTCGGAGAGAGTGCTGGTGCAACGTGGCCGGTGGAGGGCGCAGTGGGCGTCGATGACTTCAGGAGCACAGCCGCCGCGGGCCTGTCGCAGGACGCGGCGGCGCGGCGGCTGATCTCGTACGGACCCAACGCTATTCCCGCGCAACCTCGTACCCCTACATGGCGGCGTGTGCTGCAGCAGTTGCGGGACCCGCTGATCCTGGTACTCCTCGTGGCCGCTGCATTGACCATCGCCACCAAGGACCTGGCGGACGCCGCGGTCATCCTGCTCGTCATTACGGTGAACACCGTGGTCGGCGTCGTCCAGGAAGTGCGGGCGGAGCGGGCGGTGGCGGCGTTGGCGGCGATGAGCGCGCCCGCCGCCCGGGTGGTGCGGGACGGCGAGGAGCGGGCCGTGGCGGCGGCCGAGGTGGTCCCCGGCGACCTGGTTCTGCTGGCCGAGGGCGACATCGTACCGGCGGACGGGGACGTACTGGATGCGGCGTTGCTACTGCTCGATGAGTCCTCGCTGACCGGCGAGTCCCTTCCGGTCGAGAAGAAACCCGGCGAGGATCGGTCGCGCGCCGCAGTGTCGGCGGGCACGGTTGTCGTACGGGGACATGGTCGTGCGGTGGTCACCGCGACCGGAGCTCGGAGCGCGCTCGGCCGGATCGCGGCGCTGCTGGGTACTTCACCCGGCCTGACTCCGCTGCAGCGCCGGCTGGTGGGGTTCGGCAGGATTCTGGCCGCCGTCATCGTTGCGCTGTGCGCGCTGGTTCTCGCCCTCGGGCTGGTGCGTGGGCAACCTGTGGAGTTGATGATCGTTGCGGCCATCAGTCTCGCCGTCGCGGCCGTGCCGGAGTCGCTGCCCGCTGTCGTCACGCTCGCCCTTGCCCTGGGGGCGCGGAGGATGGCGGAGCGGCACGCCATCGTCCGTCGGCTGCCCGCCGTGGAGACCCTGGGATCCGTCACCGTGCTCGCCACCGACAAGACCGGCACGCTGACGGAGGGCCTGATGGCCGCCGAGGCGCTGTGGACACCGAGCGGAGAAGCTACCGTCACCGGGACTGGCTACGCGCCAGATGGCCGCGTTCTGCGCGGCGGCCGGACGGTCACCGCGAGTGACGCGCCCGACCTAGCCGCGCTGCTGCGTGCCGCGGTGCTGTGCAATGACGCGGCGTTGGAGGCCCCGTCGGACGACAGCGCGGAGTGGCGTGCCCTGGGCGATCCCACGGAGGCCGCCCTCCTAGCGGCGGGAACCAGGATCGGGCTGGACCCGGCGGCTCTGGACCGCGAGCTGCCACGAGTGGAGGAAGTTCCCTTCGACAGCGGCCGCAAGCGCATGACGACGGTGCACCGGTCGACGGACGGTGGGCTGCACGTCGCATGCAAGGGAGCTCCGGAATCCGTGCTCCGGCCCGATGTCCTGGCCGATGGCCCGCAAATGCTCGCCGAGGCAGCCGCGCGCGCCGAGGAGCTGGCGCGCGCCGGCTATCGGGTGCTCGCCGTCGCCGATGGCGATCCCAAGGAAGATCGGGAGTGCTCAGGAGCGTGGGAATCCGGGCTCTCGCTGCTCGGGCTGATCGGCATCCTGGACCCGCCCCGGAGCGCGTCGGCAGCCACCGTGACCGCCTGCCGGCAGGCTGGCATCGCCCCCGTACTCATCACCGGCGACCACCCGCTCACCGCCCGTGTCGTGGCCGAGCGCCTGGGCATCGCGGCTGCGGGCGACGACGTCGCCACCGGCGAGCAGCTACGGCACGGCACGGCCGGCGCGCTGACCCATGCGCGCGTCTTCGCACGGACCACTCCCGAGCAGAAACTCGACATCATTCAGGCGTGGCGCCGGGCCGGTCATGTGGTGGCGATGACCGGGGACGGCGTCAATGACGGGCCGGCCCTGCGCAGCGCCGATATCGGCGTTGCCATGGGGCGGCGCGGTACCGAAGTCGCACGTCAGGCCGCCGATCTCGTGCTCGCCGACGATGACCTTTCCACCGTCGTTTCCGCTGTCGAAGAAGGGCGCCGCGTCTACGCCAACGTGCGGCGGTTCCTGCTCTATGCCCTCGCCGGAGGCACTGCGGAGATCCTGGTCATGCTTGTCGGCCCCTTTCTGGGGATGCCGCTGCCGCTGCTTCCCGCCCAGATCCTGTGGATCAATCTGCTCACCCACGGTCTGCCCGGTGTCGCCCTCGGAGCGGAACCCGTCGCCCCTGGCGTGATGCGTCACCCTCCGCGACCACCTGAGCAGAGCGTGCTGGGCGCCGGCCTATGGCCCCGAATCCTGGCCATGGGGGCATTCGTCGCCACGGTCACGCTGGTGACCGGTGACTGGGCGCGGGAGACCGGCCGTCCGTGGCAGTCCATGGTCTTCCTGGTCCTTGGGGCGGCCCAGCTGGGCGTGGCGCTGGGCTCCCGGGCGCGGCCCCGAAGCCTCGCCAATCCTTTCCTGCTGGTCGCCGTAGCAGCGGCATTGGGCCTTCAGCTGGCGGGCGTCTATCTGCCGCCCTTGCAGGCTCTGCTGGGTACGGAGCCGCTGCCGCTCACCGACCTCGTGGTCGTGTGCGGGGTGTCCGGTCTCGGACACGTCGTCATGCGCCTGCAGACGCGTGTTTCTGGCGGGGCGTAGAAGAGCCAGTGGGGCGGTGGGTTTGAGAGCTGGGCGGTGAGATGGGAAGCCATCCTGGTGTCGGGTGGGTGACATGCTGCCTATGGAGCAATGCGGGTTTTGGGCTGTTTACCCCCTCACTCTGTGCGTGTTGATCACGGTCATGTCAGGAGACCCGTGTGTACAGGTCACGTGAGTGGATCTTTGAGAGGATCGGCTTGGACCGGTGCGACGATCCGACGGTGTCGGGGCGGACGCTGGTTCAGCGGCACAAGGTGTCGCGGAACACGGTGGCCGAGGCACTGATATGTCCGGTGCCGGCGAAGCGGAAGCAGTGGCACACCATCGACCGGATCCCCAGTCGTCGACGCCGAGGCCGAAGAGGACCGTGCGGCATTGCGGACGCGGGGGCGAAGGTGATCTCCGAGGCAGACGCGCCCCGTCGCCTCTCCTCTGTGATCACCCGCTACAGCAAAGTCGACCTGCTGTGTCTGGGCGAGTCCGGGCATCTGGACCTGGACAAGAAGGGCGCCAAGCCGCTGTTCCAGATCTTCACCGAACACAAGGAGTACAAGGCCACCGCGGTCGCGACCAACTCACCGTTCGCCGAGTGGGACAAGATCTTCACCGACCCCCGGCTCTGCGCGGCTCTCGCCGACCGCATCGCCTTCCGCTACCACCTCATCCAGACCGGCACTGAGTCCTACCGCTTCCAGGCCACCCAGGCCGAACAGCGAGGCCGAAAGTGACCGACCCCGTCACCGTGGCCGAGCTGCTGGCCCTGATCGCCGCCACCGGCACCAGCCCACACGAGCGGCCCACGCCCGTCCCGCCTCCTCCCACCCCCCAACCGCACTGACCTGCGACACCCAGGAAACGCAAACCGGGCCCTGCGATCGCGCCTATCAGGGGCGCAAGCCGAAACACCTCTGCGAGATCAAGGCCGCGACTGTGCCCAAAGCGGCCACCTCGGGTGGGCCCTCGGAACCCTGCAAGAGAGGACCGCCGGCGGCGTGCCCCGTCCTTTCCGACGAGTGGTTCCGCTGAGCCCGGTCAGGTCGTCCCCGTGAGGTGATCGATCACCTCGACGACGTCCTCGATTCCCCGGATCGACTCCAGCAGCTTCGGAACGAGGGCCGCGTCCAGCCTTCCCGCGACAGTGACCACACCGTTTTCGACCGTTACTTCGACGGTGCCGGGGGCGAGGAGGAACTCATGCCGGAGGATCCGGGACTCGATCTCCTCGCGGATCTCAAGGTCGTTGCGTACCAGAGCCTGCAGCAGATCGATCCGGCTCACGACTCCGACCAGCCGCCCGCGGTGATCGGTGACCGGCAGCCGCTTGACACGCGAGCGGGCAGCGGTCCAAGCCGCGTCGGTCACCAGATCTCCGGGATGGACACTGATCGCCGGGAACGTCATGAGGGTGGCTGCGGTCTCTCCCCGGCTCTTCTCGTAGAGGTGGTGCTCCCGGAGCCTGCTGATCGGGCCGACCGGGTGCGGGGCGGCCATCGCGGCGGCCTTGGCCAGGAGATCAGACTCGGACACCACCCCCAGCACATGATCGTCGGCATCGGTCACGGGCACGGCACTCAAGTGCTCATGGGCGAGCGTGTGGGCTATGTCCAGGAACGGCATGTCCCCGCGGACCGACACGGCGGGCACGCTCATGACGTCGCGCACCCGTGGTACGGCTGGTCCTTGTGGCGGGTGCCCCTCCTCGGAACGGGGTGATACGGCCTCTCCCGGGTCGGCTGCCTGTGCACCGGTCGTCGACGATGCGGCGGAGGCCACCGCACCGAGATAGCGCCGCAGCATGTTCTGGCGGTGCTCTTCCCACGTGGCAGAGGTTCGCCCCGGCATGGTGCGGCGGGCTTCCCTGCCAGCCGCATGGCGTTCGAAGTCGCTCACAGCAACCTCCCGAGGGGACCGGCCGGCCACCTACCAGGCCATTTTCGCACCGATCCGAGAGGGATGCCGCAGGTCGCCGTTGCCGGCCACCGGGTGCAAAGGAGGCGTCCCGGCCCGGCGCGACAGGGGCGTTCCCCACGTGGAGACTTGGATCAGGGACTGCCCCGTGAGGAGAACTTGTGGCGGGATTCCGGGATTTCCTGATGCGGTTCCGCCCGGCCGGATCGCCCGGCCGGGCGGCGCCCGGAGGCGTACCCGCGGACCGCTCCGCCGAGCTCTCGGCCGAATTGGAGCCACCGCTCGCAGTGCTGGAGCAGGCCGAGGCAGAGGCACGAGCCATACGGGAGTCTGCCGCGCGCACGGCGGCAGAAAGACGACGCAAGGCCGAGTGCGCGGCCGAAGCGATCGTGGCGGGAGCGCGCGCTCGCGCTCCCGGCGTACGGGCGGAGAGCACCGAGCGGATCCGGCGCGCCGCCGAGGCGGAGGCGGCGGAGCTGCACGTCTCGTCGGAGCGTGCGGTGGCTGCTTTGCGCCAACGGGCGGACGCCCGCATGCCCGGCCTGGTCGACCGCGTGTCGGCGCTCGTGACCAAGGAACTCGACGATGCGGAGATTGCCGCCCCAAGGGCACCCGTCCCGCGCAGGGAACCAGAAGCGAGGAGTCCGTGATGGGCGCCGGATGGGTGGCTGGTGTGACCCGGACCAGAGCGATGCTGTCCCGCTGCCTCGGCGCCGCGGGCGTCCGGGAAGTGGCCGCGGCGCCCACGCTCGACGATGCCCTGAGGTACCTGGGTACCACGGCCTACCGGCACGGCATCGGCCCCGAAGCATCACTGGCCGACGCGCAACGCGCGGTCGGAGCAACCCTGTTGTGGCATCTACGGGTCCTGGCAGGCTGGCAGCCCCGTAGCGGGGCGAACGCCGTCCGGTTGCTGGCAGCCGGGTTCGAGATCGCCAATGTGGAGGAGCACCTTCGTACGGTGTCGGGTACGCAACTCCCCCGGCCGACACCGCCCTACTGGCTTGGCGCGCTGGCGACCGCCTGGCCCCGGCTGTCCCGGACCGGATCGCCGTCCGAGTTGCGGGCCGTGCTGGCCTCTTCCGTCTGGGGTGAGCCGGGCGCCGAGTCACCGGCTGCAGTGGCCACCGGTATGCGGATCGCCGCAGCCGTGCGTACCGCGGCCGCTCTGCCGGAGGCCGTGCGCTGGGCGGCGGGCCGGCTCGCACTGTTGGTCGGCCGTGAAGTGTTCGTCGTCGGACGTCGGTTGGCGGAACCGTCCGCCCGGCGCGCGGGCCGGCTGCTCGGCTCCGAGGCCCTGCGTGCCACCTCGTTCGCCGATTTCCGACAGTGCCTGCCGGCCACGTCGCGCTGGGCACTCGTCAGCACCGACAGCCCGGCGGACCTGTGGCGAGCCGAGGCGCGGTGGTGGGAGCGGCTGGAAGGGGACGGCGCCGAGCTGCTGCGCGGATCCCGTATGAGCGCCGAACCGTTGATCGGCGCCGTTGCGGTGCTGTCCGCGGACGCGTGGAAGGTGCGGGGTGCCCTGGAACTGGCCGCGCGGGGCGGCAGGCCGACGGAGGTGTTCGATGTTCCGGGCTGAGGCCGTGGCTCCCGTCCGCATGCAGCGGGTGGCGATCGTCGCCCCTCGCGAGGTCCTGCGGGACACCCTCGTCCGGATAGCCGAAGCAGGGTGTGTCGAGATCGATCGGATCGACGGCGTCGGGCCGGGAGCACCGGATTCGGCCACCCGCCGACTGCGGCGTGTGCGCACCGAGGCGAAGAGCGCGGTCCTCAGCGCCCGCCCGCCCGACCTCGACGCGCTGGAGCGGGCGGGTCGCACCGATCTGCTGGCGGGCGAGGCACAGCTGGAGAACCACCTGGCGGGCACGGTCCGGCGCGGGGCCGTCGCGGCCCTCGCCGGGTGGTGCCCCGCCGCCGAACTCCCCGCGACCGCCGAGCGCGTGGCCGGTGCCGGGGGTGCGCTGGTGCCCCTGCGGACACCGCGCGGCATCGATCCACCGACCCTGCTGCGCAGCACGGGTGTGGTGCGTCGCTCGTTCACACCTCTGGTCCGGACGTACGGGACCGTGCCCTATGCCGATCTCGATCCCACCCTGCCCGCCGGCATCGTCTACGTGGTGATGTTCGGTGTGATGTTCGGCGACGCCGGGCACGGTGCGCTGCTGCTGTTCGCCGGGCTGCTGCTGCGCTTCGGGTGCCCCCGCCGCCTGGGTTCGCTCCACCGGCTGTGGCCGTTCGTGGCCGGGGCCGGGCTGGCCAGCGCGCTGGCGGGTGTCGCCTACGGCGAGTTCTTCGGCCCGACCGGTGTGCTGCCGGTGCTCTGGCTGAACCCGCTGGACGAGCCCGTACGGCTGCTCGTCGGCGCCGTCGGGCTCGGCGCCGTGCTGCTCGCGCTGGCCTACGCTGCCGGAATCGTCAACCGCTGGCGGGAGAACGGGGCAGCGAGCGCACTGTGCGCGGCCTCCGGCGTCGCAGGGGCAGCACTCTTCCTCGGGCTCGGCCTGGCCCTGTGCGCGATCTATCTGGGCCGCCCCGGATTCGCCTTCGCCGGGACCGCGATTGCTCTCATGGGTCTCTTTCTGGCCGGGTCCGGTCTCTATGCGACCACTGGCGGCGGTGCGGGGGGTATCGCCCAGACCGGCGTCCAGCTCTTCGACGTGGTGGTGCGCATCGGATCGAACGTCCTCTCCTTCACACGGCTGGCGGCCTTCGGACTCACACATGCCGCGCTCGGCTCGATCGTGTGGGACGGGAGCACGGGGCTGGCCAGAATGGGGGCGGGGGCGCTCATCGCGGCTGTTGTCGTCTTCGTCGTCGGCAACGCCCTCGCGTTCGCACTGGAGGCGCTGATCGCCGGAGTGCAGGCGCTGCGCCTTGAGTTCTACGAACTGTTCTCGCGCGTCTTCGAAAACCAGGGCCGTCCGTTCCGCCCCTGGCACCTGCCCGTACAGCACACGGAGGTGGCGCAGTGATCACCTGGCTCATCGCTCTCCCTCTCGTCGTGGTGGCCTTCGTCGTCACCCGGCTGCTGCTGCGCCGGTCCGGCCGGACGGCTCTGCGCTGGGTGATCGCCGCCAATGTGCTGCTGCTCCTGGGGGCGGCCGCGCTGCTGATCGTGGCGCTCGGTGACGGACCGGCGCAGGCCGCCACCACCGCTGCGGCCGCGAAGGACTCCGGTTCGGCCTCCGCGGCACTGATCGGTGCCGCGATCGCGGTGGCTGGGGCATCGATCGGGGCGTCGATCGCCGTCGCCTACACGGGGGCCGCGGCGCTGGCGGCGCTCAGCGAACGACCCGAGCTCTTCGGCCGGGCGATGGTCATCGTCGGCCTCGCCGAGGGCATCGCCATCTACGGCCTGGTCGTCGCGATCATCCTCATCGGCAAGGCCTGACCGTGGGACACGTGGCCGCGATCGGCGAACAAGTGCGGGTGGCGGGACTGGCGCTGGCCGGGGTCAGCGTCGTCGTCGCCGAGGAGCCGGACGCGGTCCACGAGGCATGGCGGGACGTGCGGGAGGAGGCGGAGCTGGTGATCCTCACTCCGGCAGCGGCCGATGTCCTGGGCCCGGCGCTGCTCTCACACATCCCGCCGCTCACCCTGGTGATGCCGCCATGAGGACACCGGCGCCCGATCAAACGGCGGCGGCGCTCGAACCGGTGCGCACCGAGCTGCTCCGGGCTGCCCGCGCAGAGGCCGGGGCCCTGCTCGCCGGAGCGGATGACGAGGCCGCGGCTCTGCTGGACGACGCCCGCGCCGCAGCGCGGGAAATCGTGGACGAGGCACATCGGCAGGGCGAGGCGGAGGGCACAGCCGTCGGCTGCGCCCTCCTCGCGCGGGCACGCCGTACGGCCAGGGCGCGCGAGCTGAACGTGCGCCGGGAGGTGTACGAAGAGCTGCGGCTGCGGGCCACCGAGCGCGTCAGAGCTCTGCGGCAGACGGCCGGTTACGCCGCCTTGGTGGACCGTCTGAACGAACGCGCCCGCCAGCTCCTCGGGCCGGACGCGGAGGTCACCGAGCACCCCGCGGGAGGCGTCATCGCACACGTCGCGGGGCGGCGCGTCGACTACACGCTGGACGCGCTGGCCGCGCACGCAGTGGACCGGATCGGTGCCGAGGCGGAGACGCTATGGGCACCGTAGGAGCCTCCTCCCCCGTTCCCGGAACCGCTGACCGGGCCGGGTCGCCCGAGGCACCTCCACCAAAGGAGGAATCGGGGCGCTGCTGCCGCATCGTGCGCGTCGCCGGTCCTCTCGTCGAGATGGAGTACGCCGACGGGATCGCGATGTACGACGTCGTCTCGCTGGGCGAGGCCGGGCTGCCCGGCGAGGTGGTGGCGATCAGCGGCGGCGTCGCCACCGTCCAGTCCTACGAATACACCGGCGGACTCGCTCCCGGAGATACTGCGCGTGCTCACGGGAGACCGCTCTCCGCACAGCTCGGGCCCCAGCTCCTCGGCGGGGTCTTCGACGGCCTGCTGCGCCCGCTGTCCGGCGCCGGGGAATGGCTGCTCCCCGGTGCGGTGCGAGCCGGGGAGGCCGGCCGGACGTGGTCGTTCGTTCCGTATGCGGACACAGGGGCCCGGGTTTCGCAAGGCGAGACGTTGGGCGAGGTCCGGGGAGTGGGACCGGTGCGGGTGCGGGTCCTCGTACCTCCGGGCGCCGGTGGGGTGGTGGAGCGGATCTCTCCCGAAGGCGACTTTCCGCAGGACGCGGTGGTGGCCGTCGTGGGCGGCATCGAGGTACGAATCGGCGACTCATGGCCCGTACGGCGGCCGCGTCCGGTGCGCGAGCGCGGCGGCGAGCCGACGCCGCTCACCACCGGGCAGCGCGTGATCGACCTGCTCTTTCCGGTCGCCCGGGGCAGCACGGTCGCCGTGCCAGGCGGTTTCGGCACGGGCAAGACCGTGCTGTTGCAGCAGATCGCCAAGTGGTGCGACGCCGACGTGATCGTGTACATCGGTTGCGGGGAGCGCGGCAACGAGATGGCCGATGTCATCGCCGAACTCGCCGCGCTGGAGGACCCCCGCACCGGCGGACGGCTGGCAGACCGCACGGTGACCGTCGCCAATACCTCCAACATGCCGATGATGGCGCGCGAGGCCAGCGTCTACACGGGTGCCACGGTCGCCGAGTACTTCCGGGACATGGGACTCGATGTCGTCGTGATCGCCGACTCGACATCGCGGTGGGCAGAGGCGCTACGCGAGTTCGCCTCGCGTACCGGCGCGCTGCCGGCCGAGGAGGGGTATCCGGCCGGTCTCGCCTCGGCGATCGCCGCGTTCTACGAGCGGGCGGGGGCGGTCACCACGCTGGGTGGCGAGCGGGGGTCGGTCACGGTGATCGGCGCGGTCTCGCCGCCCGGAGGCGACCTGACCGAGCCGGTCACCGCGCACACCGAACGGTTCGTACGCTGCCTGTGGTCGCTGGACCGCGACCTCGCCTACGCCCGCCACTACCCGGCCGTCTCCTGGTCGGGGTCGTTCTCCCGGGACGCGGCGGCGCTCGGTGCCCGGCAGGCCGCTGCGGGCGCCGCTGACTGGAGCGCGCGCCGCGACCGTGTCGCGGCGCTGCTAGGCGAGGCGGACCGGCTGGCCGATCTCGTCGATCTGATCGGCATCACCGCGCTGCCCGACCAGGAGCGGATCAGTGTGCTCTCCGGACGGCTGGTGCGTGAGGCGGTGCTCCAGCAGAGCGCGCTCTCCGCCCACGACGCGTTCTGCGCTGCGGACAAGACCGCGGCGCTGGTCGACGCCGTGCTCGCGGTCGTCGGCCGCTGCCGGGAACTGGTCGACTCGGGCGTGCCGGCGGCGTCCGTCGAGGAGGTGGACTTCGGACCGGTGCTCCGTGCACGTGAGGAGGTCGGCCCGTATGACGCCGCTGGGGTGGCGGCACGGCGGCACGCCATGCTCGCCAGGCTCCGGGAGGTGCGGTGAACAAGGGTCACGTGCGGGGGTGTTACGGCATTTCGGTGGTCGGCGATGCGGAAGGAGAGCCACGGTGACGGCCTGGGGCGAGGTCGAGTACACGGCGGTGCGCGCGCTGCGGGGTCCGCTCGCGGTCGTCGAGGGAGTGTCGGGCGTCGGCTGGGACGAGTTCGTCCGGATCACCATGGAGTCGGGCGAGCAGCGGCACGGTCTCGTCCTGGAAGTGGACCGGGACCTCGCCACCGTGCAGGTGCTGGAGGGCACGACCGGCATGGACCCGACCGGTATCCGGGTGGCATTTGCCGGAGCGCCGCTAAGCATCCCGGTCGGCCCCGGCTGGCTGGGCCGGGTCTGCAACGGCCGCGGCAAGCCCATCGACGGCGGGCCGCCGGTCTTCGGGGAGGCCGACGCCGCGGTGAGCGGCAACCCGATCAACCCGGTGCGGCGAGAACCACCGTCCGAACCGGTGCTGACCGGTGTCGGTGCCATAGACGCGCTGACCACTCTGGTGCGCGGGCAGAAGTTGCCGGTGTTCTCCATGGCCGGGCTGCCCCATCTTGAGCTGGCCGCCCAGATCGCCGCCCAGGCCACCGCCGGAGGCGAGGCGTTCAGTGTCGTCTTCGCCGGCATGGGCCTGACCCATCCGGACGCCACCTTCGTACGGGACGCCCTGGAGGAGCGGGCCGCCGCACGCGAGCTC
Source organism: Streptomyces sp. NPDC033270 (assembly GCF_055576575.1). NCBI lineage: Bacteria > Bacillati > Actinomycetota > Actinomycetes > Kitasatosporales > Streptomycetaceae > Streptomyces > Streptomyces sp. NPDC033270. The sequence continues at coordinate 36,464 of NZ_JBVIRA010000024.1, forward strand.
GTACTGCTGCTCAACACCGCCGACGACCCGGTGATCGAACGGATCCTCACCCCGCGCGTCGCCCTGACCGTCGCCGAGCACCTCGCGTTCACCGGCGGGCGCCATGTGCTCGTCGTGCTGAGCGACATGACCAGCTACGCCGAGGCGCTGCGCGAGGTCTCCGCCGCCCGGGGCGAGATCCCTGCCCGCCGCGCCTACCCCGGCTACCTCTACAGCGACCTCGCCTCGCTCTACGAACGCTGCGGGAAGATCCGTGGGCGGCCCGGATCCGTCACCGTCCTGCCGGTGCTGACGATGCCCGCGGGCGATATCACCCATCCTGTCCCGGACCTGACGGGCTACATCACCGAGGGCCAGATCGTGCTCTCCCACGAGGCGCATGCCCGGGATGTGTATCCGCCCGTGGACGCCCTGTCCTCGTTGTCCCGCCTGATGCGCAAGGGCGCGGGCCCGGGCCGGACCCGCCCCGACCATCTGGATGTCGCGGCACAGCTCCTCGCCGCCCTCGCCCGGGCGCGGAAGATCCGAGAACTCGCAGACCTGGTGGGGCAGTCGGGGCTCAGCCGGACCGACAGCCGGTACCTCGATTTCGACGAGGCTTTTCTGCGGCACTTCGTGAACCAGCGAAGCGACGAACTGCGGCCGCTGGACGAGACGTTGGAGTGCGCCTGGCGGGTGCTGCTCACCCTCCCCCGCAGCCAGCTGTCCATGCTCCCGGCCGAACTTCTCGACACACACGGCGCGATGGAAAGCCCCGATGAAGCATCCGTGGACGCTTCAGCAGAGGACGGCGAGGGGGTGGCACAGTGACCGCCGCGCCCCGTACCGCGCCCTCCCGCGCCGCCCGTCTGCGGCTTCGGCACAGTCTGGACGTCGCCCTCCGCGGAGCCGACCTCCTCGAACAGAAGCTGCGCATCCTGCGTAGGCGCCACCAGCTCCTCCTCCAGGCCGAACAGAGCAGTGCCGAGCGGTGGCACCAGCAGCTCAGGGAGGCGGAGACGTGGTTGCTGAGGGGCCTTCTCTTGGGCGGTGAGCAGGCCCTCGCAGCGGCAGCAGCGGGCGTCGGCTCTGCGACCGTCGTGGTCGAGGAGGCTTCAACCATGGGAGTGCGGTATCCGGCCGGGACCAGGTGTGTGATCCCGGACCGGCCCCCTACCTCGGCCGCGCCCGGGAACACGGCCTTGGTGCGAGCCGAAGCCGCCTACCGTGACGCGGTGCGGGCGGCCGCCGAGTACGCCGCCTCGCGGGCGGCCACCCGGATCGTCGGCGGCGAACTGCTGAGCACCCGGCAGCGGGTTCGCGCCCTGCGACGCCACTGGATCCCCCGTCTGGAACAGTCCCTCGCCCGCGTCGGTCTCGCCCTGGAGCAGAGCGAGCACGAGGACGCGGTACGTCGTCGGTGGGCAGCGAGGCAGCAGGCCGGAGAGAACGGGACCGCCCGGGAGTGAGGCAGCCGACCGCCGGCGGCTGCCCTGTCGATCAGTCGGTACGAATGCGCCGCCCCGTCAGGCGCGTGGGCTCGATCAGCACCCACAGTGGGCGCTCACCTCCCGCCCAGGGCCTGGAGTAGGCCCGATCGGCCAGTCGTCGCACCGCGTCGGACTCGGTGACGGCCTGGGCCCGGCCGAGGGCGAGTACGCTCCACCCCCCGCTCATGGCCTCGTCCACATGATCGACCTCGAACGCGACATCAGTTCCCACGGCCGCTGCCGCAACGGCGCCGGGCGCCGTCCGGAAGACGATCGCTCCGTCGACGACCTCGTAATTGACCGGGACCACCGCCAGCCCGTCCGGTGTCGATACGGCGATGCGTCCCACGCCGTGCGTGGCGAGCCGGTCCCGGCACTCGTCGGCACTGAGCTCCCGCAGCTCGGGGTGGTACGCGGCCTGGCCCTGTCCGGGCGGGAGATCGACCCCGCCGCCGCGCAGGCGAGCCACTGTGGTCCCCAGCGCGCCGGCCAGGCTTGTGAGCGAGGCGAGATTCGGGTTTGCCGGCCGCTCCTCGACGTACGCGAGGTAGGTCGTGGCCATGCCGGCGCGCTCGGCCAGCTCCGCGCGGGTGAGCCGCTGCCGCCTGCGTTCGTGGGCGACGCGACGGCCAATGTCGCCGGGGTCGAGCGGCCGGTGGGACGGCTCCGCGGTTTCGGACGCCGGCTCAGCCGGTGCGGGCTGCTTGCCTTCTGCCGGGTGTTCGAGATGGTGGATGTGCGCGTCGGGTCCGGGGTACACAAGCGTCACGTCATTCGTATCCGACCAGCGCACCTCGTAGGGAGGCGTTCCGTCGTCGTGATGCAGTCCGACGATTTCGCCGTCCCGCCTGGTCGCGCCGGTGGCCGGACTTTCGACAACGAGTTGATCTCCGATGTGGGCGCGCATGGTCATCACCGCTCTCCGCATCACCGCTTGCCGGTTCTGCGCTCTCCTCCAACGTGTCACAGTGGCGCGTCGACGGCATGGGGCCCAGAAGCCCAGTTACGAGGGCCGAACGGACCAGAGGGGCGTTGCCGCCGCCCACAAGCCGCTCGGCGCGACCAGAAATGCCGGCCGCACCAGTTGCGCGAAGGAACGGCGGCCTTTGAGCCTGTCCAGGCAGAGGCCAACACCCGATGAGCTCAGCCCTTGATCTCGATGTGGCGCGGCTTGGCTGCCTGGGCCTTGGGGATGGTCACCGTGAGGACTCCGTCGGAGAGGGCCGCTTGGACCTCTTCCGCCTTCACGTCGGCGGGCAGCAAGGCCCGGTACTCGAAGCGCCCAGTGGGGCGTCCCCGACGCCGCAGCACGCCTTCCCGTTCGCGTTCCTTGAGCTCTCCCGAGATGCGCAGGTCGTGCTCGGTGATCTCGACGTCGATGTCCTCACGCTTCATGCCCGGCAGTTCGCATTCGACCTTGTACGTGTCGTCGGTCTCGTGCATGTCTGCCAGTGGAGCCCAGGTCATCCTCTCGATCGAAGACGGCGTGAGCGAAAGCGACTCCATGAACCGGTTCATTCTCTCGAACAGGTCCTCGAACTCAGCTGTCGGCTCCTGCCAGGGGAAACCTCGCTCCAGCAGACCGCCGTGGCGGTGTCGTATGGGCAGATTCATCGCGGTTCACCTCCGCGAATGGACGGCGTTGTGGTCCCGCTACTTCCATGCTGGCCACTGTCAGCGCAGCCAGCACCTCGGCCGCCTCGCTGTCCTGGCGTCCGGCCGGCCCCACCCCCCCGAGGGCCTCGCCACCGTGCGACAGGCGGAGACCTCCCTGAAGGGAAGGTGGGGCACTTCGTCACTCATCGTGATACAGCCTGTCGACGTCTACCAGGTACACCTCGCCTCTGGTCTCCGCCGCCCGCAGTTCCGGGCCGAATCCGCTCGCGCTGTAGCAGGCCGGGACGGCCTGGCTGGTGTCCTCGCCCGAGGCAGCGAGGAGGGACAGCAGATGGCGCAGCTGTTCCAAGTGGTGGATGTCCATGGTTTCGTTCCAGCGGGCGAGCCCACCGAGAGCAGGACCCCCGGCCAGCCACCGACCGCCCCCCTGACCACCACCTCGGCATCGAGCCGGGTGTGCCGCGCAGGATCGGGGACGGTGCCGCGTGCCGCGGTGCGGGATTCTCCTCCGAAGGCTGTCGAGGGAGCGTACTGCGCGGCCCACTCGCGGCACAGCTGGGCAAAATGCGGTGCGGCCACCGCGGAGTCGAACGTGGTGCGCACCCGCCGCCACACGCCGGCAGCGTCCTCCTGCTCGAACGAGACACGGTGTGGCCAGGCAACCGCATGCTCGAAGGCCAGGAGCGGCTCCGCGATGCGGTATCGCGTCAGCCCCTGCCGGAACGCGTCGGGCTCGCCGTGCAGCAGCCCGTGACTCTGCATCACCGCAAGGACGTGGGACACGTCGTTCAGTGAGGCTCCGAGGTGCTCGGCGATCCCGCCGGCGGTGGAGCAGCGGCCGACGACCGCTACCAGCACGGAGTGGAACAGGGCCCGGTCGGCATGGTCCAGCTCGCCTTCCAGCAGGTGACGAGCCTCCCAGAACAGGGGTACCCGTGGGTTGAGGACAGTTCTGCACACCCAGGCGTCGAAGTCCTCGGGACCAGCCGGGACGTCGTCACACACGAGGTCGCCCCGGTAGGCGGGAGTGCCCCCCACAATCGCGTGCACCTGCACGGCAAGTCTGGGGTCCTGTATCCCCCAGAAACTCGCCGCCTTCCGGAAGTCGAAGGGCTGCACCACGAGTTTCAAGGAGGCGAGGCCGTGCAAAGGCGAGGGCCCGGAGAAGAGCCTCCCCATAACGGCTGGACTGCCTCCGCTGAGGATCAACCGCGGCCGGCTGTTCTGGTGCGCCCGGTGCAGACGGCGGTAGGCCCCGTAAAGGACAGAGGGGAGCGCTGGGCTGTGTCCGACAACGTCGGGGAAGTCGTCGATGACGACGGGGACTGGCTGCCGGTCCCCCAGCGCGAGCAGCGCTTCCACAGCCTCCTCCCACCGGTGCCAACACGGCGGATGCGCGGCTCCGGTGTACTCGGCGAGGCGGTCCGCGAGGCGGCGCAACGACTCGGCTTCAGCCGCTGCCTGACCATCGAAGTAAAAGCCACCGGTAGCCCGGATCAGGGCCTCCAGGAGGAAGGTCTTGCCGTGCCGGCGCTGTCCCGAGACCAAGCCGAGTGTGGCTCCTGGATGCGGATCGCACGCGAACTCCACAAGCTGCGCCCACTCGGACTCCCGGTCGAATATCCGGTCAGGCTTGGCCGGGTGAGCAGCGGCGTCCGAAAGCGACACGGACCGCTCCCCTCGTTCGGTGGCCGATGACATCGTTGTGCGTCAGTACACATCCGGTGGTGGACTCATGCTCTGCCCGCTGGTCCGTCCGGGCTACGGCCGGAACGGTTCCCCGGCCATGTGGCGGCGGTGTACGGCTGGGGGGAACCTGGCAGGTGGAGTCACGCCACCACCGTTGGCGCCTGGTGTGACGGGTGGTCGCACGCGGTACACGGCGGGATGGGAGTCGATGATGAGTGGCCCGGTAGTGGTGGGGTTCGATAGCTCGGCATCGAGCTTCGCCGCAGTGGAGACAGCAGCGCACGAGGCGCAGCTGCGCGGGGTGGGGCTGCGAGTGGTGCACGCGTTCACCTGGCCGTCCCGGCAGACGCCGCTCGGCCGATCGAGGCTGGGACCGGCCGAAGCCGGGCTGCACGACTTGGCCGAACACATCGTGGCCGAGGCGGTGGAATACGCGCAGCACGTGGAACCGGAGGTAGAGGTTGCCCACACCATCGTCATCGACGATCCGCTCACGGTGCTGGAAGCCCAGTCACACGGCGCGGAGCTGATCGTGGTCGGCAGCCGTGGCCTCGGTAGTTTCGCCGGGCTACTGGTGGGGTCGACGGCCGTGCACCTCGCGGCTCACAGCCGGTGCCCCGCAATGGTGGTCCGGGGCCGGCCGGAGCCCGAAGGCCCGGTCCTCTTGGCGGTCGACGGCTCTCCAGAGGGCGAGGAGGCCGTCTCCTTCGCGTTTGCCGAGGCTTCACTGCGGGAGGCGGGGCTGCTCGCACTGCACGTGTGGAACACCTGGACCGACCGTGCCTACGAGGGGCCAGGCGATCCATTGAACATGGTGGTGGACATCGACCGGCTCCGCGACGAGGAGGAGCGGATTCTCGCCGAGGCATTGTCGGGCCATCGGGCCAGGTATCCGGAGGTCACCGTGCACCAGCGCTCGGTACGGTCGCGCATTCGTCCGGCCCTGATCGAAGCGAGCCGCAGCGCCCAACTGCTGGTGGTGGGAGCGCGTGGCCGCGGCGGCTTCGCCGGCCTTCTGCTGGGCTCCGTCAGTCAGGCCGTCCTGCATCACGCACACTGCCCCGTCACCGTGGTCCGCGCCCCGCAGTGAACACGCCAATGACGCCGCGGGACACCTGGCGAGCCGTTCGTTGCAGGGTGTGCCGATCGTGCACCTCTCCGCAGGTCCGCCATGGCGTCGCGCTCGGCTGACGTCCCTTCACGGCTTGATCGTCAGTACCTGGTCCACGGGCCGGCGCGGAGTGCGCGGCCCCTGCGGGCCGTACCCCAGGCGCAGGATCATGTGCACATGGCCGGTTCCGGAGACCGGCTCGCGCAGGATCCAGCGCAGGTCCGGCCATTCGACGACCTGAGCAGCAAAGGAGCTGACGAGTCCTTGGAGTGTGGCTACGAGCAGGAGGCGCTCCAAGGCCTGGCCCGCGCGGAGCCAATCGGCCGGACCATCACTCGCGGTGCTGAGTGACGCCAGCTGGGGGCAGCGCTCGAAGTCCGCGTACGCGCGGCCCGGCACCGGGCGCCGGCCGGCGAAATCCCGGGTAGGGGCCGAGCCGCCACGTTTCACGGGGCCGAAGGCGTAGTCAGGAACGCCGTCGGCGGGCTCCTCTGGAGATGTGTCGTGGGTCCATCGGCGCTGTTCGCTCTCGCGGGCGGCGTCCATGCGGTTGTACCCCTCGGCATGCACGATCAGATCGAGCACGGTCTCGCGGTGCGGGGTGGTGAGAAAGGTCAGCCGTGCTCCTTCTCCGGCGGCGGCCGCGGTCAGGGCGGCGCGGACGTTCTCCGGTATCTGGCGTTCCGAGAACGGGAACCTGCTGGTGTGCCGGTCGCGGATCGCGGGATAGAGGTTGGGGAGGGGTTCGTCCACGTGCTCGTGGGGATCGTCCAGCCGCATGGTGGCCAGGAGCGCCGGGGCACTCGGGTCGGGCAGGAGGGTCGTCGACGTGCGATGCCCGGCATGCGCGGCGCCGACGCGCAGGTTCAGCAGTGCGGCGCCGCAGCCCAGGTGCAGACCGCGGGTCGTGGGGTCGGCCTGCGGCATGGCGCGTTCGAGGTCTGCGGAGAGCGTGAAGGTGCGGCTGTGGCGGGCGTAGCTGAAGTGCCAAGGCTGGGCGTTGTGCATGGACGGCGCGGTGACAGCATCGGCCACCAGGCCTTTGACCAACGTGTCATCGAGGGTCTGGATGAGCACCAGGAGCCTCCCGTCCGGGCCAGAAAGCCGATCGATGGACGCCTTCAGCGTGGTGGGAGGTTTCTTCCCGCATCAGGGGCCATAGGTCCCCCGACGCAGGCCAACCGGTCCTTTCGGGCCTGCCGGCCATCTGAAGGGGCCGAGTGGCTCATGCCGGGACAGCCGCCGCTCAGATCACCCTTGAGCTGTGGGGCAACGCGCCGACCGCCGTGCTGAAAGGAGCCGGAGATGGAGCACCGCACGATAAGCGAGCTCATGACCAAGAAGGTCGTGAGCGTTCAACTCGATACGCCGTTCAAGGACATCGCGCAGATTCTCGCCGACAACGCGGTGAGCGCCGTACCGGTGCTCGACAGCCTCGGCAGACCGGCCGGAATCGTCTCGGAGGCCGATCTGCTGCGGAAGGCGGCCGACCAGTCCGATCTCTCCGGCAGGATGCCGTTGCCGCATCTTGAGGCATGGGAACGGGCCCGGGCCGAGGGTCGCACCGCCGGCGAGCTCATGTCGGCTCCTGCGGTGTGCGCGCATCCGGAGTGGACCGTTGTGGAGGCGGCGCGCCTGATGGAGGTGCAGAACGTGAAGCGCCTCCCCGTGGTCGATGAGACGGATGCCCTGCTGGGCATCGTCAGCCGCAGCGACCTGCTGCGTGTCTTTCTGCGCAAGGACAAAGCAATCCAGGAGGAGATCGCGCGGGAGGTCATCGGGCGCACTGCGCGTATCGGGGCCGCTGGTGTGACCGCCGAGGTCGTGCAGGGGCAGGTGGCACTGCACGGTTCGGTGGAGGATCCCCTGCTGATTCCGGTTCTGGTGCGGATGTGCGCCAGCGTCGACGGCGTCGTCTCGGTCGCCGAGGACCTGAAGCCGGCCAGGACTGTCAGCCCTGTCAGCCCTGTCGAAGGGGGCCGAGCACGGTCATGAAGGACCTCGTCACCGTCGGTCTGGACGGCACCCTGCAGTCGCTGTCCGCGGCCGTGTGGGCGGCGCGGGAGGCGGAGCTTCGTCAGGCTCGGCTTCGACTGCTGCACGCCTGGATCCTGCTCGCTCTGGAACCGACCGGCGCCCCCGCAGAGGAGGCGGAGCAGAACTACTGGCCGTACCGAATCATCGACGAGGCCCGTGCGGCGGTCCGGTCGTCCCACCCGGGTCTTCCCGTGGACGTGAGCCTGGTGCGCAACGACCCCTTGGACGCCCTTGTCGAGTTCGCTGAGCAATCAGATCTGCTGGTTCTCGGATCACGGGGCCTGGGTGCCGCTGCCCGCTTCACTCTGGGGGAAGTAGGCCTGGAGCTGGTGACCCGCATTGCTGTCCCTACGGTTCTGGTCCGTGCCCGGCAGGACGTTCCTGGCGGTGGCGCGAGCCGGAGGGTGACCGTCGGTGTGGGTCTGCACGCCGCTTGCGAAGGGTTGCTCGCGTTCGCCTTCGAGACCGCAGCACGGCGGGCGATCCCGCTTCATGCTGTACACGGAAGGCACTTCCCCTCATACGCCTACAACCGCGGTGGCGGTGTGGAGCGCAGTGCCGCGGAACAGGCGGCACAAGACGCACGCTACGAGCTGGCTGCGGCGTTGCGTCCATGGCGGGAGAAGTTCCCCGACGTTCGTGTGGACGAGGAGGTGGTGATGGAGAGTCCGGCGTCCGCCCTGCTGCACAGCAGCGCGAACACCGAGCTCCTGGTCGTCGGCCGTCGACACAAGGGGCGCGTACTGCCTTCACGTATCGGCCACGTCGTCCAAGCAGCCGTCCACCATGCCCCGTGTCCGGTAGCCATCGTTCCACACGACTGAAACCGGCCGTCGCAGCGCACTCCCGCTTGTTGCGGAGGGGGCGCGACTCATCGCCTCATCCACGCACGAGTATGTGCTCTCCTGAACGGGGAACCACCGCGTTCCATCCCAAGGCGTGGTCGATCCGGTCCCGGAGTGCGGCTGATCCTTCCGGCTCGCCGTGCACGAGGTAGGTGACATGCGGCGGTGAGGCACCGCGCAGCCATTCCAGAAGCTGCTTTTGGTCAGCGTGCGCAGAGAAATGCGGCACATCGGCGACCTCGGCCCGCACCGGTACGTACTCGCCGAACATCTTCAGCGCGCGTGCCCCGTCGACCAGGTCCCGCGACCGGGTGCCCACTGCGGCGAACCCGACGATCACCACGGTGTTCCGCGGGTCGGGAAGACGTTTGCGCAGGTGGTGGAGGACCCGGCCACCCGTGGCCATGCCGGATGCGGAGACGATGACAGCGGGTCCGTGGGTGTGATTGATGTCGATCGATTCCTGCACCGATCGGGCGGCGAGAAAGGGCTCGGGGGCCAGCGCCGCGCCGCCTGCGGAACGGATTTCGGGCCGCAGCTCCGGGGCTTGCTGCCGGATCGCCTCCGTATAGACATCCAATGCGGCCAGTGCCATCGGGCTGTCCACGTAGACCGGTACCGCGGCGGGCAGTTTGCCGCTCGCACGCAGTTCGGCGAGTTCGTGGAGGACCACCTCGGTACGGTCGACCGCGAACGCCGGGATGACCACCGATCCACCCCGCCGGAGGGTGCGTGCCAGAACCTCGGCAAAAATCTCGCGGCCTTCCTCCCCTTGATGACGGCGGTTGCCGTAGGTGGACTCGAGCAGGAGGACGTCTGCGCCGGAGAACGGCTCTGGCGGCCGTAGCAGCGGGTGCCCCGGGCGCCCGAGGTCGCCGCTGACGGCCAGCGTATGGCCGTCCTCCAGCGTGAGGCGCGCCCAGGAGGCGCCGAGGATGTGTCCGGCCGGGTGCAGGGTGAGCCGTGTCCCGGACGCAATGTCGATCTGCTCGTGGAAGGGCACGGAGACGAAGAGGCTCATCGTGCGTTCGGCGTCGTCGCTGGTGTAGAGGGGCCGGGCCGGACGGTGCTTGGACCAGCCGTGCTCGTTGGCGTGAGCGGCCTGCTCTTCCTGCAGACGGGCGCTGTCGCGCAGCACGATCCCGGCGAGCCGCGCCGTGTTGGCCGTTGCGAAGACGGGCCCGCGGAAGCCATGGCGGACCAGCCTCGGCAGATAACCGCAATGGTCGAGGTGCGCATGGGTCAGCACCACCGCGTGGACGGCGTCCGCGTCGCACGGCAGCCGGCGCCAGTTCCGACGCCGCAGTTCGGCGATTCCTTGGAACAGTCCGCAGTCCACCATGACCCGGGCGTGATCGCTCTCGACCAGGAACTTGCTGCCGGTGACCGTGCCCACGCCACCGAGAAATGTCAGCAGAGCCGGTCGCAGCCGAGCGGCAGGAGCAGCGGACGACAGGGCCGAGAGGGTCATGGCGATACCTCCTGCCGCTGAGGGCACGGTACGTCGTCTTCAACCGTCCCATCTTCGGTGTCCGTGCAGATGGGGCCGGTGCACCTTACGTAGGGGCCGACCGGCCCATGTTCCAGCCCCGCGCGCGGCCGGAGGCTGGGGCATGACGGCACCTCGTCCGCTTCGTGCACGGCGAGGGCGACCTTGAACGCATGCGTCCGTCGCGAGCCCGGAGCGGTCCTCTCGGGACGAGGTCCCGCCCCCTCCGGGATCACAAAGGGATGTGGACACGATGACGAACCACGAGACCGGCTCCGGCTCGGAAACCGCCTGGACGGGCAGTGACCTGGGGCGGCGGGTCACGTTCCGCAGGCAGGAGCTGGGACTGACCCGTGAGGAGGTCGCCACCCGGGCCGCTGCCTCGCCGGGGTACCTCCAGTACGTGGAGGAGAGTGCTGCCGAACCAGACGTCGGATTCCTGCTGCGGCTCGCCGGTGCGCTGGATACCACGGTGTCCGAGCTGGTGGGAGGAACGATGGCCCTGCCGGCGGGATTCGGAAAGGCCGCGGCTCATCCCGAGGTTCTGGTTCTCAGCCCCGCGGAGTGCCGCGAGCGGCTGTCCTCTCATGGTGTCGGCCGAATAGCGGTGACCCTCGAAGATGCACCGGCCATCTTTCCGGTGAACTACACCGTCGCAGATGAGTTGATCGCCTACCGCACCGCTCCGGAAGCCGGGCCGGCCGCGGCAGCCGGCCAAGAGGTGGCTCTGGAGGTCGATCACATAGATGACGCCTTCAGTCAGGGGTGGAGCGTCCTGGTGGTGGGGCGCGCCCACGTGGTCACCAACTCCTACGAGTCCCGTCGATTGGAGGAGCACGCGCACACCGCCCCCTGGGTCGGAGACGGCCGCCACCAGTGGATCGCGATTCATCCGACTCGGATCACCGGCCGTTGGATCCGGGTCATGGGTACCCACGCGTCATCGAAAGCGACGTCGTCATGGTGAGGATTCCGTGCGGTGAGGGTTCGTCGTGATGGTGGGGATTGATTGTCCCGGCGCAGGGGTGCGCCGGGACACTTCGTCTGCTGGGGGAGGCCGCCCGGGTGGCCCGGGCGGCTCGGCCAGCGCGCACCACGAGAGGGGCTCCAGCAGCTCGCCGATGCGCCGCGACACGTCCATCAGCAGGTCGTCCAGCGCCACCAGGCCCGTGACCCGGCCCCTCTCCACCACGGGGAGCCTGCGGACGCCCGCCCGGCGCATGGTGTGGTATGCCTCGTCGACGTCGTCGCCCGCCTGGACGGTGATGGCCGGGGCCGTCATCACATCGGCGACGGGTGCGGTCGTGCGCATCCCCACAGCGAGCCCCCGCACGGTCAGGTCCCGGTCGGTGACGACCCCGATGGCCGTCTCGCCGGACACCACGACCACGCACCCCACGGTGCGCTCCCGCATCCGCTGCGCCGTCTCTGCCAGCGTGGCGGCGGATGAGACCGTCACCGCCGGTGTCCGCATCACGTCACGGACTCGCATGGGTGTCCTCCCTCTAAGGCATGGCGAGGACACCGCGAGGAGGAGCCTGGGACACCACGGCAAAGGTGCCCGCTCCGCCCCCGGATGCCGCGCCGACGGGTCCTTCACACCGACTGCGGCACGACCGCCACAGGACACGCCGCATGATGCAGAGCGGCGTGCGCCACCCGCCCCAGCTGCAGCCCAAGATGGCCCTGCCGGCGTTGCGCTCCGATCACCAGCAGATCCGCGGCGGCGGAGCGGTGCACCAGCACCTTGTGCGCCGGCCCCTCGACCGCGGCACGGCGTACCCGCACCGCCGGATGCTCGCCGGATTCCTCATCGATCCCCTCGCTCAGTGCGGCCGACGCGCGCTCCGCGTGGTATCGCTCCGGATCTCCAGCGAGCAGCGGATGGTCGGCGGTCTCGTGCGCGGGGCAGCGCCAGGCACGTATGGCATCGAGTGCGCAGCCACGAGCCTCGGCCTCCCGGAAGGCGAACCGCACTGCTTCCGAGCCTTTGGCGGAGTCACCGACGCCAAACAGTATGCGCTCGTGTGTGCCTTCCAGTCCCGCCTTGTCACCGCGCACGACGATCACCGGGCAGTGGGCTCGGGCTGCCACAGCGAGACCCACCGAGCCCAGCAACAGACCGGTGAACGCTCCGCGTCCACGCGACCCCACGATCACCGCGGACGCGCTCTGTCCCTCCCGCAGCAGCATGGTCTCCGGGTCGTCGCCCAGAACCTGCGTGGCGACGTCGAGGTCCGCGTGCCGCAGTGCGGCACGTTCAGCCGCGGCACCGACGATGTTGTCGGCGAGCACCTGTCCGGCAGGACGTTCGAGGTTCAGCACGAGCGCCGTCCCCTCGTAACGCTCCCAGCGGGAGGCGTACACCAGACGCAGCGGCAGGTCGTGGAGCGCGGCCTCGTCCGCCGCCCAGTCGAGCGCGCGGAAACTCCCGTCCGAACCGTCCACGCCGACGACCAGGGGGCCCACCATCATCCCCACCGCCTCTCAGATCACTGCAGAAGTGCCTTCTCCGTCAACGTCGCACGGTGAGCCGTCGGACAGCAGGGCCGGAAGGAACCGCGCGGTGGGGCCGCTCGGCTCTCATGAAGCGGTCGTCGGGGCACGCCGTCATCGCGGGGCACGGGCCTCTTCACTGCGGGGCCGGCATGGTGCTCGCCCCAGGGGCGCACATGTCGAGCAGACGAAGCCGCGTGGCCTGAAGCCGACGGGCGACCACGTCGAGGACCCGGCGGGTCACGGCCAGGCCGAGGACCGGGTCCGCTTCGCACAGCGCGCGTACCCCCGTCGCATCGAATTCGTATGCCCGCACGGGGGTGAATGCCTCCGCGCCCATCCGCCAGGCGTACGGGGGCAGCAACCATGACCATCCCAGCAGGTCGCCGTGCCCCAGCGACTCGACGACCGCCGGCCGCCGGCCTGCCACCTGAATGTCGAGATAGACCGAACCCGTGCGGACGATCCAGAACCTGTCGGCGGGCTGGCCTTCTTCGAAGATCCGCGTCCCCTCCGGGAACGACACCTCGCTGGCGAAGCCCATCAGACGTTCGCGTCCGTCGGGAGGAAGCACGTGGAGCAATGGCGTAGTGGTCATGGCTGTCTCTCCCGGGTCCCGGCCGGCGACGTGCGGCCGCCGGCCTTGCCTTGGCGGCCATCACCAGCCTGCCCACGCGGACGATGACCGGGGCAGGGGCTGTTCGGAGCAATGTGGTGGGCCGAAAGGCCCCAGGACAGGGGATGCAACGGGCCGGACAGCCACCGCGATTTTCGGAGAACACAAGGAAGGACCGGTTCTGCAGCGCCACGGTGCGCAAGAGGAACCGTCGGACTCCCTGCTCACCCGCCGGTTCTCACCGGTCCCGCCCCCGGACAACGACGACCGGACACGGAGCGTGCTGGGTGCAGTGCTGGCTGACCGATCCCAGCAGCGCCCCGCTGAAGCCACCATGCCCGCGGCTGCCGACGACCAGAAGAGAGGCGTCCCGCGCAGCGTCCAGCAGCACCGCAGCGGCCGTTCCGTACGCCACGGTTGCCTTGACCCGCGAAGCGTCGCCCGTCTTCACGACCTCCCTGATGGCGTCGTCGAGTGCTTGGCCCGCCCACACCTTCATGTCCCCCGCGATGGACTGCGGCGCATCGAGCCAGCCGATCGAGCCGTACAGCGGCGGGTACTCCCAGGCGATCACCGCGTTGACGCCGCAGTGGGTCAGCTCCGCCTGACGTACTGCCCAGCGCAGGGCCTCTTTGGAGGATTCCGATCCATCGACCCCGACGACGATGCGACCGCTCTCCGTCGGTTGGCTGCTCATGGCTACCTCCGCGATGCGACATCCGGCCGGCGCTCCCGGCACCGCCGTGCGCGCTCGTGCTCTCCCACCAGCTTCCGACGCACCGGTGCCTCGCGCATGAGGAGGCGGTCCACGGCGCCTGCCCTCCGGGCGCACAGAGGCGAGGAGGACTGCCCACTTCTCGCGGGCCCTGATTGCGCGGTGCACGGTTTCGCTCCGCTGCTCCGCGTCTCCATGTCCTCCTCGTCACCTTCAGTAAAGCTCACACCGACACTGCAGAGGAGAACCGATCGGGCTCCGGCTAGGGGCCGACCGGCCCCATTTTCAGCCGCGGACCATCCCGCCGCCCCCGTGCCGCTCACTGGAAGGCTGCTTGGACGTCCTGCTCCGTCGCGTGGTGGGACACCAGCAGAACCTCGTCGCCCGGGCGCAATCGCATGTCCGGATCGGGAGCGGTCGGCCGACCGTCGCGTATCACGGTTGCGATGACGGTCCCGTTGGGCAGTCCGATGCCCGAGAGCGTGGCGCCCGCCGTGCGCGACCGCGAGGTGATCACGGTCTCTATCACCTCGACGCCTGCCTTGCTCAGGCGCAGCAGCGCGACGGTGTCGGTCGCTCCGGTGGCCTCCTCGATCAGGGAGATGAGAGGAGTGGCGGCGGGGACAGCGATGTCCACGCCCCAGTGGGAAGTGAACATCCAGGCGTTTTCTCCATCGTTGACCCTGGCCGCGACCCGGGGCACGGCGAACTGTCGCTTTGCCAGAAGGCTGATGACGAGGTTGTCGTCGTCCCGCCCCGTCGCGGCAATGATCAGATCGGCACCGCGGACGCCCGCGGCCTCCAGGAAGTCGGGAGCGCAGGCGTCTCCCACCCTCATGGGCACGGGAATGCTGCCGCTGATTTCGGCGACCCGGTCGGGGTCGATGTCGATGAGGGTGACGTCGTTGTGGGCGGCGGCCAGGACCTGCGCGATCTGCGTGCCCAGGCGGCCCGCGCCGGCGATGAGCGCTCTCATGTTCCCCACTCCTTGTTCAGGAAGCCACGGAGCCGGCTCAGGGCGGTCGCGTCCACGGCGAAGGTGACCAGGTCGTCGGGCTCGGCCGGTGTGCTGTGCACGGGAAGGAACGAGCGTCCCGCTCGGGTCACTTCGACGACGCGGATCTCGCCGTCGACGTCGAATTCTGACAGCCGCCGTCCGTTGAGATACGGCGGAAGCGGGGAGCGCACGAGGAGGGTCTCCCCGTTGCCGAAGGCGAATTCGGGCGACAGTTCGCGGTGCAGCAGCATCTGGTGGATCCGCGAGACCGTCCACCGCACGGTGGCGACGGTCGGGATGCCGAGTTCTCGGTAGATGTCGGCGCGTCGGGGATCGTAGATGCGAGCCATGACCGAGGGTACGCGGTAGGTCTCCTTGGCGGTCCGTGCACTGACGATGTTGGTGTTGTCGCTGGACGTGACGGCGACAAAAGCGTCGGCCTCCTCGATGCCCGACGCTTCCAGGGTCGGCCGGCTGAAGGCATTGCCGGTACGGAAGCGACCGGGGAAGCCTGGAGGCAGCTGGCTCTGTGCCCGCGAGTCGTGATCAATGAGCCGTACGTCGTGCTTCTCTGCCGACAGCCGTACGGCGAGCGCGGCGCCTGTCCGACCGCACCCGGCGATGAGCACTTTCATGGCGGTCCTCCTTGGGCTGTGGCGGTGCGTCGGCGCAGCCACGCCTTGCGCCCTTCGTCGGCAGCCAGCAGAAGCGCGCCGAATGCGGTCAGCACCGCCCAGTCGGCGGCGTTCAACGGTGCGGTGTGGAAGACCTCCTGCAAGGGCGGGAGATAGCTGATCACCGCCATCATGGCGATGCCGAAGGCACCTGCGGCCAGCAACCAAGGGTTGCTGAGCAGTCCGGCTCGGGCAATGCCCTCGCGTTCGGTGCGCACCGCGAGCGCGTTGAAGAACTGGCTCACCACGATCCCTGCCTGCACCAGCGTGATGGCTTTGCGGTAGGTGGGGTCGTCGGACGTGAAGTCGGCGTACGGCACGCCGGCGGCGTTGATGTGCCAGAAGAACACCGCGCACACTCCTGCGGCCTGGATGCCGCCGAGGAACAGAATGCGGCCCAGCACAGCGGGGGAGAAGAGCGGTTCGCGCGGTGGCCTTGGCGGGCGGTCCATCACGTCGCGTTCGGGTGGTTCGGCTCCGAGCGCCAAAGCGGGCAGCACATCGGATCCCAGGTCGATCGCGAGGATCTGCACCGCCGTGATGGGGACGAGGGGGAAGCCCACGAACGTGGCGGCGAGGATGGGGACGAGTTCGGCGATGTTGTGACTGAAGAGGTAGATGAGAAACTTCCGGATGTTCCGGTAGACCGCTCGGCCGAGGCGAACGGCGGTGGCGATGGAGGCGAATGAATCGTCCAGCAGGACCATCACCGCGGCTTCCCGCGCCACGTCGGTGCCGGAGGCGCCCATGGCCACGCCGATGTCCGCGTGTTTGAGTGCGGGCGCGTCGTTCGCACCGTCACCGGTGACCGCGACCACCTCGCCGCGCCGCTGCAAGGCGGTGACCACCCGCATTTTGTGTTCGGGGCTCACTCGGCAGAGCAGAAGCTCGCCGGAGCGGGCGAGCAGGGCCTCCAGGCCGGCGGCATCCAGTCCGTCCAGTTCGGTCCCGGTCACCACGATCGGGTGCGGGTGTCGCACGATGCCGACACGGCGGGCGACCGCT
The DNA here is from genome assembly GCF_055576575.1 of Streptomyces sp. NPDC033270. Taxonomy (NCBI): domain Bacteria; kingdom Bacillati; phylum Actinomycetota; class Actinomycetes; order Kitasatosporales; family Streptomycetaceae; genus Streptomyces; species Streptomyces sp. NPDC033270. The sequence goes on from NZ_JBVIRA010000024.1 coordinate 53,224, forward strand.
TCGGCGGTCAGTGGGTGGTCGCCTGTGAGCATGATGATGCGGATGCCTGCCCGGCGACAGGAGGAGACCGCCGAACTGACCTCGGGCCTGGGCGGATCGAGCATGCCGGCCAAACCCAGAAAGGTCAGCCGTGACTCCGCCTCCTGACGTCCTGGCTGCGGCGCGGACACCGAGCGCCGCGCCACTGCCAGGACCCGCAGGCCTTGGGAAGCAAGTTCGTCATCCGCCCTGTCGACCACCTTGCGGCAGGGCTCGTCGAGCGGCCTGATGCGGCCCTGCCACGCGATGTCGCTACAGCACGCGAGGACCGCTCGGGAGGCCCCTTTGACGTGGACCTCGTAGCCGCCTGACGAGGTCCCGTTCACTGTCACTGTGCTCATCAGCTTCCGGGTGGCGTCGAATGGGTACTCCGCGGTCCGGGGTGCCTCGGCTTCGTCCATCGCCAGATCCACCCCCGCCTTGACGGCAGCGACCAGCAGGGCACCTTCGGTGGTGTCCCCCAGGACCCGCCAGCGCTCGCCTCCCTGCGGTCGGAGAAGCCGGGCGTTGCTGCATCGCACGGCGCTGAGCAGCAACTGCTGGACGCCTGCGGGCTCCTGGACCTCTCCTACGGGCGCATACCCCACCCCTGATACGAGGTGGAACCTGCCACCGGCCCAGATCCGCGCGACGGTCATTTCCGCCTGGGTGAGGGTGCCGGTCTTGTCCGTGCACACCACGGTGGTGGACCCGAGTGCCTCGACTGCCAGCAACTTCTTCACCAGGGCATGACAGCGTGCCATGCGTCGCACCCCGATCGCCAGGGACACCGACAGGGTGGCCGGCAGCCCTTCCGGTACGAGGGCGACCATCACTCCGAGTGCGAAGACGAAGGACCCTGCCACGCTCTCCCCCGCAGGCAGGCGCACGGCGAACAGCAGCCCACCGATCGCCAGGGCCGTGCCGGCTACGCGGCGAGCCATGGCGGCGACCTGGTGCTGGAGCGGGGTCTTCTGCCGTGGGGCAGCCGCGGCCAGTTTGAAAATGCGTCCGAACTCGGTGGCGGGTCCGGTAGCGAACGTCACGGCCCGGGCAGTTCCCGAAATGACGTCGGTGCCCATGAAGACACAGTTGCGGGCCCGGAGCGGCGGGCCCGCGACAGCCGGTTCCGCGCTACGGATCACGGGGGCACTCTCGCCCGTCAGTGCCGCGTTGTTCACGGTGAGGTCATGGGCCTCTACCAGGCGGCAGTCCGCAGGCACCGCGTCCCCGGATTCCAGGAGCACCACGTCCCCGGGAACCATCTCGACAACCGCGACGTCACTTGGCTCCCCTGCCCGTAGTACGCGGCATCTGTGCGGGACCATCGCCTGCAGGGACTGAGAGGTGCGTTCGGCGGAGTACTCCTGGGCGAAACCGATGGAGGCGTTCAGCACCACGACGCACAGAATCGCGACGGCGAGTTGCAAGGTGCCGGTGTCCTGGGGGCGACCCACCAGGTAGATGAGGAAGGTGGTTGCGGACGCAAGGAGCAGCAGCAAGGCGAAGAGGTCGGTGAACTGGGCGGCGATCTGGCGCCACGCGCCCCGGCGGGGGAATGCGGGAATTCGTTCCGCCCCCATCGTGCGCGTCGCCGTGTCGCCTCCTCGACGGTGAGACCTCCTGGTGAGGTCTTCAACGCCTCCCAGAGACCGGCGGACGACAGCTGCTGGACCTCGGCCGGTCCGGTGGTGGGCGCCCCCGGTGCAGTGTCCTTCTCACGGGGAGCGCGCGCACGGATGCGAACCGGCATGACCGCCCGCCTACGGCCTCGGCTTGCATCCGGCATGCGTGCCACGCGGTGCGCCTTGCCCACGGGACGAGGTGCTCCATGACGGCGAGAGCCGGCTCAGGTCTCCGGCCGACGAGACGGCCGGTCTGCGTGCTTGCCGCGTCATGGCACCTCCTCGCTGCGGACGTTCCTGCTCCTCCAGGCTCACCTGATGCGGGGCGGGAAAACGATGGGCCGAAGGTCCCCGAAACAGGCCGGCCTGTCGCACCTGCCCGAGACGAGTACAGCCGCGTCGCCGGTATCCCGGCGAGCCACATGTCCCTTGGTGTGCCCGATCGGCCCATGGGACCGCTCCAGTGCTGCCCCGATGCTGGTAACGACGAAGGTTGCACCCTCAGCCCTGACTGCGCGGAGGTGCGTCATGGGCGGCTCTGTTGTCGTAGGACTGGACGGGACCGGGAGCAGTGTCCCAGCAGTGCGCTGGGGCGCCGAGGAAGCAGCAGCCCGAGGCCTCTCGCTTCACCTCCTGCATTCCTGGGTCTCCCAGCCCCGGAACATCCCCGTCGCTCAGGAAGCCGCGAGCAAGAGGCGTTACGGAGCCGAGGTGCTCGACGCCGCCGAGGCCACGGCGCTGGAACTCCATCCGGGCATATCGGTGACGACCGAACAGGTCGCCGAGCACGCGGTGGATGTGTTGGTGGACCGCAGTGGGCAGGCCGCGCTACTGGTGCTCGGTTCACGCGGGCACGGCGCCATCGCCGGCTTCCTGCTCGGCTCGATCAGCCTGCAGGTTCTGGGCCACGCACAGTGCCCGGTCGTCACCGTGCGCGACGGCGAAGCCGCTGCCTACGGGAAGCCCGAGATCGTGGTCGGCACCCAGGAGGCCGGGACCCACGGTGAGGCAGTGTTGGAATTCGCGTTCGCGGCCGCTGAGGCCCATCATGCGAGCGTGCGCGCCGTACGGGCTTGGGAACCCCCGGTCATGGACGTCGTCCCCACCGCCCCCATTCCTTCGCCGGAGGACGACGAGGCCGCGGCCGGTGAAGAGAGGAAGCTCGCTGACGTCCTGGCGCCGTGGCGGGCCAAGTTCCCCGCCGTCCACGTCATCGAGCATGTGCAGCGGGGCAGAGTCGCACCGGTACTACTGGGGGCCTGCTCGCAAGCGGGTCTACTGGTGGTCGGGCGTCGAATGGAGCGCATACCGATGCTTCTCGGTCCCGTCATATTCGCCGTTCTGCATCATTCCTCGTGCCCGGTCGCGGTCGTGCCACGAATCTGAGTTCCGCCGTCACGGCGATCAGGGATGCCCAGCCGGGCGCGGGACGGTGACGATCGGGCACTGTGCGTGGTGCAGAACCCCCTGACTCACCGAGCCCAGAAGCATCCCGGCGAAGCCACCCAGCCCCCGAGTGCCCGTCACCAGTGCGAGGGCGTGCCGCGATTCCCGGACCAGGACTTCCACAGGGTGACCTGTCGCCACCTCATGGTGCAGGTCGACGTCCGGATGGCTTTGCTGTCGCCCCGCGACCGCTTCGTAGAGCACCGACCGGCACTCCCCCAGCGCCGCGTCTTCGTCGAGAACGCCGAGCAGCGGACGCTGCCACATCGACACGGCGCGCAGCCGGGCGCGTCGCAGCGCGGCCTCTTCAAACGCGAAGTCCACGGCGGCTTGCGAAGCCGTGCTGCCGTCGACACCGACGACGAGGAACGGGTTCTCCTCAAGGGCGTGCTCCCATTCCCGTACCACCACCACGGGGCACCGCGCATGGGCCATCACGGGAAGCGCCACGGACGTGGAGGTGAAGAGTTCCTGCCGGGCCGAGAGGAAACGAGTGCCGAGCACGATCATCGCCGCTCGCTCGCCCTGCTCGCGCAGAACCCAGGAAGGTTCGCCCTCGGCCAGCAGACCGCTGACGGAAAGGTTCGGATGACGCGACTCGGCAAAGGCGACAGCCTCGGCGAGGGTGTTCTCCGCCGTCCCGCGCTCGGCGTGCCGCCACTGCTGCCAGGAGGGCAGATGGCCTTCGGCACCTGCCGGTGTGGGCATTCCGTGTGCGTGTACCACTACGAGCGGCAGGCGCCGACGCTCCGCCTCGTCCGCGGCCCAGGCCAGTGGCACTCGGTAGTGAACATGGGATTCCACGCCGACGACGACCGGACGGTTTGCTCTGGAAGGTGTCGTCATGTGGACTACCGCAGCTTTCTCGACTTTGCAGCGGGGACTTGCCGGACCAGCGTCCGGCAAGTCGGCCGCGTGCGCCGCTCATCGCTTCGGCATGAGGTCAAGCAGCACTCCGACCGTCACCGCTCTCCCTACGACAGCAGCCTATCCGAGAGCACCATATTCAGCTTTATGTAGACATACGCACAAATGAGAAACAAGGTCGGTACGCAAAGGAGAGCCTCGTGGCCCGCACAGCGCCAGCCTGAGGGGCGAGTGCGAGAGTGCGCCTCGACCACGCCCGGTCCTACCGGCCCGGGCTCGGGCCCTTCGGCCCAATGCAGAAGTGCCGCTCCTGGACGACCGTGGAAGGAGGCCCCGCGCCGAAGGGAACCGCCATGGTCTGGGACACGATCCGCAAGGATGCCGCCGCGGCGCGCGCCACCCCCAACCTCACCGACTACGACCGGGCGCGGGACGAATTCACCTGGTCGCGGGCGAGGGATGCCTTGACAGGGCTTCCCAGCGGCGGGCTGAACATGGCGTACGAGGCCGTCGACCGGCACGCGGCCACTCAGAGCGACAAGGTGGCCCTGCGCTGCATCGGACGTGACGACTCACTTACCTCCGTCACCTACGCCGAGCTGAAGCGCCGCACGGCGCGCTTCGCTCAGGTGCTGCGGTCACTCGGTGTGGGCCGCGGTGACCGGGTCTTCACGCTGCTCGGCCGCTGCCCCGAGCTGTACACGACCGTACTGGGCACGCTGAAGAACACCAGCGTCCTGTGCCCGCTCTTCTCCGCGTTCGGCCCCGACCCGGCAGCGCAGCGTCTCCAGCTCGGTGACGGGCGGGTGCTGGTGACCACGGCGGATCTGTACCGCCGCAAGATCGCCGACCGCCGGGCTGAACTGCCCGGCCTGGACTACGTCCTGATCGTGGGACCAGGAGCCGAAGACCGGCCGGAAGTGTCCTCGTTCGACGCCTTGATGGCCGCCGCCCCGGACAGCTTCAGCGTCCCTCCCACACCACCGGAAACGCCTGCCCTGCTGCACTTCACCAGCGGGACCACCGGCGCCCCCAAAGGGGCGGTCCACGTGCACGATGCCGTCGTCGCCCACCACGCCACCGCTGCCACCGCACTCGATCTGCACCCCGATGACGTCTACTGGTGCACCGCCGATCCCGGTTGGGTCACTGGTATGTCGTACGGCATCATCGCCCCGCTCGCTCACGGGGTGACGCTCGTGGTCGACGAGGGAGACTTTGACACCAGGCGCTGGTACCGGATTCTCGCCGAGCAGCGGGTAACCGTCTGGTACACGGCGCCCACCGCGCTCCGCATGCTGATGCGCGCGACGCCGCGGCAGGGACCGCACGACCTGCCGGCTTCCTATGACCTGTCGGCGCTGCGCTTCATCGCCTCGGTCGGTGAACCCCTCAACCCCGAGGCCATCGTGTGGGGCCAGGAGGTTCTCGGGCTGCCCATCCACGACAACTGGTGGCAGACGGAGACCGGCTGCATCATGATCGCCAATTATGCGGCGTGCGAGATCCGGCCAGGCTCGATGGGACGTCCGCTGCCCGGCATGGAAGCGGCGGTCCTGAAGCGTGCTGAGGACGGCCGTGCCCTGGTGGCCGACGGCCGGGTGACCGTTCTGGAACAGCCGGACGAGGAAGGGGAACTGGCCCTGCGTCCGGGATGGCCATCGATGTTCCGCGGGTACCTGCATGACGAGCGGCGCTACGCGGCTGCCTTCGCCGACGGCTGGTACCTGACGGGAGACCTGGTCAGGCGGGACAAGGACGGCTGGTACTGGTTCGTCGGCCGGGCCGATGACGTCATCAAGTCGGCGGGCCACCTGATCGGGCCGTTCGAGGTGGAGAGCGCACTGATGGAACATCCGGCCGTGGCCGAGGCCGGAGTGATCGGCCGGCCCGACCCCGTCGCCGGGAACGTGGTCAAGGCATTCGTGTCGCTGCGCCCGGGAAACTCCGCGACGCCGGCGCTGAAGCGCGAATTGCTGGGCTTTGCCCGTCGGCGGCTCGGCCCCGCCGTTGCTCCCAAAGAGATCGACTTCGAACAGAACCTGCCCAAGACCCGCAGCGGCAAGGTGATGCGGCGTCTGCTGCGTTCCCGCGAACTCGGCCTGCCTGCCGGCGACCTCTCCACCCTGGAGGAATCGGCATGAGCACTTCCCGCACAACCCGTAGCCGCCGGACGCCGAGCGGCCTCGGCGACGCACATGCCACAGCCAACGCGTCCCGGGCCAGGGCAGGTCAGCGGACCGCTGCGCCGACGGCTCGTGCAAGCCGCGGTGAACACCGCGCCGCCCTGCTGACAGCCATGCTGCGCATCCGCCGGTTCGAGGAACGCTGCGTCGAGCTCTACAGCGCCACGAAGATCCGCGGCTTCGTCCATCTCTACATCGGGGAGGAGGCCGTCGCCTGCGGCATCAACGAGGCGCTGACAGCGGACGACGCCGTCGTCTCCACCTACCGGGAACACGGCCACGCACTCGCCCGCGGCATCCCCGCCGAGGCGGTGATGGCGGAGATGTACGGCAGGACCACCGGCTGTAGCGGAGGGCGTGGCGGCTCCATGCACCTGTTCGACGCTGCCCGGCGGTTCTACGGCGGCAACGCCATCGTGGCCGGCGGTATCCCGCTGGCCGCCGGGCTGGCACTCGCCGATCACCTGCGCGGGCTGCCGCGGGTCACCTGCTGCTTCTTCGGCGACGGCGCCTTCGCCGAAGGAGAGTTCCACGAAACGGCGAACCTGGCTGCGCTCTGGGGCCTGCCTCTGCTGCTCATCTGTGAGAACAACCTCTATGCCATGGGCACGGCCGTGGAGCGGCACGAGGCGCAGACCGACCTGGCCATGCGCGCCGGGTCGTACGGCATGGTGGCCTGGGCCGTTGACGGTATGGACGTCGAGGCCGTCGAGCGTGCCGCGCAGCGGGCCACGGAGGCGATCAGGGGCGGCTCCGGGCCGCACTTCCTCGAAATGCGTACCTACCGCTTCCGCGCGCACTCCATGTACGACCCCGACCGCTATCGCGACAAGGCGGAAATCGAGCGGTGGAAGCAGCAGGACCCACTCGACAGGCTCACGGGACGCATGCGGGAGGACGGCGAGCTGGACGATTCCGAGCTCGCGGCGACGGAGAGCCGGGTGAGCGACGAGCTCGACCGTGCGGTCGAGGCGGCGGAGCGTGCGCCGCAGGAACTGGTCGAAGACCTGACGCGCCACGTGACCGGAGGAGCCGCGGAGGTGGGATGACGATGGTGGACACCGCCGAGCGCACGAAGGAGCCGGAAACGACGTACCGGGAAGCCCTGCGCGAGGCGCTGCGAGAGGCGTTGCGCAGCGATGACCGGGTCTTTCTGATGGGTGAGGACGTCGGATGGTACGGCGGCTGCTTCGGCGTCAGTCTCGGCCTGCTGGAGGAGTTCGGCCCGGAGCGCGTTCGCGACACCCCGCTGTCGGAGTCCGCTTTCGTGGGCGCCGGCATCGGGGCCGCCCTCAACGGGATGCGGCCCATCGTCGAGATCATGACCGTGAACTTCAGCCTGCTCGCCCTCGATCAGATCCTCAACAACGCCGCCACATTGCTGCACATGTCCGGCGGCCAGCTCGCGGTCCCCTTGGTGATCCGGATGACCACCGGCGCCGGGCGGCAGTTGGCCGCCCAGCACTCGCACAGCCTGGAGGGCTGGTACGCGCACATCCCGGGCATCCGCGTACTGGCTCCGGCCACCATCGACGATGCCCGGTACATGCTCGCCTCCGCGCTCGCCGACCCCGACCCGGTGCTGCTCTTCGAGCACGGCAGCCTGTACAACGCCACCGGCTCGCTCAGCCCGGCTCCCGACGACGCCTCGGATCTCGACCACGCCGCGGTCCGGAGGGCCGGCACCGATCTCTCCGTCATCACGTACGGCGGATCGTTGCCGAAGGCCCTGGCCGCGGCGGACGAGCTGGCCGCCGAAGGGCTCAGCGCCGAAGTGATCGATCTACGGACCCTGCGACCGCTGGACAACGCGGCCCTGGCTTCCTCTGTGGCCCGTACCCACCGGGTGGTGATCGTGGACGAGGCATGGCGCACCGGCAGTCTGGCGGCTGAGGTGTCCGCTCGGATCACCGAGCGCTCCTTCTACGAGCTGGACGCACCGGTGGAGCGCGTCTGCAGTGCGGAAGTGCCTATTCCGTACGCCCGGCAGCTTGAGGAAGCCGCGCTCCCGCAGACCGCCGACATCGTCGCGGCGGCATACCGGGCGGTGGACTGACATGGCCGAGTTCGTGATGCCCTCGCTCGGCGCCGACATGGACGAGGGAGTACTCCAGGAATGGCTGGTGGGGCCCGGCGATCAGGTGGCCAGGGGGGACCCGGTCGCGGTCGTCGAGACGGCGAAGTCCGCGGTCGAGGTGGAGTGCTTCGAGACCGGCACGGTGAGCCGGCTGCTCGTGGAGCCGGGCACAACGGTACCGGTGGGCGCACCGCTCGCACTCATCGAACCGGTGTCGCCCAAGTCCCGGCCCAAAAAGCACGGTGGAGGGAAAGAGGCTGCCGCACCTCCGAAGAAGGCCGGTGTGGCCGCACGGACCGGGCGAACCACGGCGCCGCTGGAGACGGCAGCCGTACCCCAAGCCGCTCCCCCGTCCGCCGGCGGCGGACCCGCCGAGGCCGGACCGCTGATCCGGCATCTTGCCGAGCGGAGCGGTATCGATCTGCAGACGCTCCACGGTTCCGGACCTGGCGGGCGCATCACCCGTACCGACATCGACCTGGCCGTCGGCTCCGTGTCCCGGCCGCCGCGCGTACGGGCAAGTCCGCTCGCCCGGCGGCTGGCCGCCGAACTCGCCGTCGACCTGGCTTCTTTGACGGGCAGCGGTCGGCGCGGCGTCATCCGGGCTGCGGACGTGCGCAGGGCCGCCGAGGGTGCCCCGCCTGTGCCCTCCCCTGCCCGCCGCCCTTCTCCCACCCAGCCTCCCCGAGGCGACTCGGCTGGCGCACGCCGGGCGATCGCCGGGCTCATGGCACGCGCGAACCGCGAGGTGCCGCACTACTACCTGGCCACGACGGTCGACATGGCCGCGGCGATGGACTGGTTGCACGCACACAACCGGCGCGCCGCGCTCGACGAACGGCTGCTGCCCGCAGCCCTGCTCCTGAAGGCGACAGCGCTGGCGGCTCGGGAAGTACCGGACCTCAACGGATTCTGGAACGAGGACCATTTCACGCCGGGCGACGGCGTACACCTCGGAGTTGCCGTGTCGCTGCGCGGCGGCGGACTCGTCGCGCCCGCCCTGCGCGACGCCGACGGCCTCGGCCTCACGCAGCTGATGTCCCAGTTGAAGGACCTGGTTGGCCGCGCCCGCGGCGGCCGGCTGCGCGGCTCCGAAGTGTCCGAGGCGACGCTCACCGTCACCAGCCTCGGCGATCAGGGCGTGGAGACCGTCTTCGGTGTGATCTATCCGCCCCAGGTGGCGCTGGTCGGCTTCGGCCGCGTCGTCGAGCGGCCGTGTGCCGCGGACGGAATGCTCGGAGTGCACCCCCAGGTCACGGCCACCCTGTCCGCTGACCACCGGGCGACCGACGGTGTCACTGGCGCCCGCTTTCTGACGGTCGTCGACCGTCTTTTGCAGCATCCGGAGGAGCTATGAATCGCGACGAGGCACTGGACGTGGTGCGGGACGCCATCGAGCAGGTTATCCCGGGAGCCGACGTCGGCGCGCTAAGGCCCGACAGCACGTTCAGGGACGCCCTCGAAATGGACTCACTGGACTTTCTGAGCTTTATCGAGATCCTCAGTAGGCGCACCGGAATCCGTATCGACGACGAGGACACGCCTCGCCTGACCACCCTGGACGGTTGTACTCAGTTCCTGGTCGAACGTACCCAGGGCGCGCCTCTGTGAGGTCGCGTGGGGTCCGCTGTCACACAGCCTCCCGCGGGACGACCACCAGCGGGCCGGGCGCCAAGTGCGAGAGGGTGCGGCTGGTCGAACCGAGCACCATGCCGCGGAAACCGCCCACCCCGCGTGATCCCACCACCAGACAGCGTGCGGCCGCGGCCGCCTCGGCCAGCTTCACCGCCGGGCTTCCCATCAGCACCTCGTGCCGCACCGCGACCTGCGGGTACTTCTCCGGCCAGCCGGCGAGCGCCTCGGAGACATCGATATAGGACTCCTGCAGGTCCTCGGGCCAGTCGCCGTAGCGCGGTCGCCGTACCTGCACCGCCAGCAGTTCCGCACCGCACGCCGCCGCCTCCTCGAAGGCGAACGACACCGCAGGGGCCGAGGCCGCGGACCCGTCCACCCCCACCATGACGGGCCCGGAGGGTGCGCCCGCGTGCGTCGGCTCCAGCGCGAGCACGACCGGGCACGGAGGATGCCCGACGAGCGCCGGTCCCACCCCGCCGAAGGTGAAGGCCTCGCCCGGCCCGGACACCCGATGAGCACCGACCACCAGCAGGGAGGCGTCCTCGGCGACGTCACGAAGAACGGCTGCCGGGCGTCCGTCGAGCACCCGCGTGATGATCTGCAGCCCCGGCACCCGCATCTCCGTCGACTCCCGGAAGCCCTCCAGCAGCGACTGCCCGGTAGCCCGGAAGTGCGATGCCCATGCCTGGTCCGGTGAGTCGTGCCGGTCTTTCGGGGCGGCGCCGGCAGGCCACTCCTGAGCATGTACCAAGCACAACGGCCGACCCCGCCTGGCTGCGGCATCCGCCGCCCAGTCCACTGCTCTCTGAGCCGTCGCGGAGCGGGAAACCCCCACCACCACCGGTTCGTACACGTCGTGGCTGCTCATGCTCCCTCTCCTTCCTGAGTCCGCTCCCATGCCGGCTGGGTCGGCTCCACTTCCTTTTGCCGCTCCGTGGCGGTGTCGTCCCGTACCGACGTGAGCCGGTCAATCACCTCGACCACGCCGTCGACGCTTTCGCACAGCCGGACGGCGATGGGGACGAGCGATGTGCGCTCCAAGGTGCCGCTGAGCGTCACCGTGCCGCCGGCGACATCCACTGTGACGGCGGACGGTGCGAGACCCAGCGTCCGCGTCAGCACGTCCTCCAGGATCTCCTCCTGGATGGCACGGTCACGCCGCAAGAAGAGCTGCAGGAGGTCGCTGCGGCTGATCACCCCGATGAGACGGCCGGAGTCGTCGACCACTGGCAGTCGCTTGACCTTCTTCTCCTCCATGGTCCTGGCGGCCCGAACCACGCTCCACCCGGGCCGCGCCACCACGGCCGGGCTCGACATGAGCGCCTCGGCGGTGCCGGGCCCCGGCTTCGTGATCTGCCTGCGCAGCAGATCGGCCTCGGACACCACGCCTACCGGCCGCTCGTTCTCGTCGAGGACCGGTACAGCGGTGATGTCGTACTCATCAAGCAGGTGCGCGATCTCCCGGAACGAGGTGCCGGGCTGGACGGCGACCGCGTTGGGCGTCATCAGGTCGGCAACGTCGCGGTGCCTCATCTGGCCAGTCCCTCCGGGTCGCCTAGGCCGGTTCCGTACGGCTCCCGCCACGAGGGAGCCCCGTGCTCACGAGCCTGCCTCGCCCGAGGCTCCACCAGTAGGGCCGGGTGGGACCTGGCAAGGTCTGGTGGGCCCTGTCAGGCATGGCGTTCGACGGTCAGGTCGAGGAAATGCGCGGAACAGGAGATGCACGGATCGTGATTGCGGATCACCCGTTCGCACAGGGTGGTCAGCTCGTCGTCGGTGGGGGGACTGCCGGCGCCGAGGCGTTCTTGCACCGTGCGGCGCAGGTCTTGTTCGATCGCGGCCTGGTTCTGGGCGGTCGGCGGGACGAGGGCGGCCTCGGCAACAGTTCCGTGGGGGTCGAGGGTGTAGCGGTGGTAGAGGAGGCCGCGGGGTGCCTCCGTCGCACCATGTCCGGTTCCTGCCCGTGCCGGTACGTCGACACAGGGGCTGGGCGGAGGTTCGTAGGCGTCGATCAGGCGCAGGGCCTCGCCGACCGCGTACAGCACCTCGACGGCGCGGACGACGATGCTGCGATACGGGTTGCGGCACACCGTGCCCTCTCGTGGGTCCCCCAGTCCGGTCTCCTGGGCGACCTGGAGGACGTCGGGCGGTAGCCAGCGGCCGCTGATGGCGTAGCGGGCGAGCGAGCCGGTGAGGTGACGGCGCCCGTCGAGCAGGGAGTGCAGGGCGGTCGAGTGCGGCACCTGGGTCTCGACGACATGATCGGGGAACGTGGGAAGCGCGAAGCTACGGGTGGGCAGCGCACGGTCGGTGTCCGCGGGCAGGTCGGCGGAGCTCGGGGCGGCCATCGTGGTGGGGGTCCCGGAGTCGATGGCGTAGGTGCCGGTTTCGGCGAGTGCGAGCAGTTCGGTGTCGATGCCGGCGTCGGGGAAGTCGAAGCCGGCGACCCAGCGCACGGTCGCCTCCGCGTCGTCCCGGGCGCGCTTCAGCCGTTCGGCGAGGGGCCGCAGTTCCGACGTGGCCGGTACGCGGTGGAAGCCGCCGAGTCGTACGTTGACCGGGTGGATGGCGCGGCCGCCGAGTAGTTCCATGATGGCGTTGCCGGTCTGCTTGAGACCAAGGCCCCGCTCCACATCGGTGCGGTGGGTACGCGCGAGGTCGATGACGCTGTCGCCGCCCAGGAAGTCGGGGGCGTGCAGCAGGTAGATGTGGAGGGTCTGGCTCTCGATCCACTCACCGCAGTAGAGGAGCCGACGCAGCGCGGCCAGTTGCCCGTCCACGACGATGCCGCAGGCGTCCTCGACCGCGCGGCAGGCGCTCATCTGGTAGGCGACGGGGCAGATGCCGCACACCCGCGAGGTGAGGTCGGGCGGCTCGGTGTAGGAGCGTCCGCGCAGGAACGCCTCGAAGAATCGCGGAGGTTCGTAGATCCTCAGCTGAGCCGCGGCCACATCGCCGTCGTGGATGCGCAGATGCAGCGCGCCCTCCCCTTCGACCCGGGCGAGCGATTCCACCCGCAGCACCTTCGATTCGCGGGGGGTCACTCGGAAAGTTCCTTCCGTGCGGCCGCCTCGAACTCCGGCGCGGCGGTGTTGAACGTACTCAGCACCCGCACCACGTCCAGCGTGTCCATGCCGTCACGGCGCAGCAGCGGGATGAAGGAGGGGAAGTTGGTCGAGTTCGACGGGCCGAAGCAGCCATAGCAGCCCCTGTTGAAGGTGGGGCACAGCGCGCCGCAGCCGGAGTGGGTGACCGGTCCCAGGCAGGGGGTGCCGTGCGCGACGGTCACACAGACGGTGCCGCGCCGCTTGCACTCGAAGCACACGCTGTGGGCGGGCACATCGGGCGTGCGGCCGGCCAGGAACGCGGTGATGACCTCGATCAGCTGACCGCGGTCGATGGGGCAGCCGCGTAGTTCGAAGTCGACCGGGACGTGTGCGCTGACGGGGGTGGAGGTGGCGAGGGTGTCGACGTAGTCCGGTCGGGCGTAGACGGCGGCCTGGAACTCGGCGACGTCGGCGTAGTTGCGCAACGCCTGGACGCCGCCCGCGGTCGCGCAGGCGCCGATGGTGACCAGACGGCGGGAGGCGGCGCGGATCCGCTGGATCCGCTCGGCGTCCTGCGCGGTCGTGACCGAGCCTTCGACCAGTGACAGGTCGTACGGTCCCGGCCCGGGCACGCTGGACGCCTCCAGGAAGTAGGCGATCTCCACCCGCTCGGCGATGCCGAGGAGTTCGTCCTCGCAGTCGAGCAGGGTGAGCTGGCAGCCGTCGCAGGAGGCGAACTTCCACACCGCCAGCTGCGGGCGCCTTTCATACATCGCCGCCATGTCACAACTCCCGTACGACAAGGAGGGGTTCGGCCCGGGACCAGGTGACGACCGGCCCGTCGCGGCACAGCAGCAGCGGGCCGAGCTGGCAGTGGCCACAGTGCCCGGTGCCGCAGTGCATGGTGCGCTCCAGGGAAACCCGGATCCGGTCCGGTGCGAGACCTCGGTGGACGAGGTCCCGGGCGGTGGCCCGGATCATCACCTCGGGCCCGCAGATGAAGGCGGTTGCGCTGGCTGGATCGAACTCGGCCCGGTCCAGGAGGTCGGTCACCACACCGACGTCGCCCTGCCACTGTTCATCAGGGCGGTCGACGGTGACCTGGACACGGGCACCGGCCGCCCGCCAACCGTCGATGTCCCGGGCGCAGAGCAGGTCGCCGGGGGTGCGGGTGCCGACCAGGATGTTCAGACGCCCGAACCGCCGGGGTGCGGCAAGCGCGTCACGCACCAGCGGCCGCAACGGCGCAAGACCGAGGCCGCCGGCGACGATCAGCAGATCACGCCCGGCGTCGGCGGGCAGGTCCCAGCCGGTCCCCAGCGGACCTCGTACCCCAGCGGTGTGTCCGGGCCGGAGGTCGTGCAGAGCCCGGGAGACCGCACCGACCGCTCGGATGGTGTGGGTCAGCCGCTGCCCGTCGATGCCGCTCAGCGACAGCGGGATGTCTCCGACGCCGAAGGCGTACACCATCGCGAACTGCCCTGGGCGGAACGGCGGCAGCTCGGACGCCACGGGTTCGAGGACGATCTCGGCGATGTCCGGAGTCTCCTGCGTGCGCCCCACCACCCGGTACGGGAGCGGCACGAGTGCCGGGCGAGCGGTCGTCATGGTGCTCCCCCGTCGGACGCCACCGTCTTGTCGCCTGCCGGGCCGTACAGATCCAGCAGGCGGGTGCGGGCGGCGCGCAGCCGTCGGCCGATGGCCACGGCGGCGACGCACCGGGTCACTGCGAGACCAAATGCCGCATCCTCGTCGATGGCGGCACGGACCTGCCGCGCGTCGAACTCATACGCCTCGACCGCGCTCCGGGTCTGTGCACCCAGGTGCCATCGGTACGGATCGAACAGCCAGGACCAGCCGAGCAGTTCACCCTCGCCCAGGGTCTCGACGACCATCGCCCCGCGGCCCGGCTCGTGTACATCGAGGGCGACCAGCCCGGAGCGGATGATCCAGAACCGATCGGCCGTGCCGCCCTCGTCGAAGATGCGCCGGGCCGCGGGGATGGACACCTCGTGGGCGAAGCCGAGCAGTCGGTCGCGGTGGCCGGGTTGCAGCGCGGCCAGGAAGCCGTGCCGGCCGGCCGTCATGGTGTGGTCTCCTCCGGTCCGGCGGCGGCTTGTCGCTCCTGGTGGAGGGCGTGAGCTTCCTCGGTGATGTCGATCCCGACCGGGCACCACACGATGCACCGACCGCACCCGACACAGCCCGAGCTGCCGAACTGGTCGTACCAGGTGCCGAGCTTGTGGGTGGCCCACTGCCGGTAGCGGCTGTGGCCGGTCGCCCGTACCGGACCGCCCGGCAGATGGGAGAACTCCAGGTCGAAGCAGGACTCCCAGCGCCGCCACCGCTCGGCGTGGTCACCCGTCAGATCGGTCACGTCCTCGGCGGTGGTGCAGAAGCACGTCGGGCAGACCATGGTGCAGTTGCCGCAGGTCAGGCAGCGCGAGGCGACATCGTTCCAGCGTTCGGCCTGCAACGTGCCGCGCATCAGCATCTGGAGGTCCACGGGCGGCATGCTGCGCCCCATACGGTCGGCCGCCTCAACGACCCCCGCCTGAGCAGCGGCTACGGTCGCGCCGTCGGCGGGCCGGCGCGGGAGTTGGGCCAGCACGGATTCGCCTTCGTCGCTGCCGGCTCGCACCCAGAACCGATGGTCACCGCCGTCGACCACCTCGGTCAGCGCGAGGTCGTAGCCGCCGTCGACGGCGGGTCCGGCACCCATCGACGTGCAGAAGCAGGTGGCGCCCGGCTCGGTACACTCCACGGCCACCAGGAAAGCCCGTTGGCGGCGCGCACGATAGCGGCTGTCGGTGTGCGGGCCGCCGGCCAGTACCCGGTCCTGCACGGCGATGGCCCGCAGATCGCAGGGGCGCACCCCGAGAAAGGTGTACGACGGCGCCGGCGGGTCGTCCACGGTCACCGTCAGCGTGCCGTCGGCCCCACGCTCGGCAGTCCACTCCCGCTCTCGCTGCGGATGCAGATAGGTCTTCCACGACTGCGGTCCCGCACTGTGCGCGAAGGCGGCGCCGTCTTCGCGACGCCGCACCCGGTAGTGCCCGGCCTCCAGCTCGACACCCCAGCCGTACGGCAGTTCGTCGCCGCCGGCGATCTCGGCCAGCACGATCGCCCCGTCGCGTGCGGTCGGCCCAATGACCGTACGTCCACGGGCGGCGAGCACGCGGATCAACGCGTCCAGCCCGTCCGTGCCCATCACCGCGGTGGTTCCGTCGCCCGTCATCGCCCGCCTTCCGGCATGGATCATGCCAACGCGGCCAGTATGTGCTCGCGCTGGTACGGGGCGTTGCCGACGGTCCGCGCAGTGGCCCATACGGCCCCCTCCGTCCCCCGGACGGGCCCGGGTGCACCCCAAACCTGCAGCAGAGCCGCCGCCTGGCCACGGAGGGGAAGTTTCATGGCGCCATGAAGAATTCCGCCGCCTTCGCACCGGTCGCCGTCACCGGTGTCGGCAACGACTACCGCCACGACGACGGCGTGGGCTGGGCAGTCGTGGCCGGGCTCGCGCAACGCGAGAAGCAGCGCCCGCTCCCCCATGGCACCAGGCTCACCTGCACCGACGGCGATCCGGCGCGGTTGATCAGCGCCTGGGAAGGCGTCCGCCTGGCCATCGTCGTGGACGCCGCGCACGCCCGTCCCGCCCGGCCCGGACGCGTGCACCGGCTACGGCTCGATGGCGATCTGCCGCAGGCGCCCCGCGGCGAGATCAGCTCCCACGGCTTCTCGCTGGGCGACACCGTCCGGCTCGCCCGCACACTGGACCGGCTGCCCGGAGAGCTGCTCGTCTACGCCGTCGAAGCCGCCGACACCAGCCTCGGCCCCGGCCTGTCACCGCAGGTCGCAGCCGCCGTCGGACCGCTCGTCCAACGCATCGAGGACGACATCGCACGCCTCACTCACGACGAGCGGTGATGCCGCGAACCGGCATAGCAAGCCTACGACGCGAAGACCACCGGCGCTTCGCACTCAAGGGGGGCCAGTCGGGTCCTGCCCAGGGAAGGTCAGCCCCTCCCCGCCCGCGGCGGCCTCGTCCCACAGTGGCATCGCGGGGCGCCGAACACATTGGCGGTCCGCCCCGCGGCTGCGGCGTCACCGCACAGCGCGGGACCCATGCCAGGTCGCTGACACGGGAGGCAGATCATGGCCAGGACCGGAGAGTGGGGAGTCCGGCTCTACCTCTTCGAGGAAGCCGGGACGACCAAGGCGCGCATGGTGCTCGATACCGGTACCACCTCGCTTACCGGGCACGGCAAGGCCCAGTGCAAACCGGAGGACGTGGACGTCCCGGAAATCGGCGACGAACTGGCAGCCAGCCGCGCGATGAGCGATCTGGCCGCGCAATTGCAGCAGACGGCGTACGACGACCTGGAGGGAGTGCGGGCGCATTCACAAGCAACCCGGACACAGCCCACAGAGCCGGCCTGAGCGGCCGGACCGCTGCGGGATCGCCGTACGCCGCGCATGGCCATGCACGCGCTCAGTCGTGGGGGACCACTGCGACGGGGCAGGTCGCGTGATGGATGGCGGCGTGCGCGACAGGGCCGACGCGTGGCACGAGGAGCGGGCGATGCCGCCGACGGCCGACTGCCAGAAGTTCGGCCCCGGGGGCCGTCTGGACGATGGCCCGGGTCGGGCTCTCCGGCAGCACGGTCAGCTCCACCGGCACGTCGGGGAAGCGCTCCCGCCACGGACGGATGGCATCGCGCAGCTCACCGTCCGCCTCCTTGGCGACTTCCGCCGCGACATCGGGGTCGACGCCCCAGGGCGCGTAGGCGTGGACGGGGAGCGCACGGCCGTGTACGGCCTGCAGCGGAAGTCCGCGGCTCACCGCGGCATCGAAGGCGAACGCGAGGAGTGGATCGCAAGGTCCGTTGAGGCTCACTCCGACGACGATGCGCGGGCCGGGACCATCGCGGTCGCCCGCGGCCCCAGCGCGTTCCGGCTTCGCACCGGCACCCCGGCGGACGAGGACGACCGGCCCTTCGGCCCGGCCCACCACGTCCAGGCTGACATCGCCGAGCGCAAAGCTCTCCCACATCCCCAGAGCCCGCGACCCCAGTACGACCATCCGCGACTCGTCCGCAGCACGCAGAAGCGCGGGCTCGGCCTCGGATCCCACCAGGTCCTCGATGATCTGCAGATGCGGATGGCGTTCGCGCACCTCTTCCACTGCTTGACGCACGATCCGCCGTGCCCCGGCGTTCTGGTCGCGATCGGGTGGTGTGTCCGCCGCTTCAGCAGCGAGCAGTATCCAGGCATGCAGAAGTCGCAGCACGAATTGCCGCCGGTCCGCTTCGTCAGCCGCCCACTGTGCAGCCGCCAGACTTTCTGGTGAGCCGTCGAGCCCAACGGTGATGATTTCCGGCTCCATGGGTGTCCTTCTCCCGGGTAGTGCCACGGTATATACCCATCGTCACTCGTCACCCGCGTTCTTTCAGGACGACGGTACGCCCGCTCCACGCCATCGAGCCTGCTGCGCCCTCCGTCCTCGGCCAATGAGCCAATGGGGGCTGCGAGGGGACCGCACGGCCCACGGCGCCACCTTGCTTCAAGGTGCCCACCGGCCCGCGGTCACTACCGTAGGAGGTGTGGCCGCACCCCTGGACGGCCACGCCGGAGGGCGTCGTGGGTGACGAGAATGCTGAACGGGGCGACGAGACACGGTGGCAGCTGGGTGCGCTGCCGGAAGAGTTGCGAGAACGCCTCCAGGCGGTGGAACGCAGCAAGGGTGGAGCGCCCCACCTGCTGCTCGAAGCGGTGCTGTCCGTGGGCAAGGGGCTGGAGCTGCCACAGGTCCTGCGCCGTATCGTCGAGGCCGCGGTCGCGCTTGTGGACGCCGAATACGGGGCGCTCGGTGTGATCGGTGCCAACGCCCGGCTCTCCCAGTTCCTGCCTGTCGGAATCTCCGAGGAGCAGGTCGAGGCCATTGGCAAGCTTCCGGCGGGCCACGGGATTCTGGGTGAGCTGATTCGCCACCCCCTGCCGCTACGCCTGGCCGAGCTGAGCGACCACCCCGCATCGTACGGATTCCCTCCGCACCACCCACCGATGCGATCGTTTCTCGGAGTACCGATCAAGGTCCGCGACGAGGTCTTCGGGAATCTCTACCTCACGGAGAAACGGGGTGGCGGGGAATTCGACGCCGCGGACGAAACCGTGCTGTCCACACTGGCAGTCGCGGCCGGCGTGGCCATCGAGCACGCCCGCCTGTACGAGGAAGCTCGCTATCGTCAGCGGTGGCTGGAGGCCAACGGTGAGATCGTCGCCGGTCTGCTGCCCGTCGCGGACGACACCAACGTCCTTGAGAAGATCCTGGACCACGCCGTGCGTATCCTCTCCGCCGACCTCGGTGTGCTCGCAGTGCCCGACGACGACAACATGAGGGTGGCGCTCGCCGTCGGCGTGGAGGCCGATGCCCACCGCGACCTGGTTCTTCTCCGTCACGGATCCTTCGCAGGCGCGGCGATCACGGCCGGAGGTCCATTGATCAGCCTCGATGTCGAGCACGATCCCCGCATCACCACCGGCCCACCCCGCTGGAAGGGGCTGGGACCCGCGGTCGCCGTTCCGATGATCACCGGCGAGCGGGTGCGCGGGGTGCTGTTGCTGGCCCGGCTACACGGTCGTGATCCGTTCGCCGAGCCGGAGACCGCACCGCTGCTGACATTCGCAGGTCAGGCTGCCCTCGCGATGGAGATGGCCGATCAACGGCAGGGCGCCGAACAGCTGGCCCTGCTCAAGGACCACGAACGCATCGCCCGCGACCTGCACGATCTGGCCATCCAACGACTCTTCGCCACCGGCATGACGCTGCAGAGTGCGCTGCGTTTCGTCGATCACCCGGAAGCCAGTGAACGGCTGTTGCGGGCGGTGGATGATCTGGACGAGACGATCAAGATCATCCGGTCCACCATCTTCGGGCTCCGCACCCACGACACCCCCCGGACCGCCAACGGACTGCGTGTTCGCACGGTCGCCGTGGTGGATCAGGCAACTCGCACTCTGGGCCTCACCCCAGCCCTGCACATGGAGGGGCTCATCGACACCGACGTACCGGCCGAGATCGCCGAGCAGGTGCCTGCGGTGCTCGGCGAGGCGCTGAGCAACATCGCACGGCATGCGCACGCAACCGCCGTGGACGTATCCCTGGTCGTCCGCGGCGGGAGTCTGACGCTGGCAGTCAAGGACAACGGTGTCGGCATGCCGAGAGACGGCAGGCGCAGCGGGTTGAACAACCTGGCCAAACGGGCAGAGACCCTGGGCGGCGAAATGACCCTTGAGGCACCCGCCGAAGGCGGGACGAGACTGGTGTGGCACGTACCGCTGCGCCGCCCCCCAGGGTGACGTACGCAGGGTGACGCACGCCGTACCGCACTCCTCAGCTCTGATGCGACCCGGCGGCCTCATCACGTGGCGCGGCGGCCTGCGTGGCGAGGACGGCCGCCTGGATACGCCGTTCCACACCGAGTTTGGCCAGCAGGCGGGAGATGTGGTTCTTGACGGTCTTCTCCGACAGGTAGAGGCGCTTACCTATCTGACGATTCGTCATACCCTCCCCGATCAGGCCGAGGATCTCCCTCTCCCGCGGGGACAGCCCGGACAGCGCATCCGCCTCCGGTTCCGTCTCGGTCTTCTCGCCCCGCAGGCTGCTCATCAGGCGCGTCGTGGTCGCCGGGTCGAGCATCGAGCGCCCGGAGGCAACCGTACGCACCGCGGTGACGAGGTCGGCCCCCTTGATCTCCTTCAGCACATAGCCGGCCGCGCCGGCCATGATCGCGTCGAGCAGTGCATCGTCATCGTCGAACGAGGTGAGCATCAGACAGCCCAGATCCGGCATACGCGAGCGCAGCTCCCGGCACACGGAGACGCCGTTCCCGTCCGGCAGCCGTACGTCCAGCACCGCGACATCCGGTCGCAGCGCCGGGCCGCGGGCCAGCGCATGGTCGGCCGTCCCGGCATCGCCCACCACCTCGATGTCGGGTTCGGCGTCGAGCAGGTCCTGCACACCGCGCCGGACGACTTCGTGATCGTCGACCAGGAACACCCGGATCGGCCGCTCCGGTGAGAATGCCTCCGCACTGCCCATGGCGCCCTCCGGCTGGGTGCGACGTCACCCCCGCTGTTCCCATCGTGGCTCCTGACGCGGCAGCGTGCCAGGCCGGCACGGCCCCCGCCCCACAAATTCCCAGGTGAGCCCGTTCGGCCCCGCACCCGTGCCCGCCGGACCTGCGACCCTCGGGCGTCCCAGTGGCACACTGACCAGCGGCACAGTGTCTCCGCGGTAATGACGAAAGAGCCTCCTTTGCACATCGGTGTCGATTCCGCGGGCGGCACACTCGGCAGTGCTCAGGTGCGGTGGACGGCCCCGGTCGGCACGGTCAGGACGGTCGGCTACAACGGCTGCTGGTAGGGAGCCTCGCGCCAATAGGTAAGGCGGTTGACGACCGCGGTGACGCCGTCAACCTGTCGCATCATCCATACCGCGACGGCCACTTGGCCACTGCTCTCCAGGCTCCCCGCAACGGTCACCACCCCGTCGTGGACCGAGACGTCCACACTCGTCGGACTCAGCCACAACGCCCGCACCACGATGTCGTCCATCACCTCGTCGCGGATGGCCGAGTCCGGACGGGCGAAGATCTGCAGCACGTCACGCCGGGTGAGCATGCCGACGAGCCGTGCCTCCTCGTCCACCACGGGAAGCCGCTCGACGCCGCTTGCGCTCATCAGGCGGGCCGCCCGCACCACGGAGTCGTCGGCGCGGACCGTACGTGCCGGAGCGGACATCAGCGTGCCGGCATCGAGGTCGGCGTCACTGCCGGTCCTTCTCCGCACGCGCTCCAGGTCCGTCGCGGACACGACCCCGATCACCTTGTCGTCGGCGTCCACCACCGGCAGACCGCTGATGTCGTACTCCGCCAGCCACCGCGCCATCTCCCCGGCCGGTGTCTCGCGGTACGCGCGGACGACATCCGCGGTCATGACACTTCCGACCCGTCGGCGCTTCATCTCCGGCCCTCTCCGCTCGTGCCCGGCCTCACGGCAGCCGGCGCAGGTAGGGATCGCGCGCGTGGCGCGGCAGCAGACGTACCCGGGCGTCGACGACGGTGACGGCGTCCGGCCCGGCGATGACCGGGTTGCATTCCGCTTCGGCGAGCTCGGGAAGGTCGTCGGCCATCTGGGAGAGACGTGCCAGCAGATCCTCCAGGCCCGCAACATCGGCCGGGCCGCTCCCCCGGTAGCCGAACAGCAGCGGCGCACAGCGCGGTGCGGTGAGGAGTTCATGGACGTCGGTGTCGGTGAGGGGGGCGAGGCGCGCGGCGTGGTCGGCGAGCAACTCGCTGGTGGTGCCACCGAGCCCGAAGAGGACCAGGGCTCCGAAGACGTCGTCCTGGACCACGCCGGCCAGCAACTCCGTCCCGCGGGCAGCCATCGGCTGCACAAGCACTTCGGTCATGCCGGTGCCGAGGCGGCCTGTCAGGTCACGGTAGGCATCCCGCACCTGGCGTTCGCCGCGCAGATCGAGGAGGACGGCGCCCCGCTCGCTCTTGTGGACGAGGCCGGGGCCCTGGGCCTTGAGCACCACAGCACCATCGTGTCCCACAAGGCGTGCAGCGGCGTCGACCGCTTCCTGCTCGGTGATGGCGCATGCCTGTGGCAGTCGGGGAATTCCGTAGCAGCCGAGGAACGGTTCGGTCTCTCGCGCGTCCAGCCAGCCACCGGCCGGCTCCCGCACGAGGAACGCCTCCACGAGTGCGCGTGCCCGTGGGAGGTCGACACCGGCCGGATCCACCACCCTGCCCTGTGGCCTGGTCAGCCAGCTTGCCCGCTCGGCGGCGTAAGCCAAGGCCCTGGCCGCCGACTGCGGTTCGCCGTAAGCGGGCACCGCCTTCCCGTCCTCGGTGCGGAGCAGCCGGACGCGCTCGGGCTGGTCGAGCAGCACCGCCACGAGCGGTACGTCGGAGCAGGCCTGCGGCGCCGGGGACGTCACCGCTGTGACCAGGTCAGTGCCGACAGCCGTGGCCAACGCGGTCGGCACCAGGGCCACCAGGACGGCGTCCACCGCGCCTGAACGTGCGAGCCGATCCACACACTCGCTCAGTTCCGGCACGGTCACCGCTGGCGTGGTGTCGATCGGGTTGCCGATACCGGCACCCGCCGGAAGCAGGGAAAATAGTTCTCCCTTGAGGTCCGACGGCAACTCGGGGACGGCAAGGCCCGCATCCACGCACGCGTCTGCGGCAAGCACTCCGGCGCCTCCGGCGTTTGAGACCACGGCGACCCGCCTGCCGGCGGGCAGCGGCTGGCAGTGCAGCAGCGCCGCGGTGTCCAGCAGCTCGCCGAGGGTGCGGGTGGCGGTGATGCCGGCCTGGGTGAACAGTGCCCGGCGGGTCATGGTCGGGGTTGCCGCTGCCGCCGTGTGGGAGGCAGCGGCGCGGCGGCCCGCTTCCGAGCGCCCGGCGTCGACGGTGAGCACCGGCATGCGGCGGGCGACTCGTCGAGCCGTACGGGAGAAGGCGCGGGGATTGCCGAAGGATTCCAGGTGGAGCAGCGCCAGTTCGGTCCTTCCGTCGTCCTCCCACCACTGCAGGAGGTCATTGCTGCTGACATCGCGTTTGTCGCCCAGCGAGACGAAGCTGGAGATGCCGATGCCCAAGCGGGAGAGCCCGTCGAGAAGCGCGATGCCGACTCCACCGGACTGCACGGCGACCCCTGCGGTGCCCGGCGGCGGCTTCGTCACGGCGAAGGTCGCATCCATGCGAACGGACTCTTCCGTATTGGCGATACCCAGACAGTTGGGGCCGACCATCCGCATCCCCCAGTGCCGGCATGCCCCGGTCAGCTCTGCGGTTCGACTCGCATCCAGGCCGGAGGTCACGACCACCAGCGCTCTGACTCCCGCCTCTCCACACTGGACCACCGCCTCGGGAACCGCGGCAGCCGGTATCGCGATGACGGCGAGGTCGGGCGGGTGGGGAAGGTCTGCGATGGACGCATAGGCGGGGATACGCAGCACGGCGTGGGCATGCGGGTTGACTGCGTAGAGCAGCCCGTTGAAGTGAGCCTCGCGCAGGTTGCGCAGCACGGCCCGGCCGACCGCCCCCGGCCGGGTTCCGGCACCGATCACCGCGATGGTGCGGGGGCGCAGCAACGGCTGCAAGCTGGCGGTGTCGGCGGTGCGGCCCCGGCTGTCCACCGCCGACAGATAGCGCTCGTCCGGTTCGAGCCGGACGGCCCCGCACACCGTGCCGCCTTCGTATCGCCGCGTGACGCGCAGGCCGAGGTCGGCGAAAACCTTGTGCATGAGGTGGTTGTCGGCGAGCACATCGGCGGTGAAGGTCTCCACGCCGTTCTCTCGGGCGGCGTGGACGAGGTGTTCCAACAGCAGGGTGCCCACGCCGCGGTGGTGGAAGTCGTCGGCGACCGCCAGGGCGATCTCGGCG
Organism: Streptomyces sp. NPDC033270; assembly: GCF_055576575.1. Taxonomy (NCBI): domain Bacteria; kingdom Bacillati; phylum Actinomycetota; class Actinomycetes; order Kitasatosporales; family Streptomycetaceae; genus Streptomyces; species Streptomyces sp. NPDC033270. The sequence goes on from NZ_JBVIRA010000024.1 coordinate 77,584, forward strand.
GAGGCGGGGTCGTCGACGGACTCGTACTCGGCGACGCCGACCAGCCGGTCGCCTTGCACGGCGACCAGCGTGCGGTGACCGGGGCGAGTAGGCGCGCAGAGCCGGTCGGCGGCCTGCTCGCCGGAGCGGCGGCTCGCCAGGAAGAACCGACTGCGCAAGCTGTCCGCGGACATCTCCGCGTAGAGCCGGAGTACCTGTGCACGGTCCTCCGGGCACGCGGGGCGCAGCCGGACCGTACTTCCGTCGGCCAGCAATGCGCAGACCCCGTACGCACCGGAGGCGGTGTCAGTCATCGCAACAACCTTCCTTACCGCTCCTCCTCACGGCCCCCGCTCGTTACGATCTGCTGCGCGGCAGCTTCATCGCGAGAGCCATCCAGTGCCCTTCGCCGGGGCCGACCGGCCCTGCCACGCCCTGATCCGTGAACCCCATTCGCACAGAGCCGGCGGTCAGAGTTGCGGCTCGGCCGACGGCGGAACCGCCCCTGCCGAAGCAGCGTCCGTGACGTCGAACGTCACGTTCACGACGCCCTCGACCGCCCGCACCAGGCGTGCCGCGACGGGGATGAGCGAGACATTGCGCAATCGGCCACTGAGGGTGACCACCCCATCGGTGACGCTGACCGACAGCTCCTTCGCGGCTTCGCCGAACAGCCGGTCCACGACCTCCGTACGTACCTCCGCCGCCAGGTCCTCGTCGGAGCGCAGAAATACCTTCAGCAGGTCCGAGCGGCTCACGATGCCCTGCAGCAGCCCCTCGCTGTCGACCACGGGAAGCCGCTTCACCGACTTGTACGCCATGGTCCGCGCCGCCTGGGCGAGGGTGTCCCCGGCATGCACGGTCACGGCGGGCGTGCTCATCAGCTCCCCCGCCGTCACGGCACCGGCCTTGCGCACGGCGTCCGAGCGCCGCAGCTGCTCCATACGGTCCGGGTCCGTTTCCCGGAACTCCTCCTTGAGCAGCAGATCAGCCTCGGAGACCACACCGATCACTCGCCCCTCCCCCGCAAGCACGGGCAGAGCACTGACCTTCCACTGCTCCATGGTCTCGACGATCTCCTTGAAGCGTGCTTCCTGACCGATCGCGACCACGGTCTGCGTCATCACATCGCTGACGGTGCGCGGAGTGTGCTCCATGACGCCTCCTTGATACGGACCCCTGTCGCACGAGCTGGTGACACCTCCAGCCTGCTTCCGCCTCACCGCGTGGTGCAGGGGCCGTCCGGCCCCAAACCGAGCGAGCAGCGTTCGGCAGGGGCCTACGACACTGAGGGCCAACCAGGGCGTACTGCACAGCGCGCCACCCGTTGGGCCGGTCGGCCCGTGAGAAGGCCCCCTGCGGCCCCTCCCCTGAGTCGGGCACGCCGAGCACCGTGTCAGGGGAACGCAACCTTCGCTCCCCTGGGAGGTACGTCATGACGCGCCCCGTGGCCGTCGGCGTGGACGGATCCCCCTCGGGCCTGGCCGCCGCGGACTGGGGCGCGCGGGAGGCCCAGCTCAGGGACGTGCCGCTGCGGCTCGTCCATGCATGGGAGTGGCAGCCGTATGCCCACGCACCTCCGGGAGGGCCCGAGGCTGCCCGGCACTGGTCCGAGGGCGTCCCACGTGAGGTGACCGCCTGGTTGCAGCACCTCTACCCGGACCTGGACATCACAGCGCAGCGTCTCACCGGGCCACCCCCGGAGGTACTGTGCAAAGCCGCCGAAGAAGCCGAACTCCTGGTGGTCGGTACGGTCGGCATCGGCCGGCTCACCGGGTTCCTGCTCGGTTCGGTCGCTCTGGCCACTGTCGCGCACACCGAGCGGCCCGTCGTCCTGGTACGCGCCCGGACGGCAGAAGAGAACGAGCATCAGGGACGGGCGTCGGGGGTCGTGTCCCCGCCCCCGGTGGTCCTCGGCCTCGACCTCGCCAGACCTGGCGACGACGTGATCCGCTTCGCCTTCGAATCCGCGGCGCTGCGAGCCGCTCCCCTGCTGGTGGTGCACGGCTGGAACCCACCGGCCTTCTACGGCGAGTCCGGCGTGGGCACGGACCCGAACTGGGAAGCCGATATCGCGGACGCGGAGTCGGAAACCATGCGGCATGCGCTGCGGCCGTGGCGCGAGAAGTACCCGTCCGTGGACGTGACCGAGCAAGCCGTCATCGGACAACCCGCCCACCATCTGCTGGACGCCGCAACCTGCGCCGCCCTCGTCGTCATCGGACGGCGCACCCGGGCTCCGAAGGCCATCGCCCCACGCATCGGGCACATCGCTCACGCCGTCCTGCACCACTGCCCGGCACCGGTCGCCATCGTCCCCCACGACTGACCGCGACGGCCGACATCCGGTTGTGCGCTCGCTCGACACCACCGCCGGCGGCATCCATCGCCGCTCTCCAGGAAGGGTCACGGTCATGATCCGATACGTGTACGACTTCACCGACGGCGGCCAGTCCATGGCCAACCTCCTTGGAGGCAAGGGCGCCCACCTCGCCGAGATGACCCGCATGGGTCTGCCCGTGCCCCCCGGGTTCACCATCACCACCCAGGCGTGCCGGTCCTTCCTGGCCACCGGCAGCGAGCCCGAACAGCTCGCTGGCGAACTCACCGAGCATCTCGCTGCCCTGGAACAATCCATGGGCCGCAGCCTCGGCGATCCGAAGGACCCGCTGCTGCTCTCGGTACGGTCGGGGGCTCAGCGCTCCATGCCGGGCATGATGGAGACGATCCTTGACGTCGGACTCAACGACGCGACCGTGCGCGGCCTGGCAGAGGTGTCGGGCAATGCCGACTTCGCCTGGGACTCCTACCGCCGACTGCTGCAGATGTACGGCGTCACCGTACTGGGCGTGGACGCCGACCTCTTCGCCTCCGAACTGGCGCGCCACCCGGATGCGCACGAACTCCCTCTCGTTGTCGACAACTTCAAGAGGATCATCAGGACAGCGGCCAACGAGGACTTCCCGCAGGACCCGGCCACACAGCTGCGCCGCGCCGTCCGTGCCGTCTTCCTTTCCTGGAACGGCGAGCGAGCGAAGATCTACCGGCGCCGTGAGCACATCGCCGAAGACCTGGGCACAGCGGTGACCGTCCAGGCCATGGTCTACGGCAACCTCGGCTCCGACTCCGGAACCGGTGTCGCCTTCACCCACGATCCAGCCACCGGTCGCGAGGGCGTCTACGGCGACTATCTCCCCAACGCCCAGGGCGAGGACGTCGTCTCCGGCGTCCGCAACGCCGTTCCGCTACAGGACCTGGAGCGGCTCGACCCGCTGTCGTTCCATCAACTTCAGGACTGCCTACTGACACTGACGAAGCACTACCGCGATCTGTGCGACACCGAGTTCACCATCGAACGCGGAAAGCTGTGGATGCTCCAGACCCGGATCGGCAAACGCACCGCGGAGGCGGCCTTCCGCATCGCCGCCCACTTCATCGACGAGGACGTGATCACTCCGGACGAGGTGCTGGGCCGGGTGACCGGCGAGCAGCTCGGGCAGTTGATGTTCCCTCGATTCGACACGGCTCACACCGAACCGCCGCTCGCGGTCGGCATACCGGCATCCCCCGGTGCCGCGGTCGGCGCCACGGTCTTCGACTCGGCCGAGGCAGTACGCCGGGCCGGTCTCGGGGAGAACGTCGTCCTCGTCCGCCGCGAGACCAGCCCCGACGACCTGCCCGGCATGATCGCCGCACGCGCGGTGCTGACCGGCCGCGGCGGCAAGACGAGCCACGCGGCCGTAGTGGCACGCGGCATGGGCCGGGTCTGCGTATGTGGCACCGAGACGCTGACCATCGACCCGTTGGACCGGACCTTCACCACCTCCGACGGCACCCGGGTGACAGAAGGCACGGTGATCTCCGTCGACGGCTCCACAGGCGCTGTGCACCTGGGCGCACTGCCGCTGGTGGAGTCCGACGTGATGCGCTACTTCGAATACGGCGAGGAACCCACCGCCCTGAGCGCCGCGGTAGCCCACGCACTGGAACGAGCCGACCACGCGCGACGCCTGGACGTCCTGGCGAACGCCGACACACCCCAGGACGCGGCCCGCGCCCGACGCTTCGGGGCGAGCGGCATCGGCCTGTGCCGCACCGAGCACATGTTCCTCGGCGAACGCCGACGCCTCCTCGAGACGATGATCCTGGCGCCGACCGATGCGGACCGCCGGCAGGCCCTGGACGACCTGCTGCCCCTCCAGCGCGGCGACTTCACCGAAATCCTGGCCGCCATGGACGGGCTGCCCGTGACCATCCGCCTGCTGGATCCCCCACTGCACGAATTCCTCCCGGACCGCACCGAGTTGACCGAACGCATCGCCGCCCTACGAGCAGCTGGGGAGACACCCGACCCACACGACGTGCGCCTGCTCGATGCCGTCTCGCGCCTCGACGAGCACAACCCCATGCTGGGACTGCGCGGAGTCCGTCTCGGACTGGTGACACCCGGGCTGTACGCCATGCAGGCGCGGGCCATCGGCGAGGCCGTCGCCCAGCGCCGACGCGACGGCGGCGAGCCACACGCCGAGATCATGATCCCACTCGTCGGCACCGCGAGGGAACTCTCACGGGCCCGCGACGAGGTAACCGCCACGCTCACCGAAGTCTCCACAGCGACCGGCATCGACGTGCACTGCCCCATCGGCACCATGATCGAGCTCCCCCGAGCCGCCCTGACGGCCGGCCCCATCGCACGGCACGCCGATTTCTTCTCCCTCGGCACCAACGACCTCACCCAGACCACCTGGGGCCTCTCCCGGGACGACGCAGAAGCGTCCTTCCTCCCCGCCTACCTCGCACAAGGCATCTGCGACGCCTCCCCCTTCGAAACCCTCGACCTCGACGGAGTCGGCCGCCTCATCTCCCTCACACTCCAGGAGGGCCGCGCCGCTCACCCCGGTCTGCCCGTCGGCGTCTGCGGTGAACACGGCGGCGACCCCGACTCCATCCACTTCTTCGACTCGGCGGGGCTGGACTACGTCTCCTGCTCGCCCTATCGCGTTCCGATCGCCCGACTGGAGGCGGGGCGGGCTCGTTACCTGCAAGGATGACCCGCGACGGGAATAGTCCTGGGGCCAGGACCATGCGGTCAGGCATGCCATCCCCTCTCCGGCGGCCCGGGTGACACGGACATCGGCCCGGTCACATCGAACTCCACGTCCACCACCCCCTCGACCGACCGCACCAGGCGAGCGATCACCGGGATGAGTGCCGTGTCCCGGACCCTCCCGCTGAGCGTGACCACCCCGTCTGCGACCGTGACCTGCAGGTCCCTGGTCGGCGGCGCGAACAGCGCGCCGACGATGTCCCGGCGGACTTCCTCCGCGAGGTCTTCGTCCGAGCGCAGGAAGACCTTCAGCAGGTCGGCACGGCTGACGATCCCCCGCAGCAGCCCGTGCCCGTCCACCACCGGAAGCCGTTTGACGGACTCCCTCGCCATCACCCGCGCCGCCTGCGACAGCGTGGCATCGGCGCGCACAGTGTGGGCGGGACTGGTCATCAGCTCCCCCGCCGTCACCGCTTCCGCCCTACGGACGTCATCGACCTGCCGCAGCTGCTCCAGACGCTCGGGGTCCGACTCCCGGAACTCCTCCTTCGGCAGCAGATCCGCCTCGGAGACCACCCCGACCACGCGTCGGTCCCCTGCCAGGACCGGCAGCGCACTGACCGTCCACCGTTCCATGGTCTCGACGATCTCCTTGAACCCCGCCTCCCGGTTGACCGCTGCCACGGTCTTGGTCATCACATCACCGACGATGTGCGGAGTGTTCGGCATGGCTCCTCCTCGGTACACGGAACGGCGCCGCGTGGCAATGCGACACCTCCACAGTGGGCCGCGCAGCGAGCAGGCAGGGAGGGGCCGTCCGGCCCCAGCCGCCGCCGATCGGCCGACGAACCCGGTTTCCGGGACTGGGCGCAGCGCTTCACCCGCGAACAGGCGCTTCGTGTCGCCGAAGGAGGAAGCCGCCCTGCCGGTGGCTGTCCGGGCCGCTGCGACGAGGTGCGGGGCGGGCACAGCACCAGTGGCGCCCGGGATAGCGAGTCAGTGCCGCGCCCATCACCGGGCCAAGTGAGCCCGGCGCCCCGCACATTGGGAGTTCACACCTTGAGGCAAGATAGCTCAAGCAACCGTCCCTCTGAGGCGTGGCGTCGAGGCGCTGAAGCGAAACCAGCTTGCTGTCCCGCATCTACGCGCGCGGCACAGCAGCATCTCATCACCCAGCTTCATGCCGCGGTGTGAAACGATCCGTGGCGGCAGTCGACTTCGGTTGTCGGTAGCCGCAGCACGTCTGCCGCCTGCCGACGTCCTCGTACCACCGTGCTGGGACCGGCGAAGAGGTCGACGGTCCCAGCCTCAAACGGTTCACGCGCTCCCACAGGCCGCCGTGTACAGCCGGGTGATGGGGTGGCACTGGCCGTCACTGAGACCGCACGGAACCGACTCCCGGCAGGGACCAGCGCACGGTAGGCGACGGAGCGGTGCCACAGGTGGCGGCGCTCCCTGCGATTCGCCGGTTCAGTCATGAGGGACGACCGCGATGGGGCATCGTACGTGGTGGAGGGCGGCCTGGGCTACGGGGCCCAGGCGGGGCATCAGCGCGGGACGGTGTTTGCGTCTGCCGAGGACCAGTGTCACGGCGTCGGCGGCGGCCCGTATGACGGCCTGGGCGGGGCTGTCGAGATCGATGCTGTCGGCCACTTCCACGTGCGGGAACCGCTCACACCAGGGGCGGAGAGCCTGGGTCAGCTGCTTCCGCGCGTCCTGAATGATCTCTTCGGCGACGTCATGGGCCATTCCCAAGGAGACGTGGGCGTGCGGCGGCACGCTTCGTCCGTGGACGGCCCGGAGAGGCACACCCCATGCTGCGGCAGTGCCGAAGGCGAACTCGAGCAGATCGTCGCAGGGGCCGTGCAGTTTCAGTGCCACCACCACACAACCTGTCGTGTGTACGGCGGGCGGCGGCCCTTCTTTGTGGGTTTCGGCACGGACCAGGACCACCGGCCGCTCGGCCCGTGCCACGACGGGCGTGCTGATGTCGCCCAGGAAGTAACTCCCGACAGGATCCAGCCCCCGCGAGCCGAGCACCGTCATCTCGGACTCCGATGCCGCTTGCAGCAGTGCGTTCGGGGCATCGTCGGCCACCAGGTTGCCGACGATCACAAGGCCCGGGTGGCGCGCTTGGAGTTCCGCCCGTGCCTTGTCGACGAGCCGCCTCGCCCAATAGTTGTGATCGATTTCGGAGGCGACGCGGGTCGGTTCCGGCGCCAGGGTGGGCCATGCGTGCAGCAGACGCAGTGTGAGCTTGCGCCGTTCGGCTTCATCGGCGGCCCAACAGGCAGCGGCAAGACTCTCGGGTGAAGCGTCAAGGCCCACGGTGATGACTGGCTCCATTGGCGACTGCCTCCGTCTCGTATGAAGCTGGAACGCCGGTGTACGAGTCCGCCTGTCCGTCCAGAGACCGCCGGCACGCCGAGCACGGCCCCCACTACTACGAGGAGTACCCCAGACCTTCACTGGCTGCATACGGACCCGGCTGTCGAGCGAAGCGCGCATCACCGGGGACGCCGGCGACCGTTCCGTGGGGCCTGGAAGGCCGCCCACCGGGGACCTTCGCCCATGTGACCGCGTCTGCCACCGTTCGATGGTGGTGGGGAACCAGCCCATTGCTGGAGACAGACATGAGTGCACGAGGCTCGCCGGACGCATCCAGTCCGCATCCACCGCGGCATGGGCACCCGCCCGAGGCAGCGAACCCCCTGAGGCGTACATCCGACAGGGTCGAATCCGGGGTCTTCCGCTTGCTGATGCTCCTGCTCGTCTTCGGACTTCCGGTGGCGTCGACCTGTGCGGGGCTGGCGGCATGCGACTCTTCGATGCGCGCCGTGCAAGCACAGTCGACGGAACGGTACGAGGTCACCGCCCGGCTTGCTTCGAATGTCGAAGGAGTGCAGCGCCGTGCCGAAAACGCCGAACACCGAGCACAGGTCCGCTGGACTGACAGGAACGGCAAGGAGCGGACCGGAATCGCCCTCGTGAAAGGGGGTACGCCCGAGGGGGCCACGGTTCCGATCTGGCTGAAGCGGGACGGAAGCATCAGCAGTCCTCCGATGACCGTGCGCGATGCGACAGCAACCGGCTGGCTGGTGGGTGGCATGACGGCGGTCGGCGTGGCCTCGGCACTTTTCGGCGCTCGGGCGGGCATGCGCCTGGTACTGGACCGTAGGAGGCATGCGCAGTGGGATGCCGAATGGGCCTCGGTGGAACCTCGGTGGTCCGCGCGGTTTCGTCAGTGACGGGCAGCGGTCGGCGCGGAAGCCGAGAAGAGGGCGCCGAGATCCGATGCCCCTGGCGTGCGTGCGGGATGCGAAGAAATCACACTGACTGCAGGAGTACGAGTCGGGGCGGGCCCGGCCAGGTGGGCTCTCCTCGCGTAGATCGCAACGCTGCAAAGGAGGCAGCCATGACCACGGCGCGGGAGATCATGCATGTAGGTGTCACCTGCATCCAGGAAAGCGAGACGTTGCAGGATGCGGCACGCAGGATGAGCGAGCTGGGAGTCGGAGCCCTACCGATCTGTGGACCGGATGACCGGCTCCACGGGATCATCACCGACCGTGACATCGTGGTGAAGTGCCTTGCCAAGGGCAAGGATCCCAGGACCATGACCGCGGGGCAGTTGGAGCAGGGCAAGCCGATTACGGTCGACGCGGCGGCCGACTCCGACCAGGTTCTGCGGACAATGGAGGAGCACAGGATCCGGCGGCTGCCGGTCATCGAAGACCACCGCCTGGTGGGCATGATCAGCGAGGCGGACCTCGCACGTCGCCTATCGGAGCAGCAGGTGGGTCATTTTGTCGAGGTCGTCTGCGCGGCCACCTGACTCGCTCGGCCGAGCGTACACCGCGTCGTCCTGGTCCGGAGGGAGAATCACATGCTGGTGAGAACCAAAGAAACGCCCGCAGGCATCGACGTGGTGAAGGCGATCGGCACCGTATCGAAAAGCGACTACCAGACGGTGGTCGAGCCACTCATCAATGAGGCGCGCAGGGAAGGGCGCCGCATTCGGGTTCTGTGCGAGATCGGGCCGGAGTTCCAGTCGTTCACCCCCGCCGCAGGCTGGGAGGACCTCAAGGTCGGCCCCGGCGCCATACGGCTGTGCGAGGGCTGCGCGGTCGTCAGCGACAAGGGCTGGATCCGCGAGTCGACACGATTGACGCGGTTTCTGATGCCCTGTCCCGTGCGTGTCTTCGACGTTCAGGAGCGCGACGAGGCCCTGCAGTGGTTGACGTCACTGCCCGAAGGCCCCGGCATTTCCCACCGGCTCCTGACCGATTCCCGCGTGCTTGTCGTCGAAGTCGAACACCCCCTGCGCTCCCAGGACTTCGATGCCCTGTCCGTGACCGCGGACAACTGGCTTCGGGCACACGACAAACTGGCCGGCGTCGTGATCCACACGCGCGATTTCCCCGGTTGGGAAAACATCGGCAGCCTCATCCGCCACGTGCGGTTCATCCGCGACCACCACCGGAAGGTCGAAAGAATCGCGCTGGCGGCGGACAGCAAGGCCGCGGCTTTGGCGCCGCAGCTCGCGAACCATTTCGTCAAGGCCGAAGTGCGGCGGTTCGCCTACGACGAACTCGACGACGCCCTCGCATGGGCCGCCGGCCACGAGACTCAGCAACCGGGCGAAGCGCATTGACCGCCGGCCGCCAGGAGGAGCCCGCCTCATCCAGCACGGGTGCCCATGCCGACCGCCTTCGATCGTGTCAGCAGCGAAGAAGAAGTTGTCAGCCGAAGAGGCTGCGCACTCGGATTGTTCGGATGCGCCGCCTTGGCGTACGGCGAAGGGGGAGGCGCCCGCCAGAGGCGATGCCGGAAGTTGCAGTTTCTACGGTTCTACCGCTCGTACAGCGCACCGCGGGCATCGGCCTGCTACCGGCCGTGGCGCTCCGCTCCTCGGCCGGTGTCGGCTCTCTCACCACTCGTCCCGTGAACCGCAGGACATCACCTGCCTGATCCTGCATCGCCGCTCACGCCTTTCCCTGCCCTCTTGTGACTCTTGCACCAGCCTTCCGGCCTCACTTCCAGTGTGCGATGACCGCCCGGAGTCGCATGACGATCTTCCGGGCGACGGGGCCGTTCACGGCTGCTCCCGGCAGGCGCCCGGGCCCGGAGCCGACACCGGTACTGCCCTCCAGCCAACAGCGGGCAGCCCGCGCTTCCAGGCGCGGCGCAGTCCGCGAGCGCACCATGGACATCAGGGACAGCTTCCGGCATGCGCCCGCCCGATCTGGGGCGGTGTGCCGACGACCCGTGTAAGTGAGTAGTGATGAGACTCTCCGTCGTCGACCCCCTCTACAAGGAGTCCGGCCCGTTTGCCGCGATCCACTTGGACATTTCGCGTCACAGCGCCATCGACGATCCGGACACCGCCATCGCTCTGCGCTGGCGGCATCTTCACAAGGGCCTGCTGTCCGAAGGTGCGGACCCGGACTCCATAGCAGCTGTGGCCAGCACTGTGGGAAGAGATGTGGATGTGCCCGGCGCGCGCGGCCAGGCGCTCTTCATCGCCCACGGGAAGCTCACTCTGTGGGACGAACCCCCCGAACCTCCCGCCCCGGACAGAGCCCACTTCGGGACGCTCCCCGATGCCCTGCCCCTCATCGTGCAGCACGCGCCCGAGATCTCGCACCTGGCTGTGCGCGTCCACTACACAGACGCTCATTCCAAGGAGGCCCCCGGCACCGTCCGTGTCGACTCCGAGGTGGGAACATGGCCGTTGACGAAGGTCAGGCCCGGCGAACGTGGCCATGAGAAGGTCCCCGGCCACGGTCCGAGCACTCGCACTGCGGAAACACTGTTGTCTACAAGGCATGCCCTGCGTCAAGGGAGCCAGCGGTGATCACAGCAGTTCGCTTGCCGCACCGCCATCCGACGCGGTCGGCCAAACCGGGTCAGTCACGGGAGCCACCCAAGCCGGCACCGGAAGCGCGACCCCCCGCCTGGCGGCCGTGGCTGCTGCCCATCGTCCTGGTGGCCATGTTCACCCTTCTCCTCACCAGGCCGCAGTCCCCGGCGGGCACCTCGTACTCGTACAGTGCGTTCCTCGGCAAGGTGAGCGCAGGCCAGGTCAAGACCGTCGACATCAACGACAAGGGGTCCGTCAGCGGGACTCTCAAGGACGGCCGTAAGTTCACCACCCGGATCCCCACCGCTTTGGACAACAACCGCCTTGAGCAGCAGTTGCGGTCCGAGAAGGTCGACATCACCGCCTCCGACAGTGGTGGGGGCAGTTGGCTGGGAACCCTGCTGGCAGTGCTCCTGCCCCTGATACTCCTGGGTGCCCTTTTCCTGTGGACCGGGCGCCAGGCGGCACGCACGCTGTCCGGGGGGCTCACGGGCATCGGACGGTCCAAGGCGAAGATCATCGAGACCGAGCGTCCCACCACTCGGTTCGACGACGTCGCCGGGTACGAGGGCGTCAAGCAGGAGGTCAGTGAGGTCGTGGACTTTCTGCGCCATCCCGAGCGGTATGCAGTGGTCGGCGCCAAGGGACCACGTGGCGTGATCATGGTCGGACCCCCGGGCACCGGCAAGACCCTGATCGCTCGCGCTGTCGCCGGCGAGGCGGAAGTCCCGTTCCTTTCGGTGACCGGGTCTGCCTTCGTGGAGATGTTCGTCGGGGTCGGTGCCTCCCGGGTGCGCGACCTGTTCGCCGACGCGCGCAAACGCGCCCCCTCGATCATCTTCATCGACGAGATCGACGCCGTCGGCAGCCGCCGCGGCGGGGCCCGGCTCGGCGGTAACGACGAGCGCGAACAGACCCTGAACCAGCTCCTGGCCGAGATGGACGGCTTCGACCAGAGCAGCGGCATCGTGGTGCTGGCCGCGTGCAACCGGCCCGAGGCCCTCGACCCCGCACTTCTGCGGCCGGGCCGTTTCGACCGGCATGTAACCGTCCCACTGCCCAACCAGGCCGAGCGGGCAGCGATCCTCGCCGTCCACGCCCGTGGCAAGTCGCTGTCGTCCGACGTCGACTGGAGCGCTGTCGCCCGAGCCACACCGGGGTTTTCCGGTGCCGACCTCGCCAACCTCGTCAACGAAGCCGCCATCAACGCGGTCCGCGCGGGCGGGTCGATCATCACCGCCCAGGGCCTGGACGACGCCCGTGACCGGGTCCTGCTCGGCCGGCGAGAGACCTCAAACGCCCTGCTCCCCGAGGAGCGCCACGCCGTGGCCGTCCACGAGTCGGGCCATGCCCTGGTCGCGGCCCTGTGCGAGCAGGCCGACCCGGTCGCGAAGGTGACCATCCTGCCTTCGGGGCCGAGCCTGGGCGCCACCGAACAGCTGCCGGAAGCCGAGCGCCACCTGTACAGCGAGGGCTATCTGACCGACCTGCTCACCGTACGGCTCGGCGGCCGGGCCGCGGAGCTCGTGGTCTTCCGCGAAGGCTCGACCGGCGCCGCCGACGACCTCGCCGGAGCCACCCAGATCGCCGGACGCATGGTCCGCGATTTCGGCCTCTCCCCCGCCCTCGGACCGGTCGGCTACGCCTCGGGCGCCCCGCGGTACCTCGGCGGCGAGACTCCCGAAGAGACCCTGCAACGACCCTACTCCGAGCAGACCCAGCGCATCGTCGATGAGGAGATCGCCCGCCTGGTCCGGCAGGCTGAAAAGCGCGCCGTGGACCTGCTGCGCGAGCACCGGCCGGCGCTGGACAGCCTCGCCGAGCTCCTCACTGCCCGCGAAACCGTCGACGGCTCCGTCGTCCTCGACGTGCTGCAGCAACAGCAACGGTCCGACCAGGAAGCCCCCACGGATGGTGACCCGACACGGTGATCCAAACCTCGACGGTGGGGTGCCGTGCCCCCTTGAGGTGAATCCCGGCAGCTGGTGGGTGCCACCGAACATGACATCGAGGGCATCGCCGCGCCCGCAGCCTTGCGGAGTGCTCGCCCGATGGCACATGTGACCCGAGACCTCGTCGTCGACCCTCCGGCGCAGCCGCTCGATGACGGGGATGAGGAGGGCGACTTGCCTCTCGCCTGCCTCGACCGTCACCCCATCCGGAACGAGGCGCAGCGCGGACGGCATCGGCATCGCGCAGGCCCATGCGGCAGCACGCAGCGCGTGGCACGTTGGATACAGCACCTTGAGGAAATGGTGGCGATCATGCGAGCTCAACTCGGCGATCAACTCGTAGTCGAAAGCCCGGTCACTGGCGCCACCAGGCGCGACGGCGAGATTGTCGGACTCCACCACGAGGACGGAACGCCTCCCTACGATGTGCGCTGGTCGGACACAGACGAGGTGACCCTCGTGTTTCCCGGACCCGATGCCCATATCCGTCACATCGAGCAGAGGCCCGGAGGAGCAGGGCAGCAGGTGGGCGCCGTGTCCGACAGGACCACACCGGGCGGAACATCCAACCCCGGCGATATCGGCCGACGCGTTGCCGCAGAGCGCGAACGACAGGGGCTGACCCGGGCCGAAACAGCCCGCCGCGCCAGAATGGCGCTGGACTACTTGGCGTACCTCGAAGAACAGCCCGCCGACCCGAGCCTGGCGAGCCTCATCAGACTGGCCGACGCGCTCGGCATGAGCGCCGCAGCCCTGCGCGGGGGTGGCATCGATCTGCCCCCTGGCCAAGGCCAGGCGCTGCTGCACCCTCAGCTGCGGGATCTCGACCCCAACGAATGCCGCGCCCGGCTGTCCACGCACGGCATTGGGCGCGTCGCAGTGTCGACGCCCGATGGCCCGACCGTGGTACCGGTCAACTACGAAGTCATCGACGACATGATCGCCTTCCGGACCGCCCCTGCCACGGCTCCGGCGGCGGCCGTGGGAGCGGACGTAGCCTTCGAGGTCGACCGTGTTGACGAGGCCATGAGCCAGGGTTGGAGCGTGCTCGTCATCGGCCCCGCGCGAGTTGTCACGGAGCCCGACGAGGTGCGAAGGCTGACCGATCGCGCCCACACCAAGCCATGGGCCGGGGGTGAACGTGAGATGTGGGTGTCGGTCCAGCCCAAGCGCCTCACCGGACGCCGCATCAGTCCGCGCGATCGATGAGGACACGTCTCCTGACCGGCAAGAGGTAGGAAGGCTATGGCTGCGGCGCCGCGGACGACGGGTGGTGACGGATATGGACATATCCCTGGTGCCGGAGAGCCAGTTCCGGTTCCGCATAGACCGGTGCGCCCCGATGCGGGTGCCAGGAGTGGTCTTCGCGACGCCTGATCTGCTGCCGCAGGCGGCTGGGGACAAGGCTCTGGAGCAGGTGGTGAACGTGGCGACGCTGCCCGGCATCGTGCGCGCCTCGTTCGCCATGCCCGATGTGCACTGGGGCTACGGGTTCCCGATCGGAGGCGTCGCCGCCACGGACATCGACGCCGGCGGGGTGGTCTCGCCCGGCGGCGTCGGATTCGACATCTCCTGCGGTGTCCGGCTGCTCGCCGCCGCCATCGACCGCGAGCCACTGGTCCCGCGGATGCGGCGGCTGATGGACGTCCTCGGCGACACGGTGCCGCGTGGCATGGGACGTGGCGGGCTGTGGAAGCTGACCGGCCGGGCGCAGATGGAGAAGCTTCTGGTCGCCGGCGCCGGCTACGCGGTCGAGCACGGGCACGGTGTGTCACGCGATCTGGAGCGCTGCGAGGACCGTGGGGCACTGGCAGGGGCTGATCCGTCACAGGTCGGGCAGCGGGCCGTGGAGCGGGGCTGCAGCAGGTGGGCAGCCTGGGCTCGGGGAACCACTTCCTGGAGGTCCAGGCCGTGGACCGCGTCTACGACGCGGTGACCGCGGCCGCCTTCGGCCTGCACGTCGGCCAAGTGTGCGTGATGATCCACTGCGGCTCACGCGGCCTGGGCCACCAGGTATGCACTGACCATGTCCGCGTTATGGACCAGTCCCTGCGCAGATTCGGCATCCGCGTTCCGGACCGGCAGCTGGCCTGCGCGCCTGTCGTCTCCACACCCGGCCGCGCCTACCTCGGGGCGATGGCGGCCGCAGCCAACTACGGCCGCGCCAACCGGCAGCTGCTCACCGAGGCGGCGCGCCACGCCTTCGACATCGCCGCCGAAGCAGGACTCGACCTGGTTTACGACGTCTCCCACAACACGGCCAAGGTCGAGACCCACGACGTGGACGGGGAACCGCGCCGGCTGTGCGTCCATCGCAAGGGCGCCACCCTGGCGCTCCCGCCCGGCCACCCTGACCTGCCCGAGGAACTCGCTGCCTTCGGACACCCCGTACTGGTTCCCGGCACGATGGGCACGGCCTCGTACGTGATGGTCGGCACCATCGGCAACGACGCGTTCGCGTCCACCGCCCATGGCGCGGGGCGCGTGTGGAGCCGCCACCAGGCGCTGCGCCGGGTCCGCGGCGAGCAGCTGCGCGACGAGCTGGAGTCCCAGGGCATCTCCGTCCGGCCGTCTTCGTGGCGCGGCCTCGCGGAAGAGGCCCCCGATGCCTACAAGGACGTCGACGCGGTCGCCCGTGCCACGGAAGGCGCGGGTCTCGCCCGGCCGGTTGCCCGCATGGTGCCGCTCGGCGTCGTCAAGGGGTGACGACCGGGCTCAGGCGGCGTCCGCGGTACCTGCTTGAAGCCGTGTCCTCCACCATGGCTTCGGCCCGATGTCGCGATCGGTGGTGGCTGCCGGAGGGAGGCGTGTGATGCGTCGGGAGAGTGCCACGCGCCACGGCGGTCACCGTAGTGTTCCGCACACTGCGGATCTGCGGGTGGAGGCATGGGCTCCCACCCGTGAGGAGTGCCTGGAGCAGGCCGTGCATGGTGTCTGCGAGTCGTTCCTGGATCTGGCAGGAGCGGTCGGCGTCCGGAGGCGGGACGTGGAAGTGCGAGCCGACGCGGACGAGGACCTCTTGGTGGCCCTACTGGACGAGATCGTGTACCGGCTCGACACCGACGGCGAGGTCCCGATCGAGGTGGAACTGACCCCGATCGCCGGTGGCCTGCGCGCCGCCCTGCGCATGGCTGACGCCGACTCACTCCAGGTGACGGGCGCCGTACCGAAGGGGGTCACTCTGCACGAGCTGGACTTCGCCCATGGGGCACAGGGCTGGACCTGTTCGGTGACGCTCGACGTCTGAGCGACGTCCGGGTCCGAACGGACTCGGTAGCGCCCCCTCACTGGCTCGGCCCGAAGCCGTCGCGAGGGCGGTTGTTCATCGCACGGGGCCCGGACCCCACGCGGCGTGGCATCACCTGCTCGTTGCCTCACCTCCGTGACGTGGGCTAACGGCATTCTCCGCAACTTTGCAGGCGTGGCTTCATGGCCAAGCGTCCGGAGCGCCTGACGATACGGGCGGGTCAGTGGCTGTCGGTACCGAGCGACGCCGGGGGAAGATCACGGTGAACTCGGTGTGTCCAGGGCGGCTGGTCATCACGCCCCGCCCGCCGTGCGCGGTGACCACGCCTTGACGATGGCGAGCCCCAGTCCGGTGCCGCCCGCCGCACGCGGTGTCCGTGTACCTCACGGGCGAGCGGCTGTCCGAGCTCGGCGCCCCGGCCCGGCCAGTTCTTCCGCTGGCGGTTCCTGGCGCCGGGCCTGTGGTGGACCGCCACCCCCTATACTCCCTCTCCGCGCCGCCGCTCCCCCATCACCTGCGCATCACGGTGAAGACGGCCGGCGGGCACAGTGCGGCCCTGGCGCGGCTGCGGCCCGGCACCCGGGTGTGGGCCGAAGGACCCTACGGTGCCTTCACCGAAGCGCGTCGCCGGTCAGCCAAAGTACTGCTGCTCGCGGGCGGCGTGGGTATCACCCCGCTGCGCGCGCTCTTCGAAAGCCTCCCAGACGAGGTCACTGACTGCCGTGTCGACCAGCGCCCTGGTCGTCCTCCTGCTCTCCCTCAAACCGCACCAGCCAGCCGGCCTCACCAGCGATCCGACCAGGGTGGGTGCCGCGCCGGCCTCGTCGCCCACCGGACGTCCGCAGCGGAGCGGCCACCCGGGCGACGCGCGATCCGCACCCGATACGGCACCGTACAGGTCGCCGCCACCGTCAAGGCCGGCAGACTGACGGCCGTCAAGGTGCTGCACACGCCGTCCGAGAATGGTCGTGACCGGGAGATCGCCGCCTACGCCGTACCGCGCCTGACCCAGGAAGCACTGAGCATGCACAGCGCCCGCATCGATGCGGTGTCCGGAGCCAGCTACACCAGCGCCGGCTACATCCGATCGCTGCAGAGCGCCCTGGACCAGGCCGGTGCCTGAGCCCCGGCGCAGCCTGTGCCACGTCGAGCGGACGATGGGCACGGTGTTCTCGTTCGACATCCGCGACCCCCGCACGCCCGCCATCGGGTCCGCCCTGCACGACGCGGTCGCCTGGCTCCACCACGTCGACCAGGTCTTCTCGACCTACCGCCCCGGCAGCGCCGTCAGCCGACTCGCGCGCGGCGAGATCGAACTCGACGCCTGCCCCCCCCGAGGTGCGGGAGGTCCTCGACCTCTGCGAGCAGGTGGGGCGCGCCACGGGCGGCTGGTTCAGCGCCACCCCGGACGGCACCCTCGACCCGTCCGGACTGGTCAAAGGCTGGGCAGGCGAACGCGCCACGCAGCTCCTGCAGGCCGCCGGCGCCCACCACACCTGCGTGAACGGCGGGGGCGACCTCCAGCTCAGCGGGGAGGCGGCGCCCGGCGCCCCCTGGCGCTTCGGGATCGCCCACCCGCTGCGCCCCGGGGAACTGTGCACCGTCGTCACCGGACGCAACCTGGCCGTCGCCACCTCGGGCACTGCCGAGCGGGGCTCCCACATCCTCGATCCGCACACCGGCGCCCCCGCCTCAGGTCCCGCCTCGGTCACCGTCGTCGGCCGCCACCTGACCACGACGGACGCCTACGCCGGCCTTCGCCATGGGCACCGCCGCCAGAAACTGGCTGGCCGGGCTCGAAGGTTACGAGGTGTTCGCCGTCACGCGGG
This sequence comes from Streptomyces sp. NPDC033270, assembly GCF_055576575.1. Taxonomy (NCBI): domain Bacteria; kingdom Bacillati; phylum Actinomycetota; class Actinomycetes; order Kitasatosporales; family Streptomycetaceae; genus Streptomyces; species Streptomyces sp. NPDC033270. Next base: position 95,501 of record NZ_JBVIRA010000024.1, read on the forward strand.
ACGGCGGTACCTGGTACACCCCGGAGTTCCCGGGAAAGCCGCGCGAGGGTGTCGGCCTCCGGCTGCTGTCCGACGAGCCGTGTGACTGAGCCGGTCGGTATCGATGCCTTCTGAGCACTTACCCGTCGCATCGCCCCCGTGCATCGGTGAGGAGAGCGCAGAGGCGTTCGACGAGCGGGTTGGTGTCATCGGCCCGCCGCACCAGGTGCAGGTCGGTCGAGGTCTCGGCCAATGGCCGGGGGGTCACTCCGATGCGGCGCAGCACACGGTGCGAATCGGCGAGCACCGCGGCGCCGAACTTGGCCGCGACCAGGGCCAGCAGCGTCTGCACGCTGCGGCCTTCGGCACTGATCCGCGGCACGATCCCGGCGCCGTGGCAGAGGGCGATGATCTCGTCGTAGGACCGAGGTGAGACGTCCCGGGGCCAGATGACCAGGGGGATCTGGCCCAGTGCGGTGAGCGGGGCGGGTTCCGAGGGATGAGCCAGCGGATGGCCGGCCGGCAGGAACAGCGTCAGCGGTTCACGCCACCACACCTGCGTGGCCAGCCGGGCATCGCGTATGGGGAGGCGCTGAACCGCGAGATCGTAGCGGCCGTCCAGCACGCCTTTCGACATCTCGGCATCGTTGAAGCTCTCCTCCAACTGCAGGTGCACTCGGGGAAGTTCACGCCGCACCCGGCCCAGCGCTGCACCGAGTGGCCCGTTGATGCCCGAACCGGCGAAGGTCACGACCAGTCGCCCGGCCATGCCCTGCCCGGCCAGCCGCACGTCCGTCAGGGCGGCCTCCGCCTCGGCGAGCACGGTGGCCGCACGCCGGACCAGCACCTGTCCGGCTTGTGTCGGCGTCAGTCCGCGCCCTTCCCTGACGAAGAGTTTGACCCCCAACTGCCGTTCCATTTCCTGGAGTTGGCGGCTTAGCGTAGGCTGCGTCAGATGCAGCCGCCGCGCCGCTCCGCTGATGCTGCCCTCCTCCGCGATCGCGACTGCGTAGCCGAGTAGCCTTAGCTCCATCTATACCTCCCAGGCATGGGAAGTATAGACAGTCATGCCCATGGAGCAGATTTGGGCGACCCTCAGGCCAGGCTGGAAACAGCGCACCGGACGGACCGGAACGCACACCACGCCCTGAGGAGATTCCATGAATCGCGAAGACCGCTACGGGTACGGCATGAAGGTGCTGGAGCAGGTCGACGGCGAAGCAGGACAGCGGATCGTCGACTCCCTCGCAGACACCTCACCGGAGTTGGGCCACCAGGTGGTGGCATGGGCATTCGGCGACATGTACTCCCGTCCCGAGCTGGCCCCGCGTGATCGACAGCTGGTCACTCTGGGCGTGCTCACCGCGCTCGGTGGCTGCGAAATCGAGCTGGAGGTACACATCAACGCCGCGCTCAACGTCGGCCTGACCGCTACCGAAATCACCGAGTCGCTGCTGCACTCAGCCGTCTACTGCGGCATGCCACGGTCGATCAACGCCACACTCATCGCCAAGAAGGTCTTCGCCGAGCGTGGCCTGCTCCCCCTCACCAACCTCAGCTGACCGTTGCCATGCCGCACCCTCGATGCGCCGGGCGGTGCTGTTCGCCGAAACGGCATCAAGTGGCACTCCAAGCCGCGGCGAAAGCGACTGATCCATGTGCGTCCGGACCCGGACCTTGGGCCCCAAGCGAAGAGCCCAGCAGAGCCTGCACCCTCGGCGACCGCATCCCCCCTGACGCCGGGCTCACACCAACCCGGTCTGCCTCACTCGGACTTCGAGCGCCGCGGTGTCGACGACGGCACCGCGGCGGTGCCGGACGGCGTCCTCGCTGACGGGGTAGACGACAAAGGGTGCCGCCCATCCCGGTGATGAGCCCGAGACTGACCCCAGCCCCGCGCCCCCACGCAACCATGCCACGCATTGATCGCGCTCGCTCCGGCCCCCGGCAGCACCATCGCCAGCTCCTCCTTGAGCGCGGCCTGCCTTCCCTGCTCGCCAACCGGTCGGCTTTGCACCTTGCCTGCCACTGGGGCACCCGGCCAATGACCTGTCATTCCTGGGCCAGGTGCGCTGGGCTCTGGCCCGCCTCAACGCCGTCACGAACAATCACCACCGGGCACGCTGCACCCTGAACGCATTGCTGGCTCACCGAACCCAGCAGCAACCCAGCGAACCCGCCCCGCCCCCGCGCCCCGACGACCAGCAGGTCAGCGTTCCGGGCGGCCTCGATCAACGTCGGCGCCGGCGGCGCCTCGACGACCCGGCGTTCCACCCCGGCCGGGGCCGGACCTTCGTCTACACCGTCCGCCACACCGGTACCTCCCACGGCGACGGCATCTATGAACACGGCAGCTTCGCCGTCCACTTCGTCGACCAGACGCTAGTGGAAGCCCTCGCTGCCGGCTGGGAGCTGAGGGAGGTCCGCCCCTTCGACGAGGGAGATCTCCCACGCCGTCTTCGGCGCGTCACCCAGACCGCGCTGCCGAACCCTTGATGCGCCAACGGCGCAGGCGGGATGCGTTGGTGACCACTGACAGCGAGCTCGCTGCCATGGCGACGGCGGCGATGATCGGGCTGAGGCGGATACCCCACAGCGGGTAGAGGGCTCCGGCGGCGAGGGGGACGCCGACGGCGTTGTAGACCAGGGCGAAGAACAGGTTCTGACGGATGTTGCGCATGGTGGCGCGCGAGAGCCGGATGGCGGTGACGACGCCGGTGAGGGAGCCGGAGATGAGGGTGATGTCGGCGGCCTCGATGGCCACGTCGGTGCCGGTTCCGATGGCCAGGCCGACGTCTGCGGCGGCTAGGGCCGGGGCGTCGTTGATGCCGTCGCCGACCATGCCCACCGTGCGGCCCTCGCGCTGCAGGCGGCGGATCTCGTCCGCCTTGTGCTCGGGCAGTACCTCGGCCAGTACACGGTCCACGCCGACCTGGGCGGCGATGGTGTTGGCGGTGCGGGCGTTGTCGCCGGTGATGATGACCACCTCCAGGCCGAGGCCCTGCAAGGCGGCGATGGCTTCTGCGGAGTCGTCCTTGACGGTGTCGGCCACCGCGAGCACCGCAGCCGGGCGGCTGTCGACCGCAACCAGGACCGGCGTCTTACCCTCCGCCGAGAAGCGGGTCGCGAGCGGGGCGAGGGCGGAGGTGTCGATGTCCACGTCGCCAAGCAGGCGGGCGGTGCCCACGAGGATCGCGTGGCCGTCCACGGTGGCCTGCACGCCCTTGCCGGTGACGGAGTCGAAGTCGGTCGGGGTGGGCCAGGTCAGGCCGCGTAGGCGGGCGCCGTCGGTGACGGCCTGGGCGAGCGGGTGTTCGCTGGACTCCTCGGCGGCTGCGACCAGCGCCAGCAGCGGGGCCTCGTCGACGCCCTCGGCCGCGTGCACGTCGGTCAGGACAGGCTTTCCTGCGGTGACCGTGCCGGTCTTGTCCAGGACGACGGTGTCGAGTTTGTGGGCGGTCTCCAGGGCCACGGCGGAGCGGATGAGGATGCCCGCCTGGGCGCCCTTGCCGGTACCGACCATGACCGACAGCGGGGTGGCCAGGCCGAGCGCACACGGGCAGGCGATGATCAGGACCGCGACGGCGGAGACGAGGGCCAGGGTGAGCGCCGGTACCGGGCCGACGGTGAACCACACCGCGAACGTGGCCACCGCGACGGCGATGACAACGGGCACGAAGTACGCCGAGACCGCGTCGGCTAGCCGCTGAATGGGAGCCTTGGACGCCTGGGCCTGCCGGACCAGGCGGATGATCTGGGCGAGCACGGTGTCGGCTCCGACCTTGCCGGCCCGTACCCGGATGCTGCCGGTGCCGTTGACGGTGGCGCCGATGACGGTGTCCCCGGCCCGTTTGGTGACGGGCATCGGCTCGCCGGTGACCATCGACTCGTCCACGGCTGACGATCCGGACAGCACTTCGGCGTCAACCGGCACCTTCTCTCCGGGCCGGATGACCACCTCGTCGCCCACCACGACCTCGTCCACCGGGATTTCCCGTTCGGCGCCGCCGCGGAGCACGCGGGCGGTACGGGCCTGCAGGCCCAGCAGCGCGCGGATCGCCTCGCCGGTGCCGGCCTTGGCCCGTGCCTCCAGCAGCCTGCCGAGCAGGATCAGGGTGAGGATCACCCCGACCGCCTCGAAGTAGACCTCCCGTACCTCGCTGGGCAGCAGACCTGGGGCGACGGTGACGAGCACGCTGTAGCCGTAGGCGGCCGTGGTGCCCAGGGTGATGAGGCTGTTCATGTCGGCGCCGCGGTGGCGCAGGGTCAGCCAGCCGGTGGAGTGGATCGGCCAGCCGGTGTAGAACATCACCGGGGTGATCAGGGCCAGTTGCAGCCAGTGGTTCAGCAGCCAGCCCGGGACCCACTGGGCGCGGAACAGTTCGTGCGCCATGACCGCGAACAGCACCGGCAAGGTGAGCACCGCGCCGACCGTCACTCTGCGGGTCAGGTCCGTGATCTCCGCGCGCCGTTCGGCGGCCTCGGTCGCCTCCGCCTCCGCGGCCCCGCGCTCACCATCCGGCACCCGACCAGTTGCACCGGCGGCTGGTCCCATGACGGTGACGTCCGGACGGTCTCCACCGGAGTCGGCTTGCGTGGCGTCTGGAGCACCGGCCGGTTCGACCAGTAGCGTGCCGTGGATCATGTTCATCCCGCAGGCGAAGCCGAAGGACCCGGCCCGGTCCGGGCTGACACGGACGGTGGTACGTGCGTACGCGGGCAGCCCCGCACTGACCCGAAGATCCGGGAAGACGACCCGTGACGTGCATTCCCCGCTCTCCTGCCGGTCGAAGACCAGCTCCAGGGGCACACCCTGACGCGCCCGGATCACGTCCGGCCGGTAGCCGCCCCGTACGGTCACCTCGACCCGCTGCACCCCGCCCTCCAGCCACGCGGTCCGGGCCCGGCGCGGACCGAAAAAGAACCATCCCAATCCGGCGATCACCACAGCGGCAGCGATCAACACGCTGATGTCGACGGCACCCATGGCAGACCGGCCTCCCAAATGCACGCTTCCCTCCAACCCTCCCTCCAGGCTGCCCCGCCGGATAGGGGCTCACCGGCAGCTGACAGGGACCGTCCGGCCCTGCTGGGACATGCCACCGCCGAGGGAGTGTGGCAGTCATGGAAATCGTGGATATCAGCAGGACAGCGGGCTCCTTCCTACGGCCCGGACGCCGGGGATGTGAACGCGGTGTTCTGCTGCGACGGCATCGGCGCGGCACGCTGTGCCGACATCACCAGGGAAGCCCGCGATGAACACCCACGAACCGGGCCGACAGCCCTCGGACATGCCCAAGCCCCCCGCCCACCAGCAGGGTCGCCGTCGGCTCAGGAGCGCCTGGGTCATGCTTGCCTGCTGCATCCCGCTGATCATTGTCGTCTTCGTCCTCGCAGCCACAGGAGTCGTCGACTTCGGCTTCGGGTTCGTCGCGATCGCCTGCCTGGCGGTGATGGCTTTGATGATGCGCGGCATGGGCGGCAGCGGCGGAGGCCGCACCCAATAGGGCGGAGTCCGCCGTGCCCCCCTCATCGGTGTGCTGCTCCTGTCCGGATGGACCTGGTGGGCACTACGCCGCCTGACATCCTTCTGGCGCCGCTGCCCGCCCCTGGCCCGTGTGCTCGGGCCCGAGACAGCAGCGAACGCCGCTGAGCGACGACTCGCCCACCGGCTGGAGATCAGGCAGATTGGCGAGGCCGCCTACCGGCTGGCCATGGCTGATCTGGCGAGGACCGAAGCCCACCAGCACCCGTCAGCCGGCCCTGGAGCGCAGCCACGCACCGCCGTCATCCGCCAGGCGAGGGCGGCCAGAGCCGCGTCGACGCGGCGGGTGGCCTCCGCCGCGATGGGTTCGAGCGCGGGAAGGCCGGTGAGGCCAGCCATGGTGGCCGGATCCAGGACCTGGCCCACGGCGCTTTCGCCCGCCGCACGTACCACGACGTTGCAGGGCAGCAGCAGACCGACGGTACGGTCGGCCTCCAGTGCCTGGTGAGCCAGCGACGGGTTGCAGGCACCGACGATCACGTAATCCTCCATCTCCTGGCCGAGCTTGGTTGAGGGTGGCGGTCACGTCGATCTCGGTGAGCACACCGAAGCCCTGCTCGGCGAGGGCATCGCGGACGGCGGTCACCGTGCCGGCGAAACCACCGTTGAGGCGGATGGTCCGGTCGTCACTCATGGCAGCCCTCCTCCATACAGGCACTCCACAGCAGCTCCCTTGCTGTGGAGTCACTGCGTGACATCCAGCTCGGCGTACATGCCGGCGCCATAGTGACCGGGGAAGTTGCACACCAGCTCGTAGCGTCCGGGCTGCAGCGTCACCGTGGTCCAGGCCGCCGCACCAGGGACGATCCCAGTCCCGGCCCCCGCGCCACAGCTGCGCGAAGCCTCACCCGGGCTGCCCGCCTCATCGACGCGCCCGTCAGCACCGGTGGGCCGTTCCCCCACCGTTTGCCCCGTCGGCAGCGGGAGGACGACCACCTCGTGGGGGAGGACGCCTGCATTGACCACGCGCAGGGACACCACGCCCGCCGGAACAGCGCTCGGAGTGGCGCGCAGCCACATCATGCCCAGGCCATGCCCGCCAGGGCCGCCGTTCGGGACGCGCCCGTCGGGTCGGCCCCTCATTCCCGGCCCCATATCCCCGACGGTCACCTCCACCGCATGCCCCTTCAGGAGGGGCGCCCTGCACTGCATCGCCTCCCCTCGCCAAGTTGCTGGGGAACCGCCACGGAAGCCACCGACGGCAGCGAGCAGCAAGGTCGTCGCGATGCCCAGCACCAGTGCGGCAACCGCTCCCCAGGCCAGCCACAGCCGGCGCGGCAGATCCGTCCTCACCGGTGCTCCCTCAGCAGCGTGATCCGGCGTCTGTACTCGTCCTCGTCGATCTCCCCGCGGGCGAACCGCTCGGCAAGCAGGTCCTCGGCCCGCCTGCTTGCGCCCCCCGCCTCATGGGAGGAAGGCGGGCCACCCTGCTGGCCACGATGGCTGCTGGAGACGTAGCGGACCAGCGCCACGACACCGGCGATGAGCAGCGCCCAGAACAGCACCATGACCACGGCCATGAAGAACCAGCCGCCCCAGCCCCAACCGCCGTCGTACCACATCATGCCGATCACATCCCTGGGCCGGTGGACACGCATGTGCTACCTCCAGGATGCGTCAGCTGTGGCCGGCGCAGAGATAGGGAACGTCCGGCCCCCGCCTGAGGGCCGAAGAGCCCCGGAATACCGAAGACCGCGGCCCAGCACCAAGCGATAAACAGCGGCCAACAAGGGGCAGAGATTCTGTCGGGGAACCCCGTCCCCGATCCAGCGTCTTCGCTGGTCAGACAGAGATTGAAGACCGGGAATCCCCCTGGTTCCCAAGCTCAGAGCGTGGTCTCGATTCCCATCACCCGCTCCATAGCGAAGGCCCAGGTCAGAGACCTGGGCCTGGTTCGTCGTCCAGACCCTGTCTGGGCTGCGCGCCATTCGCGTGCCACGGCCGGCGGGCGACGAGCGCTCCTCCCTTTGCCTCCTGGGGCCGTTGGGGAACCGACCCCGCTCCGAGCTCCCCTTCCGCACCCCCGTGAGACCAACCGGAACCGCGCCGCTGACCAGCGCAAATACCATCCACGCAGGCAAGATCAGTGCCTGAACCTCGTTCGTCGCGAGGAATTCTCACGCCGCGTGCTACGCATCGACCGTAGGGCTGGTGTCGTCACTGCGTCCTTGCTCCGCGTGCTCGAAAGCGGCGAGCCGGAGTACAGTCGCGCCCACACCGGGCGCTACACCCTGCGACGAAGTCCCGACGGACCGAGCCGCTCCGGCGGGGCTTCGTCATCGCACGCGATCTCACAGAGGAAGTACCTGCCGGGCGTTCCCCACGCGTGCCCGGACCGCACGCTGGGGGAACGCAGCCTGCTCACCGGACTGCCGGGCTGGGACGATCTACCCGCCGTGCGCAAGGACGCCGTCTGGGTCCTCGACGGGCCCGCCTACTTCAACCGTCCAGGCCCCAGGGTGGTCCGAGGTGCGGAGGTCCTGGCCCACGCCCTGCACTCCGTCGATGCGGGCGACCCCGTGAAGGCAGGTGAGGCAACCCGCCCGCCTGCAGTGAAGGACTGACCAGCAGCCCGAGCCAGGCACCACCGGGTTACTCAGGCAGCCAACCACCGGTGCCGGCACGGCCCGCCAGCCCGCACGCGAGTCGGCTCGGCAGTTACGATCCGGCCCGGATAATCCAGCGAACTGAGGAGGACCGGTGCCGCAGGAGCCGATGACCACAACACTCGGCCGCACCGCCGCCGTGGGGCCGTTCTTCTCCGTTCGGACCACTGCGGGAGCACCCCGCGAGCAGGGCTTTCTCCCCCTGGCGGAGGTGTACCGAGAGGGAGTCTCACCGGCGCTGCGCAACCGCGTGGACACGGTGGCGACGCGGCTCGGCACAGAAGAGAGGCGGGTTGCCGCCTCGCTCGTCTACCAGGGACTCGCCGGGCGCCTGTGGTCGATCGCTCTCGGACCGGCGGCGCTGGCCGGACGCATCGCCGATCTCGGCGGTGGCGCCCTGTGGTGGAATCCGGACCGGAGCACACCCGACGAACTCTGGCTTCCCGCCCCGTCCCCCCTGCCGTCGACCTCCGAGGAAGACCTCGCGGGCCGGCTACAAACGGCGCTCCTGCACGATCACCTGGTGCCGCTGCACCGCGCCGTCACAGCCGTGTCCCCGCTCTCCCCCCGCGTGCTGTGGGGAAACGCCGCCTCTGCCCTGGTCGGCACCCTCCGTGTGCTGCACAGCTGGTGTCGCCGGACAGGCCACCACGAAGCCGCGGAAAGAGCCGTGGCACTGGCGGCCTCCCTACTCACCACCCCGCAGCTGCGCGACAGCGGAACCCTGGATCCCACCGTCCCTGCCTTCTCACGACGCAGCTGCTGCCTCTACTACCGCGCCCCGGGCGGTGGGCTGTGCGGGGACTGCGTACTGAGGCAGGCCAGGCGATAGAACGTCGCCTCCCCACAGCGCGGCGGGTCCTCCATGAATCGACAACCTCGTCCTGCGGGCCGGACTGCGGGTCTGCCCATCGTTCCGTCGCCGCAGCTTGGGGCCTTCTGCAACACAGAGGGTGTCTCACGTGGCAAGTTTCGCGAGATCGCGAGCCTCTTGTAGCAGGTCAGCGCGCCGGCCGGGCCGAGGAAGGCGAGGAAGTGCGAGCCCTTTCGTTCGTATCGGACGGTGAGGCGGCGGTAACCGAAGAGCCAAGCGACCGGCCGTTCGATCTTCCAGCGGTGCCGACCGAGGCGTCACCGGACTCGATGCCTGGCCGCGCGACGAGCCCGCGCTCGCGCAGCCAGGCCAGGTGTTCGGCGGAGAAGTACGCCTTGTCCGCGCGGAGTTTGACGGGTCGGCGCCGCCGTGGTCCCCGGCGGGACCGGACGGCGGGTATGCCGTGGATGAGCGGGTTGAGGGCGAGGCTGTCGTGCTTGTTCGCGCCGGCACACGGCGACGGCGAGCGGGATGCCCTGGGCATCGGACAGCACGTGCGGCTTGCTGCCCTTCTTGCCGCGCTCGACCGGGTTCGGCCCGGTCAGCGATTCCCCCTTTTGGCGCGAACGGAGGCCGCGTCGCCGATCGCCGGGGTCCAGTCCACCTCGCCCGGGCCCCGAGTTTGTCCAGCACGGCCCGGTGCAGCCGACGCCACAGGCCGGCCTCGGTCCATACCGTGAAGCGGCGATGCGCGGTGGCGGGCGACGTGCCGAACGTCGGCGGCAGATGCCGCCAGTCACAGCCGCTGGTCAGCGCGTACACCACTGCCGTGAACACGGCCCGCTCGTCACACGGAGCGGTCCCACCACCTTGCGGACGAGCAGCGAACGACGGCGGCAACGGAGCGGCCAGCTCCCAGAGTTCATCAGGAACCAGAGATTCGATAGATCAGCACCCACGACCGGCATCATGCACGCACGAACATCAAGTCACGTGAGACAACCTCTAAGCTTGGCGTTTATGCAGCTCCGGTGACTGTGGTGGCTGCCGCAAGGTTTGGTTTGTCCTGTTTCCCGACGGGGTGCTCGCGTGCACGGTGCTTGTTCTTCATGCCGGTTGGTCGGCCGGGGCCGGCGGTGCTGGGTTTCGGTGCGCTGGCCGGCTGAGGGGTTTTCCGGTGGAGGCGGCGAAATCCTCGGCGGACGCGTGCGGGTGTGAGGCGCCCTTGGCGTGCGGGCCGCTCCCAGGGCTTGCGGAGGTCTTCGGCGAGGGGCCGGGCAAGGCGGAGCTGTGTGTGGGCTGCGATGACGAGCCAGGTCCAGCGGTCGGCGGCGGCCGGCTCGCGGAGTTTGGGAGCGGTCCACCCCAGCGTTTGCTTGAACATCCTGAAGGTGTGCTCCAGATCGAATCTTCGCAGGAATGCCTGCCAGAGCCGGTCCACATCCCCAGCAGTGGCGGCGGTGGCCGACCACCACAGCCAGACAGGCTTGGGGTTCCGGTCTCCTCGAAGGTGGTCGACCTGGAGACGGATGACGGTGCCTTCGATGACCGGCAGCTCTCCTTTGGGGTGGTCGGCCCAGGCCGAGCGCCGCACCAGCAGCGGGTGCAGACGGTCCCAGGCAGTGGCGACGGCCTTCCCGTAGTGGGTGGTGTCAGTCACGGTGGTGACGGAAGGGGCGGGCTGAGTTGCCGCAGCCTCGAACGCGAACTCCGCCCCGCGCTTGGGCTTACGCCCGCGTTTCCCCGCCGGCTGCGGCGGGGGCGGGAAGTACAGGACTCGGTCCGAACGCATCCGGCCCAGCAGCTCAAGGGGCAGGTCCGCGAGCAAAAAGGCCAGGCGAGTCACGTCATAGCCGGCATCGACGACGACCAGAACAGACGGATCGCCGATCTGCCACTGACCCGCCACATGCAGCCGTTGGAACACCTCCCGGAGTTGGGCTGCGGTGACGGCGATCGCGTCGTCCCACGGACACAGCCGGACCACGTCCAGCATGGCAGTCCACGACGTCCGCCCTGACTCCAGGGCGGCGACGAAGGAATAGGGCCACCCAGGGATCATCTGGGCCGAGCCCCTGCCCCGGCCATACGTATGACAGAACAGCCGGTCCGGGCTGGTATTCGCATCCGGCCGCAGCCAGTTGCTCACATCGACCGCCAGCACCAGCCGCCCTTCCGCCGTCCGGGGAAGCGGCAGCTCGGCCAGCGCTATGCGCAGCCGAGACAGGTCCAGATGCCCGCGGTTCAACCCGCCATACAGTGCACCATGCCCACGCTGATGCTCAGGCGCCAGGGACAATTCGACCAATGTCTTCACCGGGCCGTCCGCACACAGCAGGGCGTCGCTCAGCTCGAACAAGGCGTCGGGTCTGTGGGACAGGCAGGCATATAGCTCCGTCCGAAAGCATGACAGTTCGGCAAACGCATCCCGCGGGACATCCCGCTGCTGCAGACTCATTGCTACGGCCTTCGCGCTGGTCAGGTGCCTCTGTGACGGAGCACAGGATCAGGCGAAGGCCGCTCTCACGTCAGGCGCTCGGCCGAAAACGTCAGCAAGTTCGAGGCCATGTTCGACCGCGGACGTTAAACGCCAAGCTTAAGCCTTGATTGGTGCGGCCGACCTGGCGGCCTGCTCGATCTTCGCGCAGTAGGCTGCACGGGCTTCCTCGTCGATCTGTTTCTCGTGTTCGGCGCGCACCCCGGTCCGGCCGTCGAGGCCCTCGCGCAGGATATCGGCGTGCCCGGCATGCCGGATGGACTCGCCGAGGACATGGACCATGATGGCGAACAGGTTCGTGTTGGGATGAGGCTCCGGCCACCACGGCACGTGGCCGGGGGCGTCGAGGGGAAGCTCGTTGATCGTCGCGTCCGAGTGTTCCCACGTGCGCCGGTAGAACCCGATGATCTGATCGCGGGTCTCGTCCTCGGTCGCCCACAGATCGCTGCCGTTGGAGTCCTGCCACCGGGGCAGCGGTTCCGGGGAAGGACGGTCGAAGACCTCGCCGAAGTACCTGGCCTCGACGGTGGCCACGTGTTTGACCAGGCCGAGGAGGTTGGTCCCGGTCGCTGTCAAAGGTCGGCGGGCGTCGTATTCGGACAAGCCGTCGAGTTTCCAGAGCAGCGCCTTGCGGTCCCGCCGCAGTCTCCCGTGCAGGTCGTCTTTCGCGAATGTATCGATCATGCGGCATGAACCTGCCATGGGCTGCTCGTGGTCTCAAGATCCCGTGGTGGTCCGCAACGACTGGCAGAGCCGAGGCCCGGCCATGGCCGCCGCCCTGCCCTCCCCTGCCCTGCACTGCCACAAGAAGCTCGCGAAACTTGCCACGTGAGACACCCTCTTACTGATCGTTTCAGAATGCGGTGCGTATTCGTCTCAAGCAGATGATGCTGCAGGCGAGTTCGAGGAGTCCTTGGTGGAGGTCGGCGCGTATCTCGTAGCGGATGCGGAGGCGTTTGAACTGGTGGAGCCAGGCGAATGTGCGCTCCACCACCCATCGCGTCTTCCCGAGTCCGGAGCCGTGCGGGGTGCCGCGGCGGCCGATCTTCGGTGTGATGCCGCGCTTGCGGATCAAACGCCGGTACTTGTCAAAGTCGTAGCCGCGATCCGCGAGCAAGCGCCGGGGACGGTGGCGGGGACGTCCTCGCAGTCCGCGGATGCGGGGTATCGCGTCCAGCAGTGGCATCAGCTGGGTGACGCCGTGCCGGTTGCCGCCGGTCAGTGAGGCAGCAAGCGGGGTGCCGTGCCGGTCGACAATCAGGTGGTGCTTGCTGCCCAGCCTGCTCCGGTCGTCAGGCGAAGGCCCGGTGTGAGCCCCCCTTTGAGGGCTCTGACGTGCGAGCCGTCCACTGCCGCGTCGCCCATCTCCAACAGACCGGACCTGCGGAGTTCGACGAGCAGCGTTTCGGCCACATGAGTCACCGTCATTTTCGTACCCGCCGGACGCTCCAACGTGGGCTTTGCCCGGGTGGAGATGAGGAGCTGTGGATGCGGGGATCCGGTCTGCGACGCTGTCGCCGGGGCGGGATCGGCGCGCTGGCGGGGCCAGCTCAGCATGGGCCTCCGACACACTGTGGTGGCTCGGCGAACACCGCAGCCAGCTCTCCGACCGTCCGGATGGTCATTGGGAGCTCCCGGCTACCCACTGGTGTTCACCTGGGCGAGTCGTCGGCCGGCCGGACGTCCCCACTTCCTATCGGTCGGTCTCGGTCCACCGGACTGGCGTCGCGGTCAAGAGCCTCGGTGCGCAATCGCTGCCCTCGGAGAGCCCGTATGCCCCGTGAGCAGAAGGCAGTCACCGCGGCTGCGGCGAGAGCGCCGAGGAACTCCGGAAGGGCAGCAGACAAGATGCTCATGTCCTTATGCCCCCTCGCCATCGCGGAAGAGGAGCGCGTTGCGGCGCTCTTGCTCTGCCACCAGCCGGCGGACCTTGCGCCGAACATGCTCTCCGAAGCGCGCCGGCTCATCGGCACCGGCTTCCTGGGCAGCATCGGCCCAGGTGTGTACACCCGGACGGGCCCAGGCCAGGGCAACAGCACGTTCCGCGGGCAGCAGCGCCCTGACCAGCCTCCCCAGACGAGCGTCCTCCGGCTCAGTGGTCACCGGAGCGTCCGCTGGTTCGGAAGTGTCGGACGCCAGGTCCTGCAGGGTCAGGCCGTCACCGATCGGGGTGTTGAGCAGCAGGACCCTCCCATGGCGGGTACGGCGACGCCACAGCGGGATGAGCTGCCGGTGTACGGCGAAGGCGTCCGTGCGCAGCCGTACCAGAGAGGCTTCGTTCAGCCGCCCCTCCTCCGTCGTAAGAGGCTCCAGCCACTTGATCCTCAGCCCCTCGCCGAGAGGCTCCAGCCAGTCGTCCTTGAGCAAAGCCGTCGACACCGCTTCCTGCCATCGGGCTCCGCACCGCAGGCCCATGACCTCCGATGCGAACGATGCCACCAGGTCGGAGCGGCCCACCAAGGCCGCTCGCCGAGCCTCCAACGCTCGCACCGTGGGCGGTGGGTCGACCTCATTGGGAGACAACCAGGGATGCATGGCTTCTTGCTCCACCTGCGGGAGGAACGTCGGCAACCTCTTGTGCAGCGACGGCAGCGCACTCACAGTTCCGTCGCCATGCACCGTCAACGGCACCATCTCGTCGGGACCAAGAAAGATCAGCGTGGCAAGGACGCCCTGCGGCTCGGGCTCTCCACGCCGCCGTACCGGCCCTGCACGGTGCAACACCCGCACTGTCACCAGCGGGCGCGTCCCTTCAAAGCGTCGAAGACTCTGGCCTGGCTGCCGCACTGGCAACGGCAGCCGGTCCAACAACCGCTCATCGCGCACGGCCAGCGGGGCCAACTTCGCAGAGGCCAGCTTCCTTCCTACCGGCCACAGACGCCGGACTAACTGTCGGGCAGACAGGGCAAGTCGAACTGATAGACGCACGCTATCCGTCGAAGACGTCCCGGACACGAACAAGCTCCTCGTGAGTTTTCTAAAGGCTTCCTCTCTTAAGTCCCGACGGGCGGCCGAACCGACAATGAAATTCTCCGCATAGCGCGTGACTTCCGTCACACGTCTTGTGGCGCCCCCTCACGAGAGCATCAGCCGCAGGAAGGTGCCAGTCCGATCGCAGAACGGATCGCACACAAGCAGCGGATCGACTCGGCAAAGAACGCCGCTCCGTCAGCCACCTCGCCCCGCCTGCCGTTCTCGGCCGAGATGGAGGTGCCCCTCAACGAAGTCCTTGCCCCTCACGCGCCCTCGTCAGCGGGCCGCGCTCTCGCCAGGCTCTAGCTGCGCGGACCTGACCCGCTGTAGGCCCACTGCCCCCTGTGTCTCTCAGTGCGCCCTGTTTCCGCTGCTCAGCCCCGATTGTCAGACCCTCCCCGTAGCGTTGTGAGTCCTACTCGTGGCGGCTGCGGGGAGCACTAATGGACGACGACCTTCAGATCGACAGCGACGAAGACCTCTTCCGTAATCCCGTCTACTACGAACCGGCCTGCCGCAACCTCGACCTGGACCGCGCCGACCTTGGCGTCCCGCAAGGCCAAGACCTCCTGAACGTGCTCCTGCGCATGCGAGGACGTGTGCCCGTCGAAAAGCGCGGGCTCATCTGCCCCGACTGCCGGGACCTCCGCGGCCGGCGCGTCCCCATGTACCTCGTCCAGCGTGACGGCGTATGGCTTGCCTCCCACTACCGCAAGCCCGGGGAGAAGCCCATCAGCCACGAGTCCGACGAGCACCTCGCCCGCAAGGAACGCGTCGCGAAGGACTCCGAAGATCACGGCTTCCACGCCGACATCGAGTCGCACACCGCAGACGGGCACGCGCGCCTCGATGTACGCATCAACGGCGCCAACGGCATCGTCCTGGGCTACGAACCTCAGCTGAGCGCCCAGACAGCCCGCGGAATGCGGGCCCGGGAGGGGTTCCGGCGCCGCGGCGGTGTTCAGTCGGTCTGGGACTTCGCCGACCCTGACCACGCAGGCATCGGCACCGTCCCATACGTCCGCACCCCCAACCTGCCGGCTTCCGTCATCCGCGTGCAGAAGAACCCCATCGCGGTCCAGGACGGCAACTTCGTCCTGGAGGAGGGCCAGTGCAGCCAAAACGGCGCGCTCACCCGATGCCCGGAGAAGCCCTACGACCCGGAGAACCCCACCGATGCCGGGTACTGCGGGGGCTGGCACCGCGTCCTCGTGCCCGCCCATCAGTCGAGCACCTTCACAGGGGAAGGCGGTTTGACCCTTACCCGGTTCATCGTGGAAGCCGCGGCCGGTGAGCGGATCCCGTTCCAGCGGGGCGGCCACCACGGTTGGCTCCCCGCACAGCAGTGGCAGCAGTACCTCGAGGCGAACGGGCCCGCCCTGGACGACAAGGAGCGCCAGCCATCCGTACGACAGGGGGACCGGCGCGACAGGTGCACCGAGGACCGTCCGGCTTCGGAGGTGCGGGCTGAACCGAAGCGGAGACGTGGCAGCCGCGCGATGGTCCTTGCGTCCCGCCCCCGGGAAACCGAGGCCGCCAGGGTTCCGGTCGACGCGTCGGGTCTAGCAATCCCGCTCTGCCGCTACGGCTGCGGTCAGCCCGCAAGCCTTCCAGGACCCGAAGGGCTGCCCGAGCACTTCTCGTGCCGCAGGAAGCATGAGGCGTGATCTATCGGCCACCACTGGCTGCCGCTCGCTGCGTTACCTGGCGCGAGAGCCCCCTGCCCGGTTCGGGTGGAGGGTGTCATGTTTCCACCCAACATGTCAGTCCCCCGGTGCCACAGTGGGCGCAGCACACCCAGCACCCCTTTCCCGAGGAGCCGACCGTGGCCCAGAGCACCACCTTCCGCACCAGCACCAAGCAGGACACCCTCACCGACCACGTTGTGGAGTTCCTCAGCCGGGTCTCCCGCGCACTCCGGAACTTGGCCGACTCGGCTGACCACGCGGCGAAGATGGTGCGGAAAGCGGACGCGGCACGGCGAAGCTGAACCGGCACACCCGGGTAGACCAGCGGATCTACTTTCCGCGCGAGCGGAGGTGAGCCGCCCATTGCCGCGGAGGAACATGGCCGACCTCCAGCGCACAGCCCTGGCCCCGCCGCGCCGCCCTACGGGGCCTGACCCGCCCAACAGTTCGCCTGACTCCCCATCAGAACGAGCGTTAACATATCACCCGTAACACCCACACCGCACATAATACGCACCAGCAAAACCGCAGGTCAGGAACCCTTGGCGGCCGGTTCGAGGATGGCAACGCACTCCACGTGATGCGTCATCGGAAAGATGTCGGCCTGAGCGAGTCTCGGAAAAGCCCAGGTCAGGGCCTGTTTCTCGGCTCGCTGCCGCGCGTGCGGGCTCCCAGAGCGTCAATCGAGCGTCACGACCGACAGGGCCTGCGCGACGACCTGCCCTGTTACCTCAACCAGGACCTGCTCCTCCAACTGTCACACGCTGTCACGCGCGGAGTGCCATGCACTGGCGCAGCAGCGGTTCCAGGCGCAGCAGAGTGTGCTCACGGTCGAACACCTGGAGGGCGTCAAGACAGGTCACGATCCACCGCGCCTCGTCCTCGTCGACCTCACCCTTGACCGCCACGGCGGTCAGCGCGCTCTCCCAGTCAAACGATCCGTCCTTGTACTCCTCCGCCAGGGCCCGGTAGCCGGTGGCGAGCAACGGATCCGCGTACAGACCCGTGTCCGTGGCGAAGGCGTGGGCGCGGGCCCGGTCGGTGCGCAGGTCGGCCAGGCGATGCAGCGCCTCGTCGGGGTCGTCCAGTTCGAGATGCAGCCGGTGGGCGTCGCCGACCAGCCCCGGCCAGCCGCCGGTCAGTTCGTGGAGCCGGTTCAGCCGGTCCTCGCGCTGGAACATGTCGACGCGCTGCGCCCAGCCGCGCAGGCTGCGGCGGTCGTGGCGGCGCAGCACCACCGGGGCGGCCGAGGTGGGTTCCGTGCCGGTCAACAGGGGGCGCCACAGGGCCAGCTGGGTGGTGTCGGTGACGAGGACGACCGCGCGGGTCACCCCCGGGGTGAGGGGCAGCAGCGTCTCGGCGAGGTCGGCGGCCTCCCGGCAGGTCTCGGGACGCACCGGGTCCCGGTAGTTGACGAAGTCACTAATGACGACACGTCGTTCGCGGGGACGTCCGCCGGTGAGTTCCTGCTTGTAGACGCTGGGCTTGCCGACGGGCGGCAGCGTCCAGCCGGCGATGCCCGCGGTGAGCGTCCGCAGGGTGCGGGCGACGTCGACCACACCAGTGGCGGGGCTGCCCAGGACGACCCTCGCCTGGTTGGACCGCTGGCCGAGGAGGTCGTCCAGCTGGGTGTTGGTGAGCGGTGCGGGTCGGCGGTCGGGCAGCTCGGGACGGCCTTCCTGCACGATGCTCTCCTGGAGCTCACACTCCTCCTCGGCCCTGAGCAGGCGGGCTTCCACCTCGTGGGAGGTGCCGATCATGCGTAGGGCGTTGGGACCGCGCAGGTGCCAGCCCAGACCGTCGTGGTTGGGCGCGAGAATGCCGAGGCCGACCATCTCGGAGAGGTAGGCGCGGAAACCCTCGGTGTCGAGCTGTTCGAACCCCTTGCGCCAGTACGTCTCGCACTCTTCGCGCAGTTCGGTGTCGCTCAGCCGCACCTCCAGACCCCGGTGGCGGGCGTGGTAAGCCAGCACGTTGGCGATCACGTCGTACCGGTGGTCGAGGCTGAGGGTGTCCTTGAAGGCCGCCGAGATGCTGTCCCTGAGTCCGGCGTCCGACTCCACGACCTCGATGTCGGCGAGTTCCACTGGGTACGGAGGTCCCTCGGCGCCGCGCCGAGCCCGCTTGCGGTGCATCAGCTCCACTAGCCGGTGGCCGAACATCTGGAGCAGGAACGGCTGGTAAGAGCAGTAGCCGAGCACCCGGTTGACCAAATCCATGTCCTGGAACTCGAAACCGAGTGCCCGCATGGGCTCGACGAGTAGCTCGGCGGCGAACTGTGGGGCGAGCGGGCCGATCACCTTCGGGGTCTGAGCGAGGTGGCCGAACGGCCCGTTGCTCGCAAGTTTGGCGAACCGCTGCACCGAGTGCAGCCCGGCGAAGACGACCTTGGCCCGGTCCTTGGTGTCGTCCCCGAGGCCCTTGAGCCTCTTCGTCTGGTTGAACCGGGGTGCGTCTGCCTCGAAGAACTGGTCGCACTCGTCCAACAAGATCAGCAGCCTGCGACGCGAGTCCGTGTCGGTCCATGCCCGGATGCCCGCGCGCACCCGCTCGGAGATGTCGGAGACGTCCTTCGCGGACCTGCGGCCCTGCGGCCGGTCCAGTACCTGCGCCTCGGTCAGCTTCCGGTCCAGGACGCTCCACAGCGCCTCGGGCCCGAGCGAACTGCCCTTGCCGATGTTCTCTTGGTCGAGGTTCACGTATACCGCATGGTGGTAGCCGGGACGCTGCTCCACGAACCTGTCCCCGGCCTCGGCGAGCAGTGCCGACTTGCCGAGCCCCCGGCCGCCGTAGATGACCTGGGTGCCGCGCGGGTCGATGATGCTCTTGCGTTCGGCGTCACGGCCATAGAACATCTCGCCGCCGATCCGGCCGCGCTTCTCCCGGATGTACGGGTTGACGCCGGAGAACGGAAGCAGTGTCTGCGTGGCCGTGCTGACCTGCCGGTTGCCCCATGCCGCGAGGTAGGCGAGGGCGGCGTCGTCCACGACCAGCAGGGGCTGCAACCGGTCTGAGCCGACAGCGAGTTCCACGCGGGCCTCGCGACTGAGCGTGCCGAAGTAGGCGACGAGGAGGCCCGCACCGCTGGTGTCGCGTTCCGCGAGGCTCATGACGACCTTGGCGGGCGGGCGCCCCCACACCATCAGCACCCGCAGCGTGCCGCCATGCTCCCGGATCTGCGAGCCGAAAGCGGGCGCCTTCGCCCTCCCGTTGATCTCCACCTCGGTCGCCTCGAAGAAGCGGTACTCACGCCGGCGCAGGTTCGGCGACCGCTCGTCGAGCGGTCTGGCGCTCTTGGCGTCGTAGCCGAGGAGTTTGAGAAGCGGGGGCAGCTGCCGCCGCCCGGATACTTCGAGCCGGTCCTTCGGCTCGGTCGCGCCAAGTTCCCGCCATGCGTCGAGGGCGTCGGCCGCCAGCGCGGCCTCGTCGGTGGACAGAGAACCGTAGTCGAGGACTGGAAGCGTCGGATGCTTGGCACCGGACCGGACGAGGTCCACGAATTCGCGGTCGATGCCCCGGGGCAGCCCGTCGGGCACCGCAGGGAAGAACTCGGTCAGGTGGGGTTCGCTGCCCTCGATCTCCGGGACCGGTTCGCCGATCTCCAGGAAATAGACGAGGTCAGCCGCGGTAGCCAGGCCGCCGGTGTCCAGGTGGCGCAGGATCTGAGCGCGCCCGTCCGCGGTGAGGTCCAGGGCATCGAGCCGGGCCCGGATCCGGTCAGCGGCCTGCTGCCGGAAGTCGGGCAGGTCGCTGCGCGCGGTGTCGAGAGCTCGGCGTACGTCCCTCAGGTCGTGCATGCCGGTCTCCTCGAGCCGGTCACGGGCATCGGCCAGCAGCTCCTGCAGGCGCAGGTCCTGGTCGTCGGTCACGGCGCCGTCGGCCTGTGCGCGGTGCAGCTCGGCGACGAGTTCGTCGTGTTCGCTGCGCAGCTCCGCACGCCGGGCGGCCTCCCGCTCGTCGATCTCGGCCAGGGCGAGCGGGGCGAAGTCGCCGGCCTGCGCGGCGGGCAACAGCTCACGGCCGGCCAGCTCGACGATGGTACGGACCGCGGTGAAGGCATCGCGGGAGAGCCGCTCGTCGAGGGCGTCCTGCCAGGTGCGGTCGACCGCGGTGAGGAGCCGGTCGAGGGACGGCCGCTCGCCAGGGGTGTCGCAGACCTTCAGCAGCTCCGCGTCCAACACCTTCTCGGGGGTGATCGAACCGCCGGGACGTGTGGTCGCGGAAGCACCGGCCAGCAGGACGAACAGCTCCTCCATCGAGGCACGTGCCGCCCAGGCGGTCGCGGCGGCGACGGCACCTGAGCGCCGCGCCAGCTGTTCCAGTTCAGCGAGCAGCGCCTCCTTACCGTCCAGGAGCGACCGGCGCAGAGAGGAGATCTCCTTGATCGCCCGGTTGCCGTCGGAGCGATCGCCGCGGCGGATGCCGTCGACCGCCAGACACCACTCCTTGGCCAGGCCGACGGCTCGCTCCACGAGTTGCACCAGGTCCTGCCGCCCGGCGCCCTGGAGCGGTTTGCCGCTGGAACGGTACTTGCGGTCCATGCGGTCGATCTCATTGTTGATCTCGGTCAGCTTCGACAGGCGTTCGACCTTTTCCCGAACCTGCGGCACAACGTCGCGCTGGTCGCGGACCACGGTCGTCAGCAGCGACCCCAGCATTCCTCCGTCAGCAGCCAGCCAACGCTTGGCGATCTCCGTCGCCCGCGCGAACCGCAGCCTCGGCGGCACGAGCAACGCACGACACTGCTCCCCCAGCTCCCGCAGCCCGGCCTCCGTCTCAGAGACGTCGGCGATGACGACCAACGGGGAGGCGATCATGAGGACGCCACTGAGGGCACGGTCGGCGACGGCAGTCGCGACCTCGGCGAGCCGGTCCGGCAGACGGGGCACCAGCGCCTTGAGCTGGGCTCCCGCCAGGTGGTCGCCGGTGATCAGTGCCGTACGCAGCAGGGCGGGCAACAGCAGGAGCTCGCTGCCCTCCGCGTCGCGGCCCGCGTAGCCGCCATACTGCTGGAGCACGCCCGTGGTCAACCTCGCACCCTGGCTGTCGCCGGAGGTGAGCATCGCGGCGGCACCGGCCAGGCGGAGCGCCGTCACCTGCGGCTCGGGGTGGTCGGCGGCACGTGCCACGTGGTGGGCGAGTCCGAAGCGCCGCTCAACGACGAGCCGAGCCAGAGCCCGCTCGGCGTCAGTCTCGTCGGAGTCGTCGTCCTCAGCCGCTTCCCAAACCGGCGCGTCCTCGTCCCTGAGTGTGGTGGGAATGAGCACCGTAGTAAGCCGGTCCGGGTCCGTGCGGGTTGACGGGTCGCTGTCGGCCGGTGCCGCGGTCTGCGCATGGAGGGAGTGGGCCGGCTCGGGACCGGCCGTCCGGGCAGGCTCGGCGGCTTCGGGCGCGGAGGCAGGGTCGGGCACGGTCTCCTCGGTGGAGTGACCGGCGGCCTCCTCCTTCGGCCCTGCCGGATGTACCTCCCCGTGCTCCACGGTCGTCTCGGCGTCGGCGGGTTCGGTGGTGCCGTCCGCCTCGGCTCCGGCGCGTTCGCGAAGAGGCTCCTCCGGCTGAGGCAACGACAGTTCGGGGGCCATGACTGCCGCCATGGCACACGCGGGCAGCCCCCGCACGACCTGCTCCTGCAGAGCCAGGATCTCCGCCGCGGCGTCCGCCTGCCGTCCCAGCCGAATGAGCTGGGCCAAGGCCGTGAGTGCGGCGCTCTCCACCCGTTGCGCCTGCTCCCACACCGGTGTGTCCAGCAGGTGGCGGGCCGCGCCTCGCACGGCCTCGGCGGCAGAGGTGGCGGGGCTGTCCGAACGGCAGACGACATCCAGAAGTTCGTGCAGGGTCTCCCGTGTCCGGAGGTCATGTTCGTGTGCCGCTCGGTGCGCGTCCGCGGCGCGGGTCATGTCCTCCAGCCGACGAGGCACGCCCTCGACCCCCGCTGCACAGAACACCGCCTCGGTGCTGTCGAACACGCCGCTCAGCGCGGCCAGCTGTGCGAGGTCCTCGTCCTGCGGAGGGCGGCCGTCCGTAACCGCACCAGCCACCTTCTCCACTGCTTGCCGGGCTCGGGCGAGGGCCGACTCCAGCTCCCGGCAGACCTCATCCGGCCGCCTCGCCTCGTCGGTTCGGTCATCGTCGGCCGCCCCTGCGGACACGTCGTTCGAGACGGGCACGAGCGGCGGCCACTGCTCCTCCGTCGCGCTGGGCGCGAAGCCCGGGTGCGCCGCCACGATCGCCCTTGCCACGTCACCGACAGCGGCGAGTCGTGGCGTCTCGTTCTCGTCGGCGGTCGCCGCGAACCAGTCCTGGTCCGCGGCCCAGGCAAGGATGTAGGCATCGGCGACGGAGGCACTGCAGTATGCGAAGATCGTGGCCCGGACCAGCGTCGCACCCCACCGGGAAACGGGGTCGGAAGCGGACTTGCCGTCCGCTGCGATGACGTACGCGATCACCTGGTCCATCACTGTCTGCGTGAGGCCCCTGATCCCACAGTTGCATGCGTGCTGCCGGGCGTCGCGCCGCAGCCGGGCGAGAACGTCGTGACACAGAGCAGGGCCGGCCCGTCGCGGAGCCGCCATGCGGATGCCCAGGTTGCCGAGCAGCTTCTGCCGGTCCTTGGGCGGCAGAGAGTTGAAGGCGAGTTCCACCATGTCGACGGTGAGGTCGTTCAAGGCGGCGGCAGGATGCTCCAAGGCGTTGAGAGCGGCGGCCAAGCCTGCGAGTTCCTCGGCCGCGGTACTCGGCGGGGACAACGGCGGCCCCGTCACGACGTGGTAGCAGTCATGCATGTACACGCACTCCGTTTCTGTGGTTGGTCCTGCGGGATCGGCTCACCCGATACCGAGGAGCCTGAAGAGAGGAACGGGACGTGAGGGATGCGGCGGAAGCCTTGGGTACGCGGATCAGCGGCAGCGCGTGTGTTCGATGACGAAGGTGTAGCCGTAGGGCAGTTCCCAGCCGTCCGCCTTTCCGAGCCTGCGGCAGTGCTCCCGGAAGGCCGCTCGCTGGCCTTCGCTGGGCGAACAACCCGGCCGCAGGCGACGGAGGTGGCCGGAGATGAATTGCGGCGTCGACAGCCCCACACCGCCCGGTTCCGTGTCCGTACCGCCCCACGGGCGTATCACCCGACGCCGGACCGGGCGGTAGCCGATGAGAGGGATGGTCGGCTCCCTGTCGCGCGCCGGGAAGTGCGGCTGACCCCAGGCGTCCCGACTGCCGAGGGCCGGCGCCAGGAGCCGTGCCGCGAGCAGTTCCGCGACCGCCGCTTCCAAGGCGACGGCCTGTGACCGGGCCGGCCGGCGCCCGTATACCGCGCCCGGCAGGACCGAGCGGTCCATCAGGGCATGGCCGTCCAGGGTGAGCAACCCACAGCGGCGCACCGTGCGCATCACCAGCTGCCGGGACCCGAGCCCGACCGCGCTGTCTCCATGGCGGTCACTGCCCGGGGCGTCTTCCCTGGTGAGCACACGAGGGTCGTAACAGTGCCCGGTCTCGCGGTCGCCGACCTGCACCCGTTCCTCGAGCAGCGTCGTGGCCAGGCGGATCACTGTGCTGCCACGGAGACGGCGCAGTTCAAGCAGCAGGCCGGGGAAGAAATCGTGAGGCCAGGCAATGCCGGTCAACCGGCCCGAGTCGTGACCGAGTTCGGCGGTGACGTCCTGCGTCGCCTCTTTGGCACCCGACACCTCGCCGACATGGTCGAGTTCGAGGCGTAGCCTGGGGCGCGCGCCACGAGACCGGCCAAGGTCCTCCACGACGTACGGATGCAAGGGGAACCAGCCGTCGATGAGATGAGCCAGCCGCAGGGGTGCCCGCCAGACGGTTTCCTTCGCGTCGTTCCGCAGGAGTTCACCGACGCCGAGGGAGGCGTCGTCGGCGAGCGACGAATCGACCGGGTCCAGCTCCGCTTCCGACTCCGACTGCGCAGGCAGTGTGGACGTCCAGCCGCGTCCGGCCGGGGTAAGGGGGTCTCCGGGTGCCTCCGTCTCGCCGGGATGATGGGTCCGCCACACGCCTCCGCCCTCGAAGGCGTCGTCGAGAGTGATCCGGGAGCCGTTCTCGAACAGGCCCTGGTCGCTGTCCCCTTGGACTACGTCGGCGAGCGCCACGTTCGCCCGGCACACGGCGGCGGCGTACCCCACTCCCCTGAGCGGTTCCGTCGCCCCCGGGAACCCGCGAAGCCTCGGTCCGACCGCTGTGTACACGGTGACCGGAGCGGTGAGGCCGTAGCGCCGCCTCGCCGGGGTGGCCGCGCGTTCCACAGCCGCCGCGAGAGATCTGAGGTCGTCGCCGCCCAGCGGCCCTGTGTCCCGCCAGCAGTCCGCGAGGGAGGCCCGGGTCAAGGCGTAGTGCCCCCAAGTTCGCACCACGGTACTGGAGTTGATGACACCCCGCACCGTGTCGAGGAGACCGAGCAGACCCGCCCGCAGGTCGTCGTCGTGCGTGCCGCCCACCAATGCGGCGAGGGACACGGGGACGAACGGGCTGAGAAGCTGCTCCCGTGCCGTCGTCAGGAGATGATGCGCATAGGCCGTCAGGTCGTCGCTCCGAGCTGCCTCCCTGGACGGGTAGCACACGTCGACGACGACATGCCCGTCCTCGTTGATCCAGCGTCGGCGTGTGCGTAAGCGGTGGAGCTGGGCCGATGACAGGCTCAGAGCCGGGCCGAAGGCGTGGAGATCCGGGACCAGGAGCTCCCTTCGCCGTGGCGCAGCACCGTCCCCCGGCCTGCCCGGACCCTCGGCGCCCGCCGGCGCCCCCGACACCCAGGCCGGTACGTCACCGAGGGCATCCACCTCCGAGTGGGCACCCTCCCGATGGACGATCTCGGCGTACAGCGGCTCCGACCCGGTGGCGACGCACACCATGGCACCGACCGGGAGCACGGGAGCGCACTCACCGAACGTGATCACGGGGAAGTCGTCAAGGCACAACGGACTGCCACCGTAGCCGTCGCCGCCGAGGTCGTACCCGAAGTACACGGCGTTGAAGGCGACGGTGGTGTGCACCGGCGCCGACCGGGCCGCGACAACAGCTTCGAGGTAGCGGCGCAGCCGATCCCGTTCCTGGTCGGATACGGCGTCGTAACCCTTCGTCATGACGGAGGTCAGCAGGGCCCGGTCACCGTACGGATCAGGCACCCCCGTCCCCCTCCCCCCGCGTTCGCCAACCGTTGCTGACACATACGGGTCCCCACCCATGACACCTCCGCCGCACTACAGGTCATCCCGGCCCGCCTGCGGTAATTCCCGCAGAGTATGCCCGCGCTTGGGGTTCCTGCGGCACTTTCACCACATTGCGATGGCTGACAGCGGCTTGCGCGGAACACTTCGGCACCGTCGCAACATCTGCTCTCACACACCACCAGCATCGTGAATGCCGTCGCGGGTGCCCGGCGAATGGGCTCGGCAACTGATTCCGTGCGGCGATTCTGCTGCCGTGACCGACGCGTCCGGCGTCAGCCTGTGGCACCCGTACGGGGGGGCGGGCACGCGCGAGCATGGCATGCCCGCCGTATCTTGGCCGTCAGCCCGCATCCCGTCGAGTGGAGCCGGAGTCGTGAAGTACACGTTGACGGAGCCGCAGGTCGTCTTGTTCCTAGAGATCGCGGCTGCTTCTACCGCCGTGTCCCTCCCGCCCGCCAAGACCCATACAGCCTGGGCACTGGAGCAGCGCGGACTGCTCAAGAGAACCTGGCGCGGCAGTGGGCACGTCGCAGTGGTCACTGCGGACGGCCGCTATTACCTCAAGCACGGCAAGCATCCCCGGGGGGCAGGCCGAGAGGGAGCGGCTGGAAGACGACGCCGCTCAAGCCGCTCGTGCCCCTGCCAATGGAGCCGAGTTGATCTCCCGTCTGCAGTCGACCTCGAGGAAGATCACGGTCCCTGATCCCGCCCCTCAGACCCGGGGCCAGTGGCGGGCTGCCTATTACAGCGCGCTCCATCACGGGCACGTGCCAGCAGGGCACAAGCTGCGATGGCACGGTCGGCAGCGAGGCAACTGTGTCTTGGTCGACGAGGAAACCGAGAAGGCGGCCCAGCCTCTCCCGGTGCCGACCGTCGACGTCCCGGAGAGCCTGGCTCGCCCTCATCGTCTCGTCCGCGCAACGCGCAAGGCTCTCGGCCGGTTTCAGGGCGCGGTCGACACGCGGGGCAGAGCCGAGGTCATTCCTCTGTACGTGTCCCGCCCGCTCGCCGACCGGGCCCTGCGGATCATGCACGCGCTTCTGACCGCGGCCGAGAGCCGTGGCTACACAGTGGAGACCCAGACCGGCCTCCATCGCGGTGAAGCCGTACACACGCTGGCGATCGTGATCCGGGGCCGGTCTTTCCCCTTCGTCCTGACGGAGTGGACGGCCAAGGTCCCGTACGAGCCGACCCCGCAGGAGCTCCGCCGACGCGGACCTGCACTGCTCCTGCATCTTTGCGGCCCGTCCAAGGATCACCACGCACTCCACGTGATGCGTCATCGGAAACAGTCCCAGGCAACGACCGCCATGTCTGAGCTCCGATGACGCCGCCCGTCACCCCGCGCCGCCCCGGGCGCAGCCGCATACCCCCGTGCGTAACCGAGGAGGTCCCGCCACGGCATTGGGCATCAACGGCGCCGGCCTCGCCTTCTCGGGGCGAGTCAGTCAGCCTTCCCGGGCCATACGGGCATCCGAGACCAAGATCCGGATCATTCACGGACCAACGCCCAGAGGACCGGAGCCATCACCACCGTTTGGGCAGGTCAACACAGCTGTGGTGTGTGTACCACCAACAGACGAAGAACCTGCTGGTAAGTAACTCGCCGAGGACGGCAGCTCGCCTCCAGTGATTGCTGCATTTCTCCCACCTGGGCTAACGTCAGCCCAACCGATACCACTTTCTTCGGAACTTCGCAGGTGCGAGGTTGTGCGTCCCGTCCGCCGAGATCGTGGAGACCCAGGCGATCGGTCGCGGCACCACCGTCGCCGTCAGCAGCCGGTAGAAGTCGTTACGGGACATGTCAGCGGGATCAAAGTCAGTGCGCATGGTGATCAGTATCCAGGAGGACGACTGCGGGTCGTATAGCGGATCCACTGCACCACAAAACCCCTGAGTTCGGCGGAGAGTGCCCGGTATCGGAGCCGACGAGCACCAGGAGCCGACACCGTGTCCACCGCCCCAGCCATAGCACCAACCGTCTGGGAAGACTTCGACGTCCCCGCACACGCCCGCGGCGGCCAGGTCACCCTCAACCTCCACGACCACCTGGCCGCCGCCTACGCCCCGAAGCGCCCCGGTGCCTATCTGCGCATCTCCTCCGACCGCTTCGGTCTGGAGGCTGGCGTCGACCGCCAGCTTGAGGACGCCCAGGACACCAGGTCCCGCCTGCGCTGGGGTCCGTTCGCCAAGGTCTACCGAGAGAACGACACCCCCGCCTTCAAGAAGCGCAAGGTCATCAAGCCCGACGGATCCATCGACTGGATCGTCCTGCGCCCCGAATTCCGCCAGCTCCTCGCCGACCTGGCCAACGGAGTCATCGCCGGCGTGATCTTCTACGACCTCGACCGGCTGGTCCGCCGAGAAGCGCGCGCAGCTCGGCGCGGCTGTCCATGATGACCCCGGCAGCGGGGTCGTCCGGAGCGTACAAGCCCGGGGACCGGTCGCCCGGGTGCGGCGGCTCGGGGGTCTTCACCGTGCCGTCGAGCCGCAGCGTCCCCTTCCCCGACCGGCCGCCGCCCATGGCGGTCGCCGTGACCTCGGACTCGTATTGCCGGGAGTTCCGGCCGGTCTTCAGAACGGAGTGGTGGACCTGAGCGATGGTCACCTCCCCGATACGCGGACCATGGGCAGTGATCGCGGCTAGCTGTGGCGTGTTCTCCTTCGCCGAGGAGAACAGCATGACCAACGGGAGCGTCAGCGCCGCCAGGGCCAGTACGACGAGCGCGGACCGGCTCTCGGGCCACCAACGGGTCCGATGCCGCCCCACCGGGACGGGCGGGTGCCAGGCCAACGCCGTGCGCTCCGTCTCTGCCGACCCGCTGCGCGCCCGCAGCCACCACGTCAGGACCGCTGCGGCGGACACCGCCAGACAGGCCAGCAGATCCCAGCGGGGGTACGGGGCGACCTCGCGCACCACCAGACAGACCACGAACGCGGCAGCGCCCGCCCAGGCCATCGCGGCGGCTGCTGCCACCGCGCGATCTCGTTCCCGCACCCGAACATGTCCTTCATCTCGGTCACCTTTGACGCCGTGGTTGCCGTGGGCCGGGGCCCGTTCCGCCGTCTCGGCCCGGCTCGCCGACCAACCGCCGCAGGTAGACCGTGCGCCGCCGCAGAATCAGCAGGAACCCCGCCACTGGTCCTCCCACGGCCGTGGCAAAGCACATGCCCGACAGTGGCCCACCGTCGTAGCCGGCCCCCGCGACGATCAGGCATACGGCGAGGAAGCCGAGCCCGAACCCGTACAGTCCCGGTCGATGCACGGCCGGCTGCCACAGCGCGTACGGTCCGACCGCGCGCAGCGGACGGGCGTCCGGGAGGGGACGGTCCACCGGCTCGCCCTGGGGAAGCTCCGCAGCACTTCCCGGCGGCGTCAGCCCGTAGACGTACCGTTCGTCGTCCAGGACGAGCACGGCTCCGACGCACCAGTCCGGTGGATGCTCCTCAAGTGGCGCCCAGTAAAGCCATCCGGCCCTGCCTTCGAGGGCTGCGGCAAGGGCTTGCGGGTCGAGGCACCGGTCGATGAACAGCTCACGTGTGCCTTCGGGGGAGGAAAGGCGCAGGGCGGGGGACAGCTTGGTGTGGGGGTCACGGGAGGACTTCTTGGGATCGGGTGCCGCGAGGCATTGTCCGGCGGCCGCACCCGCGATGTGGACACGCAGCCTGCGCCCCGGTCTGTCGCCGAGCACGGACCGGAGAGTCATCGGCTCTGCCCCGGACTTGAGCCCTACGAGGAACAGCGCGATGGGGAGGGCGCCGATGAGGGCCAGGAGGCTCATCTCGCGCGGTGCGGCCGGGCCTCCCACGAGGGAAGCGAGCTCCGCACGGCCGGTCAGGATGATTCCCAGGCACGGGGCATCCGGGGCGTAGAGCCCACCCGTGAACCGGTGACCGGTAGTCAACCGGTCGGGTGTGGTCGCCGTCCCTTTCAGGCGCAGTGTCTTGCCGTGCTTGGCGGGCCCCGGAGCCTCGACGGTGACCACGGACTTGTACGACGTACCGGTCTTGGAATGATTCCGGTACGAGTGATGGATTTTCGTGATCGTGACGGGTGCGATGCGGTAGTCGTGCCGGGTAATGGCGGCCAGTTGAGGAGTGTTGTCCAACGTCGAAAAACCCAGGAGCACGAGTGGCATGGACAAAGCCCAGACACCGAGTGTCGCGTATATGCCGCGCGCCGGTGGCCACCACCAGCTGCCCTGCTTCGGCCCGAGTGCCGGGGAGCCGGCCCATCCCCGCCGGGAACACCACCGTCCGGTCGCCCGCAGCCACCACGCCAGGAACGCCACAGCGGAGAACGCCAGACATGCCAGCAGATCCCAGCGCGGATACGGTGCGACCTTCCGCACCAGCAGGCAGATCAGGAACGCCGCGGCGCCGGCCCATGCCAGCACCGACGCCGCCGCGGTTCCACGGTCCCGCTCTCTCATCCGACAACATCCTTCACCCGAAAACGTCCTCCACGGACCCCTTCTTCGGGCCCTGTGGCGTGTCAGCGGCCTTGCTCTCCGTCGCGTCCGCCGGAGGGAACATGGCGTTGTGCAGCTCGCTACCGATGGCTCCGGCGCCGCCGTAGATGATTCCCTGGGCCGGACCCTCGATCGAGAAGTGCGGGCCCTCCCGGCCGGGTGGCAGATGCGTGTTCGCACCGTGTACCGCGGCGCCTCCCGCACCACCGCCGACCCCGTTGACCCCCGCATTCCACAGCATGTCGCGACCGCTGACGTCGTTCGACAGGTCGTTGTCGAGGTTCTTCGTCCCATCGACGGCGAGCCCGCCGACCATGCTTCCCGTTGCGCCGCCCGCTATGTCACCGAGCAGCGGCCGGCCAGCTTTACCCAGTCCGCGGGCAACCGCGAGTCCGGGTCCGGTACCGGCCAGGGACGAGAGGCCGCCTTGCCACGTCGCGTCCCACAAGTTGGTGTCCTGCCCGGTGAGGGTGTTGGTAATGACGGTGCCGCCGGTATTGCTGGCCCAGTTGACCAGGACGTTCTTCAGAAAACGGTGTTCCTTCGCCAGCCGGGAGACGGCTTTGAATGCCTGGCCGACCTTTCGGAGGATGGTGCCGAGCGTCTTGGCGAGTTTGGCCGCCCGGGCGGCCAGCTGGGCGGCTCGGGCAGCCCCCGCGGCCGCCGAGAAGCCCATGGTCAGAAATGACATGCCGACCGAGATACCGATGGAGATACCGATCTCCAGGTAGATCTTGTGGATCTCGTCGTTGATCTCCTCAATGGCATCTGCCGCCTCGTCGAGGCTCTTTGCCGCCTGTGGCAATTGCGGCAGGGACTTGTCCATTCCCGCATTGAGGTTCTTCCAGTGTTCCACGAAGGAGTCGGCCGCCGCACCTCGCCACCCGGAATCCAGGGTCCGCTGCACGTCGCGATCCAACGCCTGAAACATGGACTGGAGGTTGTCGTGGAGGTCCCGCCAGCCCTTGGCGGCGGCGCGGAGGGTCTCCGGATCGCCGCCGGGATTGATGATCTCCAGGCCGGCCTCGAAGACCTGCTCCGCTACGGACTCGTCACCGCTCATGCGTGACGCCCCTGGTCGAAACCGGTCGACAGGGACTCGTCCGTCGCCGTGGCGTTCTGCTGGACCTGGCGCAGTCCCTGGCTGATCTGGTCGAGGTGCTTGCGCAGTTCGTTCAGCGTCTCCGCCATGCCGGTGGACATCTCGATGTATGCCGAGGTGACTTCCTCGGATTCGGTGAGAACGCCGAATCCATCATGAATGACCTCGGCATCGGCCTTCCCCTGGAACTCCTTGATATAGCTCTCCAGGTCCGACCCATGGCTTTCGAAGCTCTTCGACAGCCTGGAGAGAGCCGCCGCATCCACTAACGACTCGTTTTTGGACATGAGTCACCCCTTATCGCTCCCGAAACGGCCGACGGAATCCTGCTGCCGTGGTTCCGGCATCGTGGTGAGGGACCGTCGTGCTGACCGAGCTTAAGGAAAGACGATCATTGGAAGACTGGCCGGAAGCTTTCTTGTCACGTTCTTGTTGGACTCTTTATGCAGAGGGGAGTTGAGGGCGAGGCGGGGTGAGTGGCTTCGCGGTCCCGTTTGCCGAGTTCTTCCGCGCTCGGGCGTCCATCTGCCGGACTCCCCTGCGCTTATAGTCGGCCTGCGGGGCGCATCAGGGCGAACCGCCGCGGCTGGATACGCGCATTGCCTGGGGCAGGAGTTCGCCGCTATCCCCGCCGTTGGGACCGCACCCTGGCCAGGATGCGGCTCGGACGGAGGACAGCCATCCCGGCAGCACGATCCGCGCCACCATCCTCAACCAGACAGGCACCGCACCGACTTTCTGCTGCCACATCGGGACCAGCGCCAGCCGAAAAGCCGGGCGCCGCTCACGTACGTGGGTCGGTCTACCGGATACAGCGGCCCACACATCGGCAGGAAGTCCAGGTCAATCCGGTCACTCCGGGATGACGTCCTCAACGACGGTCTCGGCGAACCGCCACCATCCCTCGTTGCCGAACGCCTCGGCCCGCAGTCCCTCTTCCCTTGCAAGACGGGCCGCACGGGCGTGGGAGATGTTGTCGAAGGCGTCCGGGTCCACGCTGAGGTATCCCCGCTCATCGCGTTCGCCGGTGCGCAGCAATTCTCGCAGGGCCACCTCTTGGGCCCGTGCTTCGACGGTGGCGTAGCCCAGTTCCGGGGGCAGATGGGCGATCCGCGCCCTGCGCCATCGGTCGATGGCACCCAGCCCCACGACGCTCACCATGGACAGCAGCGACAAGGCACAGAACACAACGGTGCCCACGGTTTCGTCGACATCCGCCGGGAGCCGGGGCGCCACCCGGCCCTCGGGTCCGCCGCGACGGTGATGGTGTCACCGCGTTCGGCCCCCACACCCCGTGACGGCATGGCGGAGCCGGGGACCGCCCTGCCGTGCGCATCCGCCAGCTTCAGATAGCCGACGGACCCGTTCCTGCCCTGCACCGTGTACGTGCCGACGATCTCAGCCCGCACGGTCCGGCCATCGCGCTCGAGCAGATAGCCCTCATAGGCGTCGGCCCCGGCAGCCAAGGAGGCCAGGGGAAGGACGAAGACAAGCAACAGCACCAACACGGCCGGCCTCTTCACCCTGCCCATCGGCAGCACCGAAACGATGAGGCCGAGGAGGCACAGCACAGCGACGGTCCACGTCAGGCACAGGCACCTTCGGCATCAGCCTGACCAGCACCGCCGGGCCCAGGCCCGCGAACAGACAACCGGTCACCGCCAGGCACCGGGACCGCGCCGGTCGCCACCCCTCGTACCGCGCGCCGGGCGGCGCGGTCACCGGACGGAACCTCAGCACCCCGCCCAGGTCGCCGCCACGGCCACCAACCTTCACCGCGGCCACGATGTCGCCCTCAGGCCGCAGGACATACCCCGCCTCACGCGCGGCCGCCGCCAGATCAGCCGAGGCCAGAGTTGCATAACGAGGCGCCCGGATCCGGACCGCACTCACTGTGCTGGCGATCGTGGGCGGCTTCCTGTGTCTCACAGCAGCCGTCATCGGGCCCCGTTACATCAAGACCTGGCAGCGGAAGAACCTGGAGCTGCTCGAACGTTTCCGTCAGCAGCAAGCCGCACAGTTCCCTGTGCCTCCTCCCCCTCCTCCTCCAGCTGCCAACCCAGGGCGCAAGCTGACGTGACGGCAGGTCGACGAGCTCCATGCGGGCAAGCCTGCCTTACGTCGCCCACCCTGCGGGCGGGCACGGCACTGTGACCACGGCCCGGTCGCAGGCCAGGTGGCGAAGGCCCGCCGGCTCCGCCCCGGCCAGGTCGAGCGGCTGCTCGCCGACCACGTCCAGGGACCCGTCCGGGGGTTTCCGGGTCAGGAACGCGTCAAGATCGTCGCGCTCCACCACGATGTCGACGGGCTGATGTGACCATGGGGCACGGAGCAGACCTATGCCGCCCGGCCACCCGGGGATCCCTCGCAGTACCAGGCGACGTGGGACGTGTGCGGGACCGGTGAGGGTGAGGTTTTCGGTGGCGCCGAGGGGTGACGCAGCCGATACGCCAAGCGTTGGCGAAGGCGTAGGCGTGCGGCCAGGAAAGCTGAAGGTGTTTCTCGGGGCAGCACCCGGGGTCGGCAAGACGTACCGGATGCTCGACGAGGGGCGCCGGCGTGCCCGTCGCGGCACCGATGTGGTGGTGGCGTACGCCGAGTGCCATGCCCGGCCGCACACCGAGGAGATGCTCGAAGGGCTGGAGATACTGCCCCGGACGCACCGTGAATACCGGGGAGGCACCTTCAGCGAGCTGGACCTCGACGCCGTCCTCAGCCGCAGCCCCGCCGTCGCACTCGTCGACGAGCTGCCCCACACCAACGTTCCCGGCGGCCGTAACACCAAGCGATGGCAGGACATCGAGGAGATCCTCGCGGCGGGGATCGACGTCGTGACCACCGTCAACGTCCAGCACCTGGAGTCGCTCAACGACGTCGTCGAGAAGATCACCGGGGTCCCGCAGCGCGAGACCGTTCCCGACGAGGTCGTCCGCCGCGCCCACCAGATCGAACTGGTCGACATGCCCGCCGAGGCGCTACGCCGGCGGATGGCGCACGGCAACATCTACCGGCCGGAGAAGGTCGATGCCGCGCTCTCGCACTACTTCCGCGTCGGGAATCTGACGGCGCTGCGGGAACTCGCGCTGCTGTGGGTCGCCGGGCGGGTGGACGAGACCCTGCAGAAGTACCGTTCCGAGCACGGCATCGGGACGGTGTGGGAGACCCGCGAGCGCGTCGTGGTGGCGCTCACCGGCGGTCCGGAGGGCGAAACGCTGATCCGTCGGGCGGAGCGGATCGCGGACCGGTCCTCCGGCGGCGATTTGCTGGCGGTACACGTCGCGCGCAGCGACGGGCTCGCCGACGCCTCCCCCGCCGCGCTCGCGAAGCAACGCGCCCTGGTCGAGAGCCTGGGCGGCAGCTACCACTCGGTCGTCGGCGATCATGTGCCCACCGCACTGCTGGACTTCGCGCGTGCCGAGAACGCCACCCAGCTTGTCCTGGGCACCAGCCGCCGCAGCTGGCTGTCCCGTCTGGTGGCACCGCGCGGTATCGGCGAGGACACGGTCGAGCTCTCCGGCGACATCGACGTCCACATGGTGACCCACGAAGGGGCCGGCCGCGGACGCCGGTTGGCAGTGCCCGGCCGCCGGCTTCCTTATGCGCGCCGCGTCGCCGGTCCGGTGGCCGGCCTCGTCCTCCCCGTCCTGCTGACCGCCGCCCTCATCCACATTCGCGGCACCCTCAACCTGACCAGCGAGGCCCTGCTCTTCCTGGTCACCGTCATCGGGGTGGCCTGCCTGGGTGGCGTCGTCTCCGCGCTGCTCGCCTCCCTGACCGCCTCCCTGCTGCTGAACTACTACTTCATTCCGCCGAGCGGGCAGTTCACGATCACCGAACCCAACAACGCGCTCGCCCTTGCGGTGTTCGTGGTGGTCGCGGTGACGGTCGCCGTCCTCGTCGACCGTTCCCTCCGGCTGGCCCGGCGCGCGGCGAGCGCCACCGCGGAGGCGGAGACCCTCTCCTCTATGGCCGGCAACATCCTGCGCGGTGACCAGGCGGTCTCGATACTCCTGGAACGCACCCGCGAGACCTTCGGTATGGAGTCGGCCGAGCTCGTCCCGCGTTCGGATCGGGAGAGCGACGTGGAAGACGGCGGTGGCGGACTCGTGAAGGTGCCGGCCGGGCCGGACCGGGTGCTCGTCCTGCGAGGCCGCCGCCTCCCTGCCTCCGAACACCGCGTACTGACCGCCTTCGCGGCCCACCTCGCCGCTGCGCTGGACCACGCCCGTCTCGCGGAAGCCGCCGCCGAGGTCGAACCGGTGAAGGCTGCGGACCGGATGCGTACGGCGCTGCTCGCCGCGGTCAGCCACGACTTGCGGACCCCCTTGGCCGCCGGACGCGCCGCCGTCAGCTCCCTGCTCAGCACGGATGTGGAGTTCTCCACGGCGGAACGGGACGAGCTGCTGACGACGGCCGACGAGTCGCTCGTCAAACTCAACCGCCTGGTGGACAACCTCTTGGACATGAGCCGACTCCGGGCCGGCGCCTTGACCCTGCGCCTTCAGCCCACCGCGTTCGCGGACGTCCTGCCCCTGGCACTCGACACCCTCGCCACGACACCGGTGCCGATCGAGTCCCAGGGGCTGGCGGAAATCTGCGATGTGCTCGCGGATCCGCCCCTGTTGGAGCGCGTCATCGCCAACCTGGTGACCAACGCGGTCCGGCACTCGCCCCCACAGCAACGGGTGCTGGTCAGTGCCAGTGCCCTCGGCCCGCGGGTCGAACTGAGGGTCGTCGACCGGGGGCCGGGCCTGCGCCCCGAGGACCGGGACCGCATCTTCGTACCCTTCCAGCGCCTGGGCGACAACGACAACGCCGCCGGGCTGGGACTCGGGCTCGCTCTTTCCCGGGGGCTGGCCGAGGCGATGGGCGGCACGCTCACCCCCGAGGACACCCCCGGGGGCGGGCTGACCATGGTGCTCTCCTTGCGGGCCGCTGCCGTGGAGGAGCCCGCAGAACTCACGTAGTCCCAGTCTCCGGGCGTTCCCCGGAGGCCCATGTACCACCGGAGAACGGGGTGGCGTGGACGCGGAGCCGTGGCCGTGCTCGCGACGATTGCCGCATGCGGCGGCGCACTCGACGATGGCGACCACGTGCTCGTCCTCTACGATCCTGCCGATCCTCGTACCGTCGTCGTCCACGACCGGGAAAACCTGGGGCTGGAGCGCGCGTTCATCGCCGAGGGCGCCGTCGTCGCGCTCCTGTCGCCTGCCCTGCTCGGTGTCGCGACGGCGAGCCGATGACCACGATCT
Source organism: Streptomyces sp. NPDC033270 (assembly GCF_055576575.1). Lineage (NCBI taxonomy): Bacteria > Bacillati > Actinomycetota > Actinomycetes > Kitasatosporales > Streptomycetaceae > Streptomyces > Streptomyces sp. NPDC033270. The sequence goes on from NZ_JBVIRA010000024.1 coordinate 131,608, forward strand.
CCACTCCGCATCATCGTGCCCCCGGGTCTGCCCTCGTCATCGGGCGAAAATGCAGCTCATCAGGGGGCCGTCAAGAGGTACGCGAAACCCTTGAAGCCGGACGCGGCCGGGCCTTTGATGGGTGATGTGAACAGCGCCTGGCTCCTCCTCGACCGTCCGCCTCATCCCGAGGCTTCGCGTCGTGCGCCGCGCTGCCCGGAGACGTCAGCCTCTCGCTGAGCTATCTCCTGCATTCCCTGCACGGGGCGCCGTGATCCGATCCGGCGCCCTCTTTCGTACCTTCGCACGCCCGCAACGGGCCCCTGGCAGGGCCGTTTTCGGTGTGCCCGTCTCCCTTCCCGGATTGGATCATGTCCGTCTTCGACCTTTCCTCCCGTACCGTCCTGGTGACCGGCGCCGCCTCCGGCATCGGCTACGAGACCGCCCGACAGCTCGCCGAGCGCGGCGCCACCGTCCTCGTGCACGGCCGCACCGCCGACGACGCCCAGGCCGCAACCGACAGGCTCATCGCCACCACGGGCATCAACGGCGACCAACTGTGCGTCTTTGCCGCCGACTTCACACATCTGGAGGAGGTCGAGGCAATGGCACGGCGGGTCATCGCCGAGCACCCGCAGCTGGACGTCCTGGTGAACAACGCTGGTATGGCCGCCCCCGAACGGCACACCGTGACGGCCGACGGCAACGAGATCGCCCTGCAGGTCAACTTCCTCGCCCACTACCTGCTGACCTGTCTCCTGGAGCCCGCGCTCACCAGCGGCCCCGGCGGCCGCGTCGTCAACGTCTCCTCGTCCCTGCATCGCACCGCCTCCATCCAGTGGAGCGACCCGCACCGCGCCCGCCGCTACTCCCGGCTCGCGGCCTACGCCCAGTCGCAGCTCGCACTCACCGTCTTCGCCGCCGATCCGCGGGTGACCGCCGTCTCCGTACACCCCGGCGTCTGCGAGACGGACCTGCTGTCGCTCTACGCGAACAGCGGTGAGCCCGCAGCCGAGGGCGCCGCCCATGTCGTACGCCTCTGCGACCCGGCCACCGAAATCGTCAACGGCGCCTACTACGACCGCGACCAGCGCGTCGAACCCGCGCCCGCTGCGACCGAGGTCCGCACGCTCAAGCGCCTCACCAAACTCGCCGACCAGCTCGTCGGCCACGGCGCCTGAAGAACACCACCGCTGAAGGATCCAGGCGCCCATAGAACGAAAGGCCCGTACGCCCATGTCCAAGCGCGCCCGCAAGAAGAAGGCCCGCCGCAAGAAGAAGGCCAACCACGGCAGCAAGGCCGGCCAGAGCTGACCGTCGGGCAGGGCGGCCCCGCCAGGGCCGCCCTGCCCGGGCCTCCCCGCCACCGCCACAAGGAGCTTTCATGATCGAGCTGTCCCCCGACCAACTCCCCGCGCTCTCCGACTGGTCTGTCACCGGGCCTCCCAGAGCGGCAGCGCTGGCCGAACACGCGCTGGTGCCGGGAACCGGTCGCTGGTGGGCCGACCGCGCGGTCCATCCCCGTGCCATCGCCGTGGCCTGCGCCGATCACCTGCTGCTCCGCGGGGACCCGACCACCCTGGCACCGATCGCGCTCGCCCCCTTCGCCGCGCACTATGTGCAGGCCCCCGCCCGCTTCCTGCCCCTGCTCGGCAACGCCTTCGATCTGCTTGTGCCGTGGGAGCGCATGGCCTACGTGCACCGCGTCCGCGTGTCGCCTCCACGCCCGCCCCACGGTGTGACGGTGCGTCGGCTGGTGCCCGGGGACGCTCAGGCGCTCGCCGCGCTGCACCCCGACATGGCATGGATTCACACCAGTTGGGGAGGACCCGCAGGTCTCGCCGCCTCCGGGCACGGCTGGGCGGCCTTCGCAAAGGACCGCGCGCTCGCCGTGGCCTGCACCTACTTCCGTGGCACCACGTACGAGGACGTCGCTTGCGCGACCGTCCCCGAACACCGCCGCCAGCGCCTCGCCCTGGCCTGCATCACCGCCCTGTGCCAGGACATCACGGCCCGCGGCCACACCCCGAGCTGGACCTGCTCCCGCGACAACCGCCCCAGCCGACTCCTCGCCTGGACCGCCGGATTCCGCCTGGCGCACGAGTACGTCCACTACTTCACCGGACAACCGGCCCGCCGCGTCGCCGGGCTCACCGTCTGAACGCCGCCACAACGAGGAGTCGCCACCCGCGAGGTCCTGCGCGAGGCCGAACCCGACCGGGAACGCCGCCCCCGCGTCCACGTCGGCTGAACACCAGACACCGCCCCACGGCAAGAGCGCGATAAAGATTGCCGGCGCGACCTCAGAGGGGTGTCAACAGGCCAGGCCCCACCCACATCCTGCGTAGCGTCGGTGGGATGAGACGGCGAACAGTTCCAGCCACGGCGCCAGGCGCCGGGCGGCCGGACACAGCCGTCGACCGCCACTGGCGCGGGGATGCCCGGCGCGCCGTTCAGTACGCCCTGGCGTTCGTCGGTCTGCTCATGCTGCTCGACTGGGGCGCGGGAGGTCTCACGCTGCCCGGCGCCGGGCTCTGGGCCGTCCTCGGGATCGCAGTGCTCGCCGTCCTCCTGCCGTCCCGAGTCACCGCGGGCGACGGGTGGCTGGCCGTACGGGGCCTCGTGCGCGAGGGTCGGGTGCGTACCGATGCGCTGATCACGGCGCGACTCTGCGGTGGCGTCGCCGCGCACCTCGTCCTACGGGACGCCTATGGCCACTGGCTGGAACTGGACCGACGGGTCCTGGACGTCAACCCGCTGCTCTGGCACCTGGTCGACGCCGGCGCCCGGCGCTCCCTCGAGCAAGGCACGCTCCACCACGGTGCACGGGTGCTACGGGAGTTGGCGGAGCGGACCGACGGGCAGGAGGCCTGGGCGGTGCTCAAGGCTTCCGGGCTGCTGTGACCAGTCGGCGGGACATCGACTGCAGCTTCACCGCCCCGCCCGGCGAGGACCCGCAGCGGTGACGAGACCTCGCCGTGTCGGGCGTACGCTCGGCCCTCTGGAGTTCGCCCCGGAATGGGTCACGGACCCGGACCCGGACCCGGACTGAGCAATCGCCTCACTCGCCTTTCACACACAGGCGGCCGTCCTCGAAAACCTTCAGCAGATCGACGGCCATCGCGCCTGGCCGGGATGCCGAGGCGACCACCGGCATCCGATGAGTCCGGCACGGGTCGGTGAGGAGGCCTGGCCGCACCGGCGTTGCCCCTCGAACCCCTCGTATCGATGGCCCGTGGGGCAGCATCCCGGCGTGTAACGGCACCCACGGGCGGCGTCTCCCCGGGGCTCGGACAGGGGAGCCCGGAGGCCGAGGAAGCCGGCGGCCGAGCCGCATGCCACCTTGGGGCGTTAGGGCGTGTCCGATGGGTCAGGCCCTGTGTCGGGCAAATCCGGTTGCCCGGCGGATCGCCGTACGGTGAGGATCGGCTGCGTGGCGCCAACGCAGCTGGCGACACAAGCCACAGGAAGGAGCGTGACGCCGTGAAGTGGCGAACCTAGCCGCCCACCCGGAAAGTCCGGGAGCCAGGGCGGCGGTTCCGGAAGGAACGAGATGTCCCGTACGGACAAGACAAAGCCACTGTGGGTGCGCCACGCGGAGCACAACCCCCGGCCGATTCACGATCACCGCTACGGTGCCTGCGATCTGCCGCCGCACCCGACGCAGGAGGAAGCGGACACCCGCTGCCGTTGGGCACACCCCGGCATGCTGCTGTTCGGCCACACCTGCTGCTCGGGGTGCACTGTGCGTTCCTGCCGCAAGGAATGGCAGGGGATGGTCAAGACCAGCAACCGCAAGGAGCGCTACGCGGGCCGGCGCGAGGCACGTCGCTGCGCCATGGGACAGGACAGCGACTGACCCTGCCGCTCATCGCCCAGGACCGGGAATGAAGGGCCCGATCTTCTCCATGACGGGCCCCTTGTTCCCCGGTGATTCCGCCACCGACCACGAGCCCGGCGGGCGGGCGGCAGCAGCAGCAGCAGCAGCAGCGCGATCACCGCCCACTCGGCGTCATAAATGTCCCCATTCCCCACGATCACGCCAACGATCCGGTGATCGGAAAGACGCTAGGACTGTGGCAGTAACCCGACAACACCGGTAGGTTTCCTTGCGGAGTGCCGGGAAGTCTGGTCGGCGGCGGTTCAGCAACAGCCGAAGCCATCGAGAGACGAGAACGTGACCGACCTTACTGCCCTCCTCCTTCTCGTCATATTCGCCACGTTGGTGGCCACGGGCGCCCGCCACTGGCGCATTCCAGCCCCCTCGCTGCTCGTCGTCGGCGGCGTACTCATCGGGCTGTTGCCCTGGGTTCCGGATGTCCAGGTGGCACCCGAAGTCATCAGTGTGGTCGTCCTGCCGCCGCTGCTGTACGCCTCCGCCGAGGAGATCCCCTGGCGGGAACTGCGCGTGGTGTGGCGACCGGTGACCGTCCTCGCCTTCGGCCTGGTGCTGGCCACCGCGGCAGCCGTGGGGGCCGTGGCGTCCGCGGTCACCCCGCTCAACACCACCATGGCGTTCGTCCTGGGCGCGGTGCTGGCCAGCACCGACCCGGTCGCGGTGACGGCCCTGGGTCGCAAGATCGCGCTGCCGCCGCGCATCCAGGTGCTCGTCCAGTCCGAAAGCCTCTTCAACGACGCCACCAGCCTCGTGCTCTTCAAGGTCGCGGTGGGCACCGCCATAGCGGCGCATGCGGTCACCCTCCCCGCGGCCGGCGGACAGTTCCTGGTGCTCGGCGGTGGCGGGGCGCTGGTCGGCGGCGTCGTCGCGGGGGTCGTGGCGCTGATCCGGCGGCGGACCGAGGACCCGATCCTCGAGACAGTGATAGCCCTCGTCACCCCGTACGCCGCTTACGTCCTCGCCGAGGACATGCACACCTCCGGCGTGACCGCGGTCGTCGTCGCCGGGGTGGTGCTCGGCAGCACTGGCCACAAGCTCACCAATGCCACCATCCGGCTCCAGGTGCACGCCGTCTACGGCACCGTGGTCTTTCTGCTGGAGAGCGTGGTCTTCGCCCTCATAGGACTGGAACTACCGGCCCTGGTACGCCAGTTGACGGCGGACGAGCAGATCTGGCCGCTGGGTGTGCTGGCGGTGGCCGCCACCGTGATCGCGGTACGGCTCCTCGGAGTCCTTCCCCTCTCCGCCGTGATGCAGCGCCGCCGCGGCAACGGCGCGGTCACCTGGCGGATCCCCGCGGTGGTCTCCTGGGCCGGCACCCGGGGTGTCATGCCGTTGGCCGCCGCCCTGTCCATCCCCTTGACCGCGGACGACGGCAGCCCACTGCCGCACCGCCCGCTGATCCTGGTCCTGACCACCGGCGTCGTCGTCTTCACCCTCGTCCTGCAGGGCTTCACGCTGGCCCCGGTCGTCCGCTGGTCCAAGATCGCGCTGGAGCCGGAGCACACCGCCCGCGAAGAGGCCCGCGCCCGAGCCGGCCTCGCCAAGGCCGGGCTGGACTGCCTGGACGAACTCGAAGCCGTCGAAGCCGCGCCCGCCACCCTCATCGATCAGCTGCGCCGCGGCCTGCTGGCCCGCCTCGACCAGGCCGACGCGGACCAGGACGACGACACGGGCCCGTCCTCCCTGCCCTCCGCCACCGACTACCGGGCACTGCGCCGCACCGTGATAGCCGCCGAAACCGCACAACTCCAACGCCTGTACGCGGACAACCACATCAGCGACCTCACCCGGCGCCGACTGCAACGCAGACTGGACCTCGAAGAGGCCGGACTCGGCGACGAGTGATCCGTAGCGCGCCCAGTTGCCCGAGGGAGGTGGAGCACCGCTTCAGAACCGGTCCGGGAACTTGGCCCCGGCCACAAGGAGTCCGACCAGCGACGCCGCCACCAGCAGCCCCACGACGCGCTCCACGCTCACGACTCCACCGCCGCCCTCGTCACCGCGCACATCATCACGGACCTCCTGATTTCCTCGCGTGCCCCCGACCGAGTCCACCGTGGCGCCCGGCATGCTGCCCTGCGCACAACGGGGCCGGTTCTCTAACGGAATCCGAACGGCACCCGCGCACTCGAGTGAATCGCGTCCGCGACCCACGTGCCGTCCCGGGCAGGGAGCCGCCGCCCCGCGATCGTGCTCTCCGTCGGAGCGCGGAAGCCGGCGGTGCCCCAGGGTTCGTCCGACGGGTGGGCGACCGCCCTGAGCCCGAGTCCGACGGCACGGCGGCCGTCGCCGCGTAGGCCGGGCAGGATTCGCCGCCCCGGCCGTCTTCCTTGCCTCCGACCAGAATTCCAGATCCCGCACCGCTGGCAGTCCGCCCTCGTGGCCCACCCCCTTGGCGCACAGGAAGACGTCGCCGCCTTCGATGGTCCCGGAACGCAGGCGGCCCGGACCGTGGCCACGGCACTGTGCACACCCGACGAGCCGGTACGCCGGGTACTCGTCATCGAAACGGAGGGCACGGGACAGCCGTCCGCGTCACTGATCCCGGACTGACGCCGGGCGTTGGAGCCAGGCATCTATCCGGCTCACGCCTCAGGGGCAGGTGCCCGGCGCGCACACCTCATGTCTCATACCGCATCTTTCATCCTCATGTCTCATCTCTCGTGCGCAGTCCCCTGCCCGGGGACCGCGACCGGAACCGGTGCGGCCGGCAGGGAGACGACCATCGTCAGGCCGCCTCCGGGGGTTTCCTCGGGGATGAGCGTGCCGCCCATCGCCTCCGTAAGCCCACGGGAGAGTGCGAGACCGAGCCCCAGGCCGGTGGTGTTGTCCGTATCGCCGAGCCGCTGGAAGGGCTCGAAGATCCGGCCCCTGTCGGCGAGTTGAAGTCCGGGGCCGCGATCAATGACCCGCAGCTCCACGCGGCCGGCGAGCGCGCTGGCGCCGATGGTGACCGGGCGCCCGGCGGGCGAATGGCGTACCGCGTTGGAGATCAGATTGGCGATGACGCGTTCCAGCAGCGGCGGGTCCGCGAGCACATCGGGGGCGGTCTCCAGCCCTTGCGTCACGACATGTACGAGCGCCTGTGGGGGTGAGTCGGGCAGGGTGTCCAGTGCGGTGGGGAGCACCTCGGTGAGCGCGATGGGCTCCAGGTTCAGGGTGAGCGCACCAGCCTGCAGTCTGCTCATGTCGAGGAGGTTGTCGACGAGGCGGCTGAGCTTGGCCAGCGATTCCTCGGCGGTGGCCAGGAGTTCCTCGCGGTCCTCGGGTGAGAAGTCCACATCGCTGCTGCGCAGCGAGCTGATCGCGGCCCAGCAGCCGGCCAGGGGCGTGCGCAGGTCGTGTCCGACGGCGGCGAGCAGTGCGGTGCGCATGCGGTTGGCCGCCTTGACCGGCTCGACCTCGGCCGCGGCCTCGGCGAGCCGGGCGCGCTCGACGGCGGCGGTCAGATGCGCGGCAAAGGCCGTGAGTACGCGGTGCTCGGAGGCGGGCAGGCGGCGCCCGCTGAGCACCAGCACGCTGTCCTCCCCTATCGCGACCTTGGTCTCGTGGTCGGGCACCGGGCCGATTTCCGTTGCGGGCTCCGGCTCTTCCCTTCGAGGCCGCAGGGCGATGCGGTCCATGCCGAAGGTCTCGCGGGTACGTTCCAGAAGTGCGGGTACGGCCCGGTCCCCCCCGCAGGATGCCGCCCGCCAACGAGCTCAGCGTCTCGGCTTCCGCGGTCGCCCGTGTGGCCCTTCGGCTCAGCCGCAGCGAACGGTCGACGATGGCGGCGACGGTGACGGCGACGATGGTGAAGGCGGCCTGGGCGATGACGATATTGGCCGAGGCGAAGGTGAAGTGGCCGACGGGCGGGATGAAGTAGTAGTTCAGCAAAAGCGAGGTCGTCACCGAGGCGAGCAGCGCGGAAACCACGCCACCGATGCACGCCACACCCAGCACGGTGAGCAGGAAGAGCAGGGCCTCGCTCGTGAGGTTGAGGGCGAGCGGGCCCGAGATACCGCGCAGTGCCAGGGTCAGGAGTACGGGCAGGACGAGGCCGGCCACCGGGCCGGCCACGCGGCGCGAGCGCGACAGGCCACTGCCGGGGGTGGCCCGTCTGCGCCCCTGTCCGGCGTGTTCATGGGTGACCGTGTGCACATCGATATCACCGGAGAGTTCGACGACGGTCTCCCCCACGCCACGGGACGTCAGCACCCGCCGCAACCTGCCCCGGCGGCTGGCTCCGATCACCAGTTGGGTGATGTTCTGGGCGCGGGCGAAGTCCAAGAGGGCGGCGGGCACATCGTCGCCGACCACCGAGTGGTAGCTGCCACCGAGACTCTCCGTGAGCTGCCGCTGCCCGGCCAGCGCGGCGGGCGAGGAGCTGGCTAGGCCATCGCTGCGGGTGATGTGGACGGCCAGCAGATCGCCGCCGGAGGATCGGTCCACGATCCGGGCGGCGCGACGGATCAGGGTCGCGCCCTCCGGACCGCCGGTGAGCGCCACGACCACGCGCTCGCGGGTTTCCCACACCCGGCCGATGCTGTGTTCGTGCCGGTATCGGCGCAGCGCCTCGTCCACCCTGCCTGCCACCCATAGCAGCGCCAGTTCCCGCAGTGCCGTGAGGTTTCCGAGCCGGAAGTAGTGCGACAGTGCCGCGTCGACCTTCTCGGGCGGGTAGATGTTGCCGTGCGCCATGCGGCGGCGCAGCCCCTCGGCCGGCAGGTCGACCAGCTCGACCTGGTCGGCGCGGCGGACGATTTCGTCGGGGACGGTCTCGTACTGCGCCACTCCGGTGATGTTCTCGACGACATCGGTAAGCGATTCCAGATGCTGGATGTTGAGCGTGGCCACCACGTCGATCCCGGCGGCGAGGAGTTCCTCGATGTCCTGCCAGCGTTTGGTGTGGCGGCCACCCGGCACATTGGTGTGCGCGAGTTCGTCGATGAGCACGACCTCCGGCCGCAGCTCCAGCGCCAGGTCGAGGTCGAGCTCGGTGAAGTCCGTACCGCGATGCGTGCGCGTCGCCCGCGGCAGCACCTCGAACCCTTCGAGCATCGCCTCGGTCGACGGACGGCCATGACACTCGGCGAAGGCCACCACCACGTTCCGGCCACGCGCAGCCCGGCGTCGACCCTCGTCCAGCATCCGGTAGGTCTTGCCCACCCCTGGGGCAGCCCCGAGAAAGACCTTGAGCCTGCCCGGACGCGACCCCGGCCCGTCGGTCGCATCGCTGCCCCGCGCCATCCCGTACTCCTCCACGTGCTCCTCTTCGGAAAAACGGCACGCCGGACGGCACCACGAAGGGTGCATACGGCGTGGCACCGGACGGCGTGCGGGGTTCTTGGGAGCATCGTCACTTCACGTCGGCAAATGTCGCGAGCGGGTTCGAGGACGTTGACGCAACTCTGACCCGCCACCGGGATCAGGCGCCCGCTCCCCGATCGTGGTGCGCCGACGGTGACGTACCTGCCTACGCGCCAGGCGTCTGCCCGCTGTCGTCATGGAGCCGTCAGGGTCCGTGCTCCCGGCGTAAGGGAAGCACCAACACTCCGCACTCGCTCCACCAGCGGCTTTTCCATGGAAGGAGACATGAACGCGACACAGGACAAGGAGCAGGACCCCATGGGCAGACCCGTCGGTAGCCGGCGCGTCGTGGCCGGCGTGAGTGGTTCGCTGGGGAGCCTGACGGCGCTGCACCGGGCCGCCGCCGAGGCCGGCCGCACCGGCGCCGAGCTGTGGGCCGTACTGGCCTGGGAGCCGCCTGGTGGCGACATCCCCCACCGGGGCGGGCCCTGCCCCCCGTCACTGGCCGCCACATGGCGCGGGATGGCCAGCGAGCGACTGCTGGAGGCTCTCGATGCCGCCTTCGGCAGCGCCGGGCCGGGAGTGCCGATGCAGCGGCTGCTCGGACGCGGCAAACCCGGGAAGGTCCTGCTCGATGCTGCCGACGACGCCGACGACCTGCTGGTGGTCGGGGCCGGAGCCCGTGGCAGGCTGCGCCGAGCGGTCTGGCCCTCCGTCGCCCGCTACTGCGTCGCCCGCGCGTGCTGCCCGGTGCTGACGGTTCCGCCCTCTCCCCTGCACGACGCATTCGATTCCGTACACCGTCGCAACGTCTGGAAACTACCGCTCGATACACGCGAGTTGGCGGACTGACCGTCTCGCCCTGGGTGCGAGCCACGGTCCGTGCAGGTCAGACACGGTGTGTCGAGGCCACGTCAATCTCTGTGGCTCTGCGTTAGGGATGTGTCTCCGCAGCAGCCAATGCCGTCATCGCTTACGTCCCCGACGCCCTCGGATTCGTCGACGACGTCGACCTGCCACTACCTGCAGCCGACTTCGCCTCCCGCATCGAAGAACTCACCGCCACCACCTGATCACCCCCACTGCACGTATCCACCAGGTCCAACAGCAATCGTGGGGCCTCCGCTACGTCGGAGGGCCCACGGTTCCAGGTGCTGCTACTGCTGGCGTTGTTCTCGTTTAGCTTCGTTGCCAGCCCGTTCGCCTCCCTGGTGGGGAGGGTACGGATTTCGGCGATCCAGGATCTTGGGTGCCGTAAGTCGCGACAAGCCCCGTCCGCTTTCATCAGACGGGGCCAGCCAGTGTGCGTCAGTTCCACGGAGTGCGGGCGCAACTGACGGAGTGTGGCTACGCCTTATCGGTGCAGTGCGACATCATGCGCTTGCCCTTGAACGTGGCGACCTCAAGCTGGATATGGTTAAGGCCACGATCGTAGTGGCTGGTTCCCTTCCAGGATTTGTAGTCACCGTAGCCGCCGGTGGCCTTGAACCACTTACTGTAAGAACGGCTCCCGTTCACTCCGATGGCAATGAGCCGAGCCGCCGCATAGCGGCCGTCAGACCTATTATCCGCAATATCCCAGTCGATGCCGACTGTTGAAGTCGGAGAGATCCAATTAGTGATGTTTGCGGTACTCGTAGCTCCCAAGGGTTTGGTGTTGCACGTGAGTACCACAGCCTCTTCCGCACGGACCTCCCCGGTGTGCACTGAGGCCGGAGCGGCTACAGCAGGCTGCGTAGACGTGACTGCCGGGGCAGCTGCGCCTGCGGCTAGGGCAACAATCCTGAGGAAGCCCGATTTGATATACATTTCCCTATTCCCTCCCTGGAGAAAGAGTCTGAGCGAATGCCTCTGACCCTCCCTCAGGAAACACCACGTCAATAAATGTTGCCTAAACGCGGAATATGGTCGGTCTCTCTCCAGGATCTCGGTTGTCGTACGTCACGCGGCGAGGCCCCCCATACCGGGCGCTGATCCGAGCGGACCAAGGGGGACACAACCAGAACTACAACCGGAAGCCGGTAGGTCTCGCGAGGCGGATGAGACTGCGTAGCGTTGGTGGCACCCTCCTTGTGAGTTGGTGCTGCTACCCACGCTGGTGGGGGCATTTCTTCTCGTGATGTACGTAGGCGTGTTGCACCTCGAACCCGCGAGCAACGGGCTAAACGTCCCGGCGGTTCGGTGATCGACGCTCCCCCGTCGTCCCACGTTTTCCCGGGGATTCGTCATGGCGTTGCAGGATGAAGTAGAAGGGCCCACCGTTGTCGCAGGACTCGTCGCCACCGGTCATGATGCCCATGAGGGTGTCGTGGTCAGCCTTCTTGAAGAAGTCGACGACGGGCCTGGCGTGATAGACGAGCGCCGTGGTCACATCGTTGCGGAAGGCGAGTATGCGCAGACTTCCTCCGCCTCCGGACGCCTGGCTCTCGGGGTAAAGCTGGCCGTGCTCGTCGCGGCAGATGAGCGGCTGGACGTCATCGGGTGAGGTGAACTTCTTGCCGTACCAGCGCAGGGTGCGCAGGCGACGGGCGGCGGAGTGGCCGGTGTTGAGTGGTGTGCCGCGCCAGGTTCCGAGGATCTGGTCGGGGCGGACGGTGTCCAGGGCTTCCCACAGGTCGTCGAGTTCCGCGGGGTCGGTGCGTGCGTGACTGCCCGCGAGGTCGGTGAGCCGCTCGCGGGCCTGTTGAGTGCTCGTCGCGCCGGGCCTTCGGGACCTTGCCGACAGCCGCACGGTGTCGGCGTGCGCGGCGGGCGTGGGCAGACCGTGCCCCCTGATCAGATCGGCGGCCCTTTCGGCGATCATGATGGCCGCGGCGTTGGTGTTGCCGCGGGGTACGGAGGGCAGGACCGAGGCGTCGGCCACCCGCAGGCCCTCGATGCCGAGGACCTGCAGCCGTGGGTCGACGACGCTGCCGATGGCGCAGGTCGAGGTCGGGTGGTAGGTGCTGCATCCGGTGTTTCGGATGAAGTCTTCGACGGCGCTGTCGGTGTCGGCATCCGGAATGAGGTGAGGGTGGCCGCCCCGGGTGCGCAGAGCGGGGCGATGGGCGAGGTCGAGAGCGAGTCGAACGCCCTGCACGGCGGTTGTCAGCTCGCTTGTGCTGCCCAGGAAGTTGTTCAGGATGCGTGGCTTGTGGTCGGGGGCCGCTGAGCGGAGGGTCACGCGGCCTCGGCTTTCCGAGGTGATGGAGGAGGTGAGGATGGTGTAGGCGTCCGCGTGGACATCACCGAGCCCTTCCTGGTGGAACATCGAGTGCGACAGGTAGAGCTGGATGTCAGGGGCCGGCAGGTCGGCGGTGCTGCGGAAGAAGCCGCCGGATTCGCTGACGTTGGAGGTCATCGGGCCGCGGCCCTCGTGCCAGGCCATTGCCATGGCGGCTGGGGTGGACTGTGAGTGAAGTGTCTGCTCGTGAGTGAGCCAGACCAGGGGTACCGCGAGGTGGTCCTGGAGTCCGCGGCCGACCGGCAGGTCCTGATGGGTGGGGATGCCATGGGCCGCGAGGTCCGCTGCGGGGCCGATCCCGGAGAGCAGTAGCAGGTGAGGCGAGTTGTAGGTACCGGCGCAGACGACGATCTCCTGTGCGGCCGCGATGGTGAACTCCTGTCCGCCGCGCTTAATCCGCACCCCGGTCGCTCGGCGTCGCTCAACCAGAATGCGCAGCACAAGCGCCTCGGTGAGCACGGTCAGGTTGGGCCGCGCCAGTGCCGGTCGGAGGAAGGCGACGGCGGTGCTGCAGCGACGTCCGTCGCGTTGGGTGAGCTGATAGCGTCCGGCTCCGTCCTGGCAGGGCCCGTTGAAGTCGGGATTGCCGGGGTGTCCGGCCTGTGCGCAGGCGTCGAGGAACGCGTCGGCCAGTGGGTGCCGTGACCGGCTGTCGGCGACGCTGAGCGGGCCGTCTGTCCCGTGGTAGGCGTCCTTGCCGCGCTCGTTGTCCTCTGAGCGGCGGAAGTAGGGCAGGACGTCGTCGTAGGACCAGCCCTCGGCTCCGTTGGCGGCATAGCTGTCGTAGTCATGGCGGTTGCCGCGGATGTAGATCATGGCGTTCTGGGAGCTGCACCCGCCCAGGACCAGTCCCCGGGTCAGCGGCAGGCGGCGGCCTCTCAGACCGGGCTCGGGTTCGCTCCACAGGTTCCAGTCGTACGAGCTCTGCAAGAGCCGGCCGTATGCGGCGGGGACGTGGATTTCCCTGGCGTCGTCCTGTCCTCCCGCCTCGATGAGTGCCACGTTGACGCTCGGGTCCTCGCTCAGCCGGGCCGCCAGGACACAGCCGGCCGAACCTCCGCCCACGACGATGTAGTCGTACCAGGTCATCGACGGCTCGCCCTCCTATGCGCGGAACATGGCGACGTGGCTGCCGTCCGCGGGGCGGAACGCGCGCAGTGCGCTCATGCCGAACCCGCCGAAGGTGCCATCGGGACCAAGCGCGGACCGTGTGCCCGGCGCAAGACGGGGGGTGACAGGCGGTGTGCAGCCGGGCAGGCGGCCCAGTCGCCTGAGGTCTCCGAGCGCTGTCAGGACATACAGGTCAGCCATGCCGGGAAAGTTGTAGGGGATGGGGCGGGGGGCGACCTGGTCGGGGACGGAAGTGAAGCCCCCGTCCGGCCGCTGCTGCCTCAGCAGGTAGGTCAATCCCCGGCCGCACCAGTCGGGGGTGCCCAGGACTGCGGCCGCGCTGAGCGTGTGCGCGCTGCTGATGGGATCGCTGTCGTCGCCGGCGCTCTGGCCCCAGCCTCCGTCGGGGTTCTGGCTCTTCTCCAGGTAGGCACCGGCACGGGCGTATGCCTGGGCGATGCCGCGTTCGAAGAGTGGCCGGGCGGACTCGGGGACGCGGTGCAGGGCGTGCAGGACACGCCGGATGGCGTGCGCCTCGCTCAGGCTCCAGCTGCGTTCGTAGGTGCCGTCCGATTTCTGGGCGTCGAGAAGGAACGTCACCGCGGGCTCCAGGACGTGTGCGTAGGTGCTCCACTCGGGGGCGAGCGCATGGACCGCGTTGGCGGTCATGACGACTTCGGAGGGGTGCCCTCGCAGATAGGTGGGGAATCCGCCGTCGGCGTTCGCCATGGCGACGAGATAGTCGGCTCCGCGCGCCAAGGCGGCTCGGTAGCGTGCGGAGTCCACGGCCCGCAGGACCTCGATGACAGCGCCCGCCCCTTCGACGTCGGTCTGGCAGACCCGTTCGGTGAAGGGCCAGCTGCCGTTGTCGCTCTGCTGGCCGGCGAGGTAGTCGCCGATGCGGCACAGGAGCAGGGGATCGGCATCGACCGTGGCCAGCGCAAGGCCGGCCAGTGCACCGAAGAAGACGGTGTAGTCGGGGATGAAGGGCAGGCCACCGTCCGGATTGCGCACCGCCAGAATGGCCTCGACACCGTCCCGGATGGGCCGGCTGCCCGGCGCGAACTCGTGGATGGCCAGCAGCGCCATCAGGTGTGCGGACACATTCGCCTCCCAGACGTCCCGTCGGCCTTCGCTGAGGCGGGAGAGGAGGAACGCACGGTCCTCTTCGCGGACCAGGTCCGGCCGCCCCTGCCCGTGGGCATTGAGGATCTTCATGGCGCACAGGGCGAGTTCCACCCAGGTGGCGTGGCCGTGGTAATCGATGGCCGTGACGTCCATGTCCGGGTAGGGCTCGGCGCCGAGTACGGCCAGATAGGTCCTGAGCATCAGGTGCTTGCGGCTCGCGGTGAAGTGGTCGAAGCCGCCCAGCAGTCTTTCTGCCTGGTCCCGTCCCGAGGACGTGCCGAGGCTGACGTCGGCCAGATGGCGCTCCACCGGATTGAGCAGGGGATCGCGGCGGCGCGCGGAGAGGAACCGGACCAGAGCGTGCTGGACCGCCGGGAGGTGATCTTCGCGGCGCAGCAGCGCCAGCATCATCGTGGACTCGGCGACCCGGCTGTCGCACGCTTCCCGGAAGGCCCCACGGTCGTCGAACGATTGGGTCACACGTGCGGCGAGGCGGGCGGTGCGCTCCCGGATCGTGAGGCCGCCGAAGTCGTCGACCGCTCCGTCCGGCGTACGGGACAGCGCGGCTCGCAGGTGCTGCACCTGGGGCGAGGGGCGCAGGCCGGGGAGCTGGTCGCGCACGCACGACGACCAGGCTCGGTGAAACGCTTCGGTGGATTCGGCAACCAGCGGTGTCCGGCCCTCGACCATCTCGGCGAGCCTGCACTGCAGATCGCCCGCCAAGGTTGCCAAGGAGGAGTGGAGGCCGCTCTGCCATTCCTCAGCCGTGACGGAGCGGCTGCGCGACCACAGTTCGGCGAGTCCGCGCTCCATCGGGTTGGCCGGCCTGAGATCGGGCTGGGTCCCGTCACGCGGCGTGAACCGCGGCAGGCGGGCCAGGAAGGCGGACGCGCCGGTCACGTCACGGCTGTGCGCGTACCGGGTCGAGAAGTAGTCGTCGGCGAACCGCGACCACACGTACCACGCCACGGCGAGATCCCACTCCGGTGCGGCAGCGTTCTCTTGTCCGGTGGCTGCCGGTGACAGCAGTGACCTCAACGGCGCGAGGTCGAGGCCGGACAGGTCCTTCTCCTCCCAGACGCCGAAGAGCGGGTCGGCCATGCCGATCCCCCGGGCCCATGTCAGCGCACGATGTGCCGCGGTATCCAGGCACACGCGCCGCTGAGCTTCGCCCACCGCGTCGGCCACTGGTGCAGAACCTGGGGCTTCTGCCGAGGCCCCACTGCTGGAGCGCTCGTCGCCCCCTGTGGCAGACGGCCCGGGCAACAACCGGGCGAGCGACGTGCCGAGCCCAGTGGGTCCTCCGAGAAAAGGGAACGGTGACGGGGCACCTGCCCGATCCGATACGGCGTTCCGCCCCGACTGCCTGTTCCACCGCCGACTTCCGGCAACGAACTCCCGCAGCCCCTGCACATAACTCAGCACATCCACTTGAGCGGACGGCCCCAGGGTTTGATCGGCGAAGAGCAGCGGTAGCTCGGTGGCGACGATCTCCTCAAACCGGCGCATTCGGGCAGCCAGGAGGTCCCGGACAACAGCCGATGCCTCCGCCGGTCCGCAATCCAGGAAGCGTTCCACCACGAGCACCTGGTTGTTGACCTCCCCTTCCTCCTCCACTTCCCGCCGGTAGGAGCTGAGGTCGTTGTCCAGGCGCACCACATCGCCGAAGGCATCTCCCAGCGCCCGCACCGGCCCACTGTCGGAGATACCTGCCGGGAGCGGCGCTTGGAGCGCCAGCTCCACCAGTTCGCCCGCCCACAGGCCGCCGCGTCCCTGACGGCGCATGTCGAGATAGCTGACGGGATCGGGCACCTGGCTCTGCCCGTAGAGCACGAGCTCCCGCAGGTGCTCGTCGAGAACGCCCTGATTACTCTCCCGGAATCGCCGTAGCCAGTCGCCCGTCGCCCCCGGAGCCGTCCGCAACCACAGATCAGCGAGCCCCCGCTGCGCAGGGTCGCCGGAAACCAGGCCAGCGCCGCGCCCGTCCGCCAGCACCGCGGACAATCGCCCGAGAAATGCCTTACCTCCGGCCACGTCACCGCGACGCATGTACGACGCGTCGAAGTAGTCGTCGAGGAAGAACAGCCACACGTACCAGTCCGTGACCAGAGGAAGCCGATCCGCAACGGCGTCCGGATGACACGCAGCGGTCAGCAAGGCGTAGTCCGCCGAGTCGAAGGACTCCTCGCTCCAGACGCCTCCAGGCTCCAACATGCCCATATCGCCAGCCCAGTTCTTGGCGTGGTCACGCACCACGCCCAGATGAGGACTGATACGAACCAGCGGGAACGCCGGTGCCACGGAGCGCATGATAGATGCCGTCCTTCCCTGAACACGCTCGCGCCGCCGATCCGCCCGCGCGCCCCACGGCCGCGGCAGAGGTCCCGGGCGCAGTGCGGTGACCGCCAGTCCTGATGCCGGACTCATTAGCTGATGCGTCGAGGATCTCGCAGGAGTTGGTGACATCAACGCCCCAGGCGCCTCCAGCCACTCGAACGAGTAGATTCCGCGCGCTCGGGAGACGACTACGCCACTCGCCTACCGCCAACAACCCCTATCGCAATGACCAGTTGAACCGACGGCGGTGTCTGGGGGGGCGAGCCGCTGAATGCCCTGGCGATCGCACGGCTGAGCACCACCTCTGAACTGCAAAAATGCCGGCCAACCCGTCAAACACGCAACATCGCCGCTAACCCGGTATCAGTGGAAGCCGCAGAGTACAGCGCCCTCTGGGAGTCCGAACCTCCCTGGCTTCAGCCGGAGTTGTCCGACATCGCTGACCGGCTGGCACCCTTCGGACTCGTCAAGAACCGCGACGGGTAGGCGATGGCGAGTATGTGTACCGTGTGCATCCGTGGGGTGCCACCACGAGCTGGGTGATCCTCGGTGCTGCCTGCTCTGTGGGCCGATCCGAGGGCGCCGGGCCGGCGCCGGGCGGCTTGTCCGCTCCTCCGCGTCAGGGCCCCGCTGCTGCCATGGCTCTGGCAACTGGCTCCCTCCTCGGCCTGACGGGCATTGCCTCTGCCGACGACAGAGGACGTACCGACGATGGCCGGTATTAAACGAGGGACGACATGCGGGCCACGAGTCGTACAACGTCGGTGGCCCCTACAGGGTCACTTCCCGTGGCGCCACTGACCCGGTTACACGACTGGTGCTTCGTACCACCACAACCGGTGGTTCGACCTCGACGACTGACCCACGCCTTCCAGCCGAGGGCATCCCCACTCAGGTCCCCGCCGGACCTGGCCTGTGCACCGCGCATCCGCTCCTGTCGAGATCGTTGGGTAGGCCACAACGAACACGACGCTGCGCATCGCGCGGGCGCTGGCCGCCGTGGTTCTGCTGTAGTACCAGCGATCTGACGGGCACCCCAGAGCGCGGTGCGGCCTACGCCTCCGCGTCGGCCGGCACCGTCAGGCTGAAAACCCCCGGCCTTCTCGGCGGCGAGATCGAGGGCATCGAGGCGCAGGCGATCTCGCGGCCGGGACGCAACGCCACGTTCAAGAACCCCCCGATCAACGGCCAGTCCGGATCGGCCCAACGACGGTAAACCTCGGCCAGCTTTGGCAATCCGGCGACCAGAGCCTCAAGGTCCCCGGGGTCGCAGAGATCACCGTCAAGGAGCAGGTCTACACCGACCACGACGACACCATGGACAACAGTGACAGCCGCCGCGGCGCCCCCACTGTCCACCGCCGCCTCACGCAGCTCCACGGGGACAGCCGCAGCGCCGCTGCGGCCGAGCGGGTGGGGGCCAACGGCGCGATCCTCATCGGCGAGCTGGCACTGGCCTGGTCGGACGAGCTCCTACACACCGCCGGCCTCGCTCCCCGCCAACTCGACCCCTTCCCCGAGCCTCCGAGCCAAGGCGCTCCCTGTGCTTGACGCCACGATCACCGCCGACCGCTACCTGCTGTGCCCGACGCCGTCTTTCCTAGCGGGCCGGTGTTGCGCGGCGGTGGAGGTGCTGGGCGGCTGCCGCTTGAAAGGCGACGTGCGCTTGGCGGGCATGACCCACAGCACCGTCGACAGGAGGGCGATCGTCATGGGCAGGATCTCCGACAGCGCTCGACGCGTCGACCAGGTGGGACGCCAACCGGAGGAGCGTCGCATCATCGGTTGCGAGCATCAGGGCGGTCAGAGCTTTCGCCATCTCCGACCGGGCCTGCCAGCGAGCAGCCCGGGTCTCCGGAGTCTCCGTTTCGCCCTGCTGGCGGGTGACGTGCTTGAGGTGCTGATGACGGCGATGGTCGGTGGCGGCACCGAGAAGGCCGGCCACTGCGGCGGCTAGTGCCTGGCGGTCACGGTCGCGGCGGGCGGAGACTGCGGTGAAGTGTTGCATGCCGCCCGCAACAAGAGCTCCGAGAAGCGTGCCCAGAACGGCGATGATCGCTGCTGCCACGAGACCCCCAGTCGGACATTCGAGCTTACCCGTGGGAACCGAGCGTTGCCGGGCATCCGCGAGAAGACGTCCGCACCGCATCGAGCTGCCGAAGCATTCGAGGCTGTTGGGCGGGGCGTGTACATCGGGCCTGGGGTAACAACCGACGTAGGGCGCACGACGACCGGGATGGCATGCGCCCTACTCGCCGAGCGCCCCTCTGCCCTTTCGCCTCGGCGAAACTCGACGAGCGGTCAGCATTCGGGCCGGCACCACCAGCTCGGCCCAGACGACCTTGCCCCAGTGCTTGCTGTCGTACGCCCGATTACGACTCATACTGGCGATCAGAAGTAGGCCGCAAACCGCCCTCGGCGTCGTTGTCGGGGTGGGACATCACGGGAAGTTCCCGGCTCTTGTGGGCAACACCGATGCGCACCACATCGCGGCGCTGTCGCGAGATGAGTACGCGGATCGCGCGGCACTTGGTGTGGTGGACGGAGTTGTTGACGAGCTCCGAGACGATCAGCTGTCCGATGTCAGCCAACTCGTCTATGCCCCAGGTGTTCAGGGCGGCAGAGACGAGCAGGCGGGCGCCGGGGGTGGCAATTGTCTGTTCTACGACCCACCGCTTGGTTCCCAGGCCGGAGCCGTGGGCGGTCAGGCTCGCGGCCTGCGGAAATGGCCGTGTCGCAGGCCGCAGGAACCGCGTATGGCAACGGCGTTGTGATTAGCCACACTCCGTGTCGGTGCTGCCCACACGTCGGCAGGCGTCAAGGAGCATGGTCAGGCGGCGTGACGGCGGGTCGGGGCGGACCGCCAGAAAGTTCTGGACGGACGGCGCGGGCGCGGTGACGGGGCGGAAGGCGACCCGGACGCCGGGCTCGACGGCTGCCTGCGGTGCGTAGAACACCGTCCAGCTCGGCCGTCCGGTCCCGATGGCGGCGAGTGCGGTCTGGCCGGAGGTGAAGGCCGGCCCCAGGGTGGGTTCGAAACCGGCGTCCTGGCAGGCTTGGACGACGGTGTCGTACAGGTGCGGGTTGTCCTCTCGTGCGGTGATCCGCAGGGGCAGTCCGGCGAGGTCGGCGAGGTCGATCTCGGCCCGGGCCGTCAGAGGGTGGCCGACCGGCAGCGCCACGACGAGGTCGTCGCTCCACAGCGGCAGGAACTCCAGTCCGGGGCTCCGGTCGACACCGCGGATGAACGCGGCGTCCCACTCGCCGTCGCGTACGCGTTGTAGGCGCTGGGCGGCGGGTGCGCCGTGCAACTCCACCGAGAGACCGGGGGCTTGCTCGCTCAGGACGGCCAGCAGCACGTTCAGGCGAGAGCCGAGCCCGATGTTGATGCCCACCTGCAGCGTGGTCTCGTGTTCGCCGTGCAGCGCGTGCATCGCCTCGACGGCGGCACGTTCGGCCCGTACCAGCGCCCGGGCGCGAGGGAGGAACGCGCGCCCCGCCACCGTCAGGGTCACGGTGCGCGTGGTGCGGTCGAAGAGTTCGAGGCCGAACTCCCGCTCAAGGCGCCGAATCTGCTGGCTGACGGTGGACTGCACGATGTGCAGGCGTTCGGCCGCACGGCCGAAGTGCAACTCCTCCGCGACGGCGATGAAGTAGTGCGCCTGGCGCAGCTCCACGGCGCTCCCCCTCACCCTCATTCATCACGATCCCCGATGAGTACGTTAGCGGATCACTCCTTGGTCCATCCCCGCCGCTGCGCTGGAATGAGGCACATCAGCGCAGTTCAGCGCAGCGCCCCCAGGTTTCGTCAAGGAGTTCTGTCATGCCTCTGGCCGTACTGGCCCTGACCCTCAGCGGATTCGCCATCGGCGTCGCCGAGTTCATCGTCGCCGGGCTGCTGCCTGACATCGCCACCGACCTGTCGGTGTCGATGCCGACCGCGGGCACCCTGGTCTCCGGCTACGCCCTCGGAGTGGTGATCGGCGCCCCCACCCTCGCGTTCGCCGCCCGCCGCACCGAGCGGCGCCGCCTGCTGATGGCGCTGGTCGCCCTGTTCCTGGCCGGCACCGTGCTGTCGGCTCTCGCCCCCATCTATCCGGTCCTCATCGCAGGGCGGATCGTGTCGGCGCTGGCCCACGGAGCCTTCTTCGGCGTCGCGATGGTGGTCGCCGCCTCACTGGTGGGCCAGGAGCGGCGCGGCCGCGCCATCGCCATGGTCGGCGCCGGGGTCACCCTGTCCACGCTGCTCGGCGTCCCGCTCGGCACCCTCGTCGGGCAACACCTCGGCTGGCGCTGGGCGTTCGGGCTCGTTGCGATATTCGCTGCGCTCGGCCTCGTGGGCATCGCCGCACTCGTGCCCGTCTCGCATCCCGAGCCGAGCGCCGGACTGCGCTCCGAGATCGCAGTGCTGCGGCGGCCCGCTGTGGTGCTGACCCTGCTGACCACGGTCCTCGGCTTCGGCGGCGTCATGACGTCCTACACCTACATCGCCGCCATGATGACCGAGGTGACGGGCTTTGGCTCCGGCGCTGTCACCTGGATCACCATGCTCTTCGGCCTGGGCATGTTCGCCGGGAACCTGGCCGGCGGACGGCTCACCGACCGCAGGCCCGACGCCGCGCTCTGCGGGTCGCTCGCCCTGCTGACCGTCGTCCTCGCCTCCTTCACCGTCACGGTGCACGACAAGACCGCTGCGTTGGCCACGGTGTTCTGCTTCGGCGCAGCCGCCATGGCAACCCTCCCCGCCCTGCAGACCCGCATCATGCGCCTGGCCGACGGGGCTCCCACCTTGGCCTCGGCCTCCAACATCGCCGCATTCAACCTCGCCAACACCGCAGGCCCCCTCCTCGGGGGCTGGTGCATCAGCTCCGGGCTCGGCTACACGGCCCTCAACACAGCAGGCGCAGCAGTCAGCGGCACCGGACTGGCACTCGCCACGGCCACTGTCCTGGCACAACGCGCCCGACAGCACCGCAACGCGCCGCTCACCCGAACCACCACCTCCATCACGAAGGGATGACACCTTGACGAAGCCCGCCGCCGATTCCGGACTCGGCCTGCCGTGGCCGCCTCGCCCCGGCCGCCGCGGGCGCACCGTCGCCGACTGGGTCGCCGCGATAGCCGCCCAGGAGCAGCCGTCCGTCGACTTCGAGATCGTCGACCTCGCCGACTTCGAGCTTCCGCTGCTCGGCGAAGAGAAGCCCGCCCTGTCCGTCCAGTACAGCCAAGCGCACACCACCCGCTGGGCGGAGTCGATCGCCCGCTACGACGGGTTCGTCTTCGTCACACCTGAGATGCCCGGCGTTCCCGAACACCGCAGCCACGACTACGTCCGCGCCGGTACCACCACCTTGTTCGCAGCCCTGGAGGTGGCCAGTGGGAAAGTCATCGGCTCCCTGCACCGTCGGCACCGGGCCGTCGAGTTCAAGAAGTTCCTGGCCAGGCTCGACAAGGAGGTTCCAGCCGGCCTGAGCGTGCATCTGATCCTCGACAACTACGCGGACCCACAAGACGCCCGCGGTCAAGAAGTGGCTGCTGGCTCACCCACGCTTCCACCTGCACTTCACGCCCACGAGCTCGTCGTGGCTGAACCTGGTCGAGCGGTGATTCGCCGAGCTCACGCAAAAGAAGCTCAAGCGCGGCGTCCATCGCTCCGTCCAGCCACTCGAACGCGACATTCGGGCATGGCTGGCCGACTGGAACGAACACCCCAGGCCGTTCGTCTGGACGAAAACAGCCGACGAGATCTTCGACAAAGTCGCTGCCTACTGCCACCGAATCTCTGGCTCAGGTCACTAGATCAGAAACCGACGATGGGCAGTCGACTTCGATATTCCAAAGCAGGGCGGCAACGCACGCCAGGCGCAAACACTGACCAGCACGTAGATGATCGCGGCGAACACCGTCTCATCAGGCGTGTCCTGCGTCCCACCGCCCTGCGGCCGCACCTTCGAGGGAGGGATCAACGGTTTCGCTATCTCCCACAGCCCGTCCGGAACAATCCAACTCCACGTACCCCGCCCCATACCTGGTCCAACGAACCTCCACCACATAGGACTCGGTCTTAGGACTCGGTCTAAGGTGGCGGGCATAGCTCGGGGTGTCCCGCTACTGGTCAGGAGTTGGGGAAGAAGGTGAGCGTGGCAAGACCCCGCACACCGCTGATGCCGTGTGTCAGACAACCGGTCAGGTCCGCCGTTGCCACGGCGACATTGCCTTCGATGCCGTCACCCGCGAACTCACCGTGGTCGACGGTGCCTGTGTAGGGGAACACCGTCTCGCCGACGGCCTTGACGAGGGCCTGGGTCCGGGTCGTGGCCTTACTCGATCGATGGTTGTTCCAGCGGTACTCGGAGAGGCTCGGCGGACCCGGTTCGATCGGCGTGAAGCCGAGGATGTTGTTGCAGGAGAAGTTGTGGAACGTCGTCGTGTTCGTGAACGACCCCGCCGTCACCGTGGGGTCGGTGGACAGGCATGACGTGTAGGTCGCGGTGGACGTGACCGTCACCGTCCGGGGGGTGTTGGTGATGGGCGGGTCATAGGTGTTGACCTGCGTGCCCTGGCACTGGTTGTCCACTATGGCTGCATGCGCGGCCGGTACGGGAGCGCACAGAAGGGCGGCTGCCAGTAGCAGCGCCCCGCCCGTTCCGGTGGTTCGGGTGGCCCGGC
This sequence comes from Streptomyces sp. NPDC033270, assembly GCF_055576575.1. NCBI lineage: Bacteria > Bacillati > Actinomycetota > Actinomycetes > Kitasatosporales > Streptomycetaceae > Streptomyces > Streptomyces sp. NPDC033270. Next base: position 155,244 of record NZ_JBVIRA010000024.1, read on the forward strand.
GGAAGTCAGAGGCCATTGCTCCTCCATGGGAATTCAGTTTGAGCTGCTCATGCCGCGCGGTCGATCCCGGATCGGGGCTTCGGTGGCAGCCTGTGCCCGTGGCCTTCGGAAGTATCCAGCCAACCTCCGCCCCCAACAAGACATCCGCCGAGGGCGCGCGGAAGCGCACCGCAGGAGCGCGGGGTTCACGTGCCATGGACTTCCACGATCGGCTCTTCGAAGCCGGCATGGCGGCCCGCCGCCGACAAGGACTCCGAGCAGGAGCAGGCCAGGACGTTCCTCGTCCGCCTCACCACATAGGACACGCTCTAAGGACCTTGTGGGCACTGAGGTGAGCAGCAGGCACTGGGTTGGAGGGTTGGTGTTACGCCCCCGCTCATCGGGTTTTCTGTGCTGTGCACTGCTTCAGCAGTTCCGCGGTCGCGTCATCGACCACGCGGTAGCGAAGGGACCCGGATCGCTTCCAGGAGCGGTTGAACTGTGGAGAATCACCCCGCTGACCGGCCGTGATCACCACCGCTAGAGATCTTCGATAGCTGGGGTTACGGCAGGCTGAGGCCCAGCCGGGTCTTGGTGATGGAGGCGTCGATGAAGGCCGGGCTGGTACGGAGATCGCAGCCGGAAGCCGTTAGGCACAAGGTCCTTTGCCCGCCCCTTTCGGCTTGGAGGGTGTGGGCTGTGGCTCTGATGCATTCGATCTCGTGCGGAGTAAAACGGGAGTCGCCGTTGGCAATCTGTCAGAGCCTGCTCGGTTTGCTCGTCCCCTTCGTGGACGGGAGGGATGCCGATCTCTCGCAGCTGCTCCCGGACACCGACACCGTCCAGGAACTTGGCGTAGTGGCGGAAGAGGACCTCGATGCTCTGGCTTGCGCGGCGAGCGCATCCGACCGGGCCCACACCAGAGCACAACCCGAACGAGATCCCGGCGTGGCGGAGATCGTAAGGTCGCTTGGCCAGCCCGGAGGCGAGTTCCGTGGGGGCAAGGACGTCCTTCCGTGCCTGCGCTCGCGTCGAGAACGCTGCGGGCATTACGAGTTGTCTGTGCCCGTCACAGATCCAGTCGCCGCCCGACTGGTCGGACATCCGTCCATCCGGGATATATAACCTGAACTTGCGATTATCCGGGAAGTAATCAGTAGGGGTTAAATTCCTGCAAGATCCCTATATGTCTTTGACATGGTGCGCTGTCATATCTGTGCCAGATCGCCCCGCTCGTCTCGTCGCACCCATCAGGGGAAGGCAGGAACATGGGCAGATTCAGGTACGGAACCGCGGCGTCGGCCATCGTGCTGGTAGCCGCGGGAGGCACGGCTCACGCGGAAGCGGGTCAGGACAACATCGGCATGTACAAGCAGGAGAAGACCCAGTGGTGCTGGGTCGCCTCCGGGCTGACCATCGCCAAGTTCCAGGGCTTCGGCTCCACGCAGACGGACTTCTGCAACCGGGCCCAGCCCTACTACGGCTGCAACAACCAGCCCGCCACGCTCGACGACATGGCCAGGGCCTGGGGCAGCCTCGGCATGACCCACCCCGGCTCGGGCCTGAGCAGCGCGGCCACGTTCAACCAGGTGTACACCGAGGTCAAGGCGGCCCGGCCGGTGGCTGTCCGCATCGGGTGGACATCCGGTGGTGGCCACATGAACGTCGTCTACGGCTTCGACACGTCGAACAACACCATCGGTGTGGCCGACCCATGGCCGGACACCGCCACGTACACGTGGTGGAACTACAACGACTACGTGAGCAACAGCTCGTCCAAGTGGACCCACTCCCGCATCGGCATCTCCCGCTAAGGCAGGCGACATGCGCGACACCAGCGGCACCAGCGGCACCAGAACGTCCAGCAAACGGGCCGGCTCTCGCTTCGCCCGCCTGTCCATCGTCATCGCACTGAGCGCATCCGCACTGCTGTCCGTCGCCGGCCCGGCCCACGCGGCACCGGCCAAGGACCCGCTCCCGGCCGACATCCCCGACTACCAGGCCGCCCTCGACGCGGTGAAGTCCACCGCCGTCCGCAACGCCGTCTGCCGCTTCCTGAGCACTCCGGTGCCCACCGGCGACGCCAGCGGATCGGTGCAGACGATCCCCGAAACGGCCGAGCCGTGCCAGGGCCTCCCAGCCTTCACGATCAAGGACCCGGTGGCACTGAACGAGATCACCCCCGGGTTCGTCGCGGGCACCGCCCTGCCAGTGCCCACCGAGGCGGTCAAGCTGACGCAGCTGGTCTCCTCGCTGAGCACCACCGTCAACGGCCGCAACGCCACCGTCATGCTCGCCCCCACCCAGGGCGGCGGCTGGCACCTGGCGGCCGTGCGCGACGGCGACAGCGACGCCACATACGCCAGCAAGGCCACCGTGGGCACGCTCGTCTTCACCGAGCCGCAGATCCGCGGCTGGTACCAGCTCAAGCTCAACACCGTCGAGCCGCTCAACGACCAGGCCCGGCAGGGACTGGGCGGTCAGGCGTCGATGTCGCTCAGCGACTACCAGAAGCTGGTCAAGGCCCGCTACGCCGACAAGCTGCCCGGCTCGGAGTACGACACCAAGGGCTACTCCAGCGGTTACAGCCCCCAGCACAAGGCGGACGAGCCATCGTCCTCCACCCCGCTGCTCGCCGGTACTGGCGCCGCACTCGCCCTTGCAGGTGGGGCCGTCGCCCTCCGTCTGCGCCGGCGTGCAAGCACCGGCTGAACCCGCCCCCGCTCGCCCCGTCGCCCCGCCCCTGGCAGCCAGCCGGGACGGGGCGAAACCCAGTCCCGGCCGGACCGGCCGCTACAGACCGGCACCGCGACGAGCAGTCGACGGCCGACTGGCCCCGCTCGACGCCCACCGTCCAGCACCGGCCGCACACCGGGCACTGCACCTCGACAGCAGAAGATTGCCGTCCATGTCCGTCGTATTCGTAGTGGGTGCGGCCGGCGCGGTTGAGACATGAGCCGTCGTAGGCCCGCCGGCCCGTCGCGTCCTGGCCGGGTAGATGGGCGGGTCAGGACGCGGTCAGCTGGTCGCCCGAGGCTCGCGTCGGCGTTGGCCGCTTCGGTCAGCGCTCCGGTGGGTGCGTACGTGAAGGTGGACTGCAGCCCGTCGTCGGTGGTGAGGTGGGTGACGCGACCGAGCGGGTCGCGTGTGTAGGTCAGGGTCTGGCCGGCGTCGTTTGTGCGCGAGGTGAGCTGGCCTGCGGCGTCGCGGGGGCAGGTGAGGGTGCGGCTGTCGAAGTCGGTCTCGGAGGTCAGCCGGCCGGCGGCGTCGTAGCTGTAGTTCCAGTTGCGGCCGTCGGGGGCGGTGACGGCGGTCAGTCGCAGTTCGGCGTCGTGGGTGAAGCCGTAGCGGGCGCCTTCGGGGCGGTCGGCAGCACCTGTCCTGGATCGGGCGGACGCCTCTGGACGGTCGTTACGTCCTATGCCATGTGGATCTGCTGCCGACGGCCACGTCAACCGACTGGTGGATCGCCTTCACGTCGCACTTCGGATTCGAGAGCCCGCGCGGAGAGCTGTCCCAGGCCCCTCGTGTCCAGCACACCGGCCTCTCCGACTTCGCCGGGTCAACCGAGGTCGCCACCCCGCTCCTCCTCGACGCCGGAGCCCTGCTGACGGTCGCCCTCCCCAGCGGCATCGCCAGCACTTTCCCGGTTCGGTGGTTGAGGCCAAGATCCGGACCATACACGGACCAACGCGTTTGCGACGGCAGTCGCAGCCTCCATTACAGCAGGTCAGTACCACTATGAACGCCGCACCACCAACAGGCGAAGAATCTGCTGTTCGGCTACTTGGCAAAGAAGACAGCTCGCCGAACAGTGACAAGCAGGAAAAGCGGACGACACTAATTGTCCCCGGCGCGCGGTGACCTTCGCGGGCAGCTGCTCATGACCAATTCAGAGCCCACACCCTCGGCGGGCCGCTACGCCCCTGGGCCCGTGGGCAGGACGACCTCGGAGCGAGGCAGGGATGAGAGTCCACGGCCGCAAAGAGCGAGCCGAGCAAGGCCAGCGCTCAGCACTTCAACTCCGATGCCATCAATGGCCCGGGCGCTCCCACCTGGGCTAACGTCTCATCCCCCGTACCACTTTCCTCAGGACTTCGCAGGCGGTTCCGGCAAGGACGACGGCAAGGAAGCCATTCCGGAGGTCTCTTCTGGTGGATGCGGGATGGGAGGCGATGGGAGCGGGTTCGGCCCGATCCCGGCTGGGTCCGTCCGACGCGCGCCTGGCCGCCTGGGGCATCCGTCCGCCCGCTTGGTCGACCAGACTGCGCTGGAGTGCCGGATCCGTCGCAGCTCTCATGAACTCCTGGCAAAGCCTGGGGCCCGACGGGCAGATCGGCTGGCCGAACCAGGCAGATCCAGCAGCGGTTCTTCTCCACCTGCTCCCGCTTTCCTCCTCATCGCGCTGCCGGAGACAATCGCCGCCTGCCGTCGAACCATCACCGACCTCCTGGACCGGATCGGCCCCAGCTCCCACCGGGCTGCCTGTACCGACCACAGGACATTCCCTCCGATCGTCCACCGATTCCACGTTTCCGGGGCTCTGGGCTCCTCTTTCCCTCCACCAAACGGCTCGGGCCCGGCACACGCGGCCGAACGCCGCGTGGCCGGGACCACCGTCCCCGCCACCGGCAACGATGTGAGCGCCGCGGCGGCGGCATCTACCAGCCCACCAACAGCCGATCGTTCCTGGTTCGTAAGCGATGACGCGGCGGGGCGGCCAGGCCCCGTCTGCTTGTTTCCGTTCGACCCTTGTGTGGAGATTTTGAAAAGATCGCTGATAGGTTTATATATGTGGTGAAGGCCGCGGCGTGGCTTGGGGGTGCGGGATGACAGTTGCGGCTGCGGCGGCTGTGTCACCCCGTGCGAGCCACACGCATAGTGCGGAGGGGACACGGAGTGACTGGGGCTGGGCGGGGGGCGGGTAGTCCGGATGAGATCCACGGGCCATCGTGCCGCCGACGGATCACGCCCCGGGAGCCCCTCGCCAGTGAAGGAATCGACGTCCGGGCACCTGCATCCGCAGACCCTGAACGCACGGTACAGCTGAGGGTCGAACTGCCCGCACTGACCGGTGAGACCATGCTGACGCGGCGGCCGGAGCGGTCCAACGGGCGGGCCGGCCGGCGTAGGGCCGCGCAGCCACCATCCCCCCGCATACGCATCGGTGCGCTGCTGGCCTCCCGCGTCGGGTGGCTGGCGCCGCGCGCTCGTCGGCTCAGGCCGCGTTATCCGCGCCCGGGCCGCACCGGCTGGCGCCGCTGGGTGCCCTCCTGCCGGCAGTGGCTGGGCGTCGTGTCGACGGCCGTCGGCCTGACCGGACTGTTCCTGGCCGTCGCCTACGCCGCGACCGACATACCCAAGGACTTGAACGCGTACGCCACCCAGCAGGACAACGTGTACTTCTGGTCCGACGGCACGCCCATGGCTCGCACCGGCTGGGTACAGCGACAGGCGATGCCGCTGAAAGACATACCCGAGGACGTTCGCTGGGCCGTGCTGGCGGCCGAGAACGAGAGCTTCTACGACGACCCCGGCGTCTCTTTGAAGGGCCTCACCCGCGCCCTGTGGCGCACGGTCGGTCAGGGCGACACCCAGGGTGGCTCGACCATCACTCAGCAGTACGTCAAGAACGTCTACCTGAACCAGGACCAGTCCGTCAGCCGCAAGTTCACCGAAGCGATGATCGCTCTCAAGCTCGACAACCAGATGAGCAAGGACGAGATCCTGGCGGGATACCTCAACACCAGTTGGTTCGGCCGCGGCACCTACGGCATCCAGCGCGCCGCACAGGCCTACTACGGCAAGGACGTCAGCGAACTCAACGCGAGCCAGGCCGCTTTCCTGGCGTCGCTACTCAAGGGCGCCAGCTTGTACGACCCCACACTGAGTGCGGCCAACCACCAGCGGGCAGTGAAGCGCTGGAACTGGACCCTGGACCGGATGGTCAAGATCGGCAGGCTGTCGCCGTCCAAGCGGGCCAGGTATCGGACTTTCCCCGAGCCGGTCAAACAGAACCCGTTGTACGACACCGGTCAGCAGAGTGACTACCTGGTGGAACTCGCCTCCCGATTCGCCCAGAAAGCCGGGCACATCTCGGCCAGGCAGTTCGATCTGGGCGGCTATCAGATCTACACCACCTTCGACCGCAAACGGGAGGCGGCTCTCGACGACGTGGTGGCCAAGGCGCGCGAGAAGGCCCGGCAGGCCCACCCGGACGCGGCAGCCACCGCCCATTACGGCGTCGCGTCGCTGGCCACCGACGGCCGCATCCTCGCCGTCTACGGCGGGCCGGACCACCGAAAGCAGGGCTACAACGAGTCCAACGCCGGAACGGTAGCAGCCGGTTCGGCCTTCCTCCCGTTCGTGTACGCGGCCGGTCTCGAACACGGCGTCGTCAGGCGGCGGGACGCGCCCCGGGAGAAGGTCACCCCGCACTCCCTCTATGACGGCGACGACAACGTGCCCGTCACAACCCCGGAGGGCCCCTACTGGAACCGCAGCGGCAAGAAGGTCACTGCCCACAACGACGGCCGGAAGTCGTGGGGCCGGTTGACGCTGCGCGAGGCGCTCGCCAAGTCGGTGAACACCCCCTTCATGCAACTGGGCATGGACACGGGCCTGGACAAGGTGAAGAAGACGGCCCAGGCGGCTGGGCTGCTGTCCTCGAGTATGGGGCCGCAGGTACCCGCTCTGTCCCTGGGCAGTTCCACGCCGAGCGCGATCCGCATGGCCAGTGGCTACGCCACCTTCGCCGCCGCGGGGCAGCACATCGAGCCGTACTCCGTGCACCGCATCACCCGGAACGGCTCGGCAGTGCGGCTGGACCCCCCGGACGCGCGCCGCGCGGTCACCGCCCAGGTGGCCGGGGAGGTGACACAGGCGCTTGCAGACTCCTTCCGCTCCGCCCACCCTGACGCCGCTCCCGCCGCGGCGGCGGTGTCCGGCAAAGCCGGCACCGCCGCCGACGACACGGCCGCCTGGTACGTCGGCACGGCCCGCGCCGTGTCCACGGCCGTGGTCGTCTACCGCATGGATCTGACCAAGAGCCTCGAACCGCTGCCGCTGAAGGGGCTCGCGGGAACCGCGGCCGACAGCGTCCCGTACGACATCTGGTCGGATGCTGTGGGCCCACTGCGCTGACCGGCCGGCCACATCCGCATCCGCATCCGCATCCGCATCCGCATTGGAACCTCCCTCGCAGATTTGAGTCCTGTATGAAGTCGACTCCAGGTCGCCGTCGTAAGGGGCGCGCGCCCCACCGCACCGTCCGCACCCGGTTCGTAGCTCTTACGTCAGCCGCCCTCGTCGTTTGTGCGGCCGCCGCGGGCTACCTGGTGTTGAGCCAGACCGACGGCCAAGCTTCGGCTCCCTCCGGCGGCAAGGGAGGATCGGTTGCCCAGGGCTCGGCGGAGCCTCGCAAGGATCCGGAGTGGGACGGCACACCCAAGGTCCTCGGGGACGGATCGACCTCCTACACCGGTCCCCAGAAGGGGCAGTTGAAGGCGGCGCCGCTCAAGGCAGCGGAGACGCCACCACAGTTCGTCGTCTTCTCCTGGGACGGCGCGCTGGAGGGCGACGACCGGCTCTTCTCCCACTACCGCGATATGGCCAAGGACTACGACGCTCATATGACCTTCTTCCTCACAGGCATCTACCTGTTGCCCAAAAGCAAGAAGGACCTCTACCACCCGCCCCAGCACCCGGTGGGCTCCGCCGCGATCAGCTACCCCACCGACGAGCACATCCGCACCACCCTGACGCAGCTCGCCGCGGCCTACGAGGACGGCAACGAGATCGGCACCCACTTCAACGGCCACTTCTGCGGAGCCAAGGGAGGCGCCGACTGGAGCGTGGAGGAGTGGAAGAGCGAGATCGACCAGTTCTACGACTTCGTGGAGAAGTGGCGGACCAACACCGGCTACAAGGACAGTCCCGCGCTGCCTTTCGACTTCCGCAAGGAGGTGACCGGCGGTCGCGCCCCCTGCCTGGAGGGCCAGCCGAACCTGCTCAAAGCCATGAAGAGCTACGGCTGGCGCTACGACGCAAGCTCCCCGGGCGACTTCCAGATATGGCCGAGCAAGAAGAACGGCATCTGGGACTTTCCGCTGCAGATGCTTCCTTACCCCGGTGGCAACTACCAAGGCCTGTCGATGGACTTCAACTTCCTCTACAACCAGTCCCATGGTGAGACCGAGGGCGATCCGGCCAAGTACGCCGACTGGGAGCAGCAGACCGTCGCCTCTTACATGGCAGGCTTCAATCGCGTCTACTACGGCAGCCGAGCACCACTGTTCATCGGCAACCATTTCGAGGACTGGAACGGCGGCATCTACATGAAGGCCGTTGACCAGGTAGTCAAGAACATCTGCGCCAAGAAGGGCGTCAAATGCGTGTCCTTCAAGGAACTCGTGGACTGGCTCGACGTGCAGAAGCCCGAAACGCTGCAGCGCCTGCGCGGTCTGGATCCGGCCCAGTCGCCGGACTGGTCCACGGTCGTCAAATGACCCGGTAACCAACCTGACCTCACGCACAGCCCTTCACATACTTCACACATCTCGTGCAAAATTCGATCGCCCGGTCTGTGTACCGGCGCAGAGGGGAACATCGTTGAAATCCAGAAGAACAGGCCGCAAGCGGAGCCGCGCCACCATAGTCACGGTGGCGGCAGCCTCGGTGACCGCCGGGGTCCTGCTACCCAGCTGGAGCGCGAGCGCGACGGCCACCGACGCCCCGACGGTGGACTCGGCAACCAAGGCCGCATTTCAGCGGCTGGCCGACGCAATCTTCACCGATCGCACGCAGTCCCTGGTGGGCGACGCCCGGAGCGGACGTCAGAAATCGCACTCGCAGCGGACGTCCGGCTTCACCGGAAGGGTGCGGCTGTCCGAGACGCAGTCGCGCGAGGAGGAGTCGACGCTCGACGAACTGCGCGCCCGCAAGTCCAGCCTGGCCCGACTCGGCGAGAGGTACAGCGCAGCCGGCACCAGTGTCACGCTGGACGCCACCCGGGTGAAGGGCCGGCACGCCACGGTCGACGTCACCGAGACCACGACCCTGGCGTACGAGAAGGCCCGGGGCGCCGAGCCCAAGACCACCGGATTCCGGGCCCACCACGAACTGACCTTCCAGGCCGACCACAAGGGTGACTGGCAGCTGACCGATGTCGGCGATATCGACGACGGCTACCTCGCGGTGAACCAGGTCGCCAAGCCGTCCGTCGCCGCGCCGGCCACCGCCGCCGACCCGCCCTCGGCGACCCGCTCGGCCACGACGCGGCCCGCGCCGGCCAACCCGAAGAATTTCACGGCCACCGGGTACGACTACAACGCCATGGCGGCCTACGCGACGAAGTACTGGAACAGGTACAACCCGGACTACCCCGACTTCAGCGGCGCCGGCACCGGCGGGGACTGCACCAACTTCGTCAGCCAGTCCCTGAAGGCGGGCGGCTGGCAGCACGTCCCCGGCTACACGACGGACTTCCACAAGTGGTTCGGCAACTCCGACATCCAGTCGGACTCCTTCGTCGGCGTCAACGAGTTCTCCTGGTTCGCCCTGTCTTCCAAGCGCGTCACCGGCCTCGCGAACGTCTACCAGATGGACGTCGGTGACGTGCTACAGCTGGACTTCGACAGGGACGGGTCCAAGGACCATTCCATGATCGTCACCAAGCGCAGCCGGCAGGGCATGCCGTACGTCACGTATCACTCCACCGACACCTACAACAGGTCGGTGGCCAGCATCGTTGCGTCATACCCGAGCGCCGCGTACTACGCCTACCGCACCTGAGCGGTACCGCACCAGCGGCCTGCGCTGCGGCCCGTGGCCACCGCACTTCAGACTCCACACAGTCGGATGATCCGCGGTGGCCGTACGCGTTCCCCAGGTTCAGCCGCTGGCTGAGGGGGCCAAGGTGCTGGAGCAATCCGAAGGGGACCAGAGCCGGGGCAAGCTCGCCCTCGATCCCTGGCGTTACTGAACCTCGCTGCGTGATGTCGCCTGCCGCAACGCCTGGAGCTGCGGCGAAGCCCGGACTATCAGCGATTCCGCTCAAAAAAGAGCACCAGCAGCTAAGGAAGAAGCGCGCGATCTCCGTTGATCAGTTCGATCTGTTCGAGAATGGTTGCATTCAGCTGTGCCCGAGCAGCCCTGGCAAGCTCCAAGGCCTCCAAGGTTTCATCGCGCACAGGGATCTCCTCACCCATGGAACGCCGCAGGACATCGGCACGGAGTGCCTCCGTCGCGACGCGTAAGCGGCCCAGGATCTGAGAGGCAGCGACCTCCGTTGATCCGTCAGCACCGACTGAAGATGTGGCAAGTGCGGGGATGCCGCGCGGTGGTGTACTTGTCGATTCGAGCCAGATACCGTCGTGAACCAGATCGTGACCAGCTTTGTAGGCTTCTAGGACGGCCTGGCTCGTGATCTCATCGAATCGGTCAGCTTCCAAAGGACGGTGCGCCTGCAGATCTTGGACGATCCGCTCCAGTGCATCGATCCACACCCGCCCCATGGTTCTCATCTTCAGCAGCCGTGCGATCTCCTTCTCACGCTGACGAACCTGCTCCTCAGCCGCCTTCAGCCCAGCTTGATGTCGCTGCAAACGCAGCGGGCCGTAGATAGCCGCGATGCCGGTAACACCAGCTCCTCCCAGTGCCCCTAACAGTCCGTACATCGCGCTGGTGTCCGCCATTCCTTCTCCTCACTCCGTCGCTTCAACGCTGCCAGTAGCTATACCCGCGCCTGCACCCGTGTGGGCGTTTTCCCGAGTCAGCGCATGAACTCAAGGGCTATCGCCGCCGCTCTAAGCAACATCACGCAGAGAACTTCAGTAGGAACGCCGGTGCTTCACCGCAATGCTCCGCTGTCCCCCGAGGGGCGGCTGCGACTCGTGCAGCGTTGCCGGCACCGCCCGATCGCCCACGTGGCGGCCGAGATGGGCATCTCCCGTGCCTGCGCTTCGAAATGGGTCAACCGCTACCGACAGCACGGTGAACTCGGCCTGCTGGACCGGTCCTCAGCACCCCGACACCAGCTGACGGCGACGAGTTCTGACGTCGTGGCCAGGATCGAGGCACTCGGCCGTGCCGAGAAATGGTCCGCGTCCCGGATCGCTTTCGAGCTCCAGGCCGAGGGCATCCCGCCGGTTCCCGTGTGCGGTCATTGCCGCGCGCACTGCACCGCTGTCTTCCCACAGGTGGAGAAGCGTGGCGCGGGTATGCGCGGCCCCGAGGCGCAGTACGAGCCGGCCCCATCGCGCTGGGCGAGGGGGCCGGCCCGCTTGCTCAGTGGAAGGTGACGTAGCCGTCGCCGTCGCGGTCGTTTCCACTGCTGGTGTAGGAGTGGACGTCGGCGCGGCTGCCGCCGGGCTTGTAGAGGTAGATGGTGTCGCGGTCGTTGTTCCATATGAAGTTGCAGTTGTCGCGGTAGACGACGTTGCCGCTGTCGGAGTCGGTGCCGTTGCCGCCACGGAGCTTGACGTAGTCACCAGGCTGCAAATAGTGGTTCGCGGTGAACGTGAACCGGTTGCCCGTGGCGTCCTTGACTACGTAGCCGCGGAGGTTGACGGTCGCCGTACGCGAGTAGTTCTTGACGGTCAGGTACTCGTCCCGGGTGTTGCCGGTGCGGCAGCTGTTGGAGTCCCGGCCCGGTGCGTCGTACTGAACTCCGCGGACCTTCAGGGCGGAGGAGTACTCGGCGGCCTGCGCAGGGCTCGCGGTCAGCGCGGCGAGCGTTGCGGCCGCGAGAGCGGCGGCGAGGGCTGTGGTGCGGGTACGCATGGTGAGGTCCCCCTCAAGAGTGCTGATGAGCGGCAGAAGCCTACAGACTTCACGTCTCGCTTGTTGCGGTTTCAAATTGCTGGTCTCGGACATCCGGGACGCGTCGAGCACTGCGGGCCGCACGCGCATCACGTGCATCACGTGCATCTTCTGCGGTACCGGCACCCACGAGGTCGTGCACGGCACCCACTACGGCCGACGGCGCGAGAATCTGCAGGCGAGGCGTTCGAGGATCTCGTCCGTTGTCTTGGTCCAGACGTAGGCCCTCGGGTCGATATTCCATGCGGCGATCCAGGCGTGGATGTCTTTCTCCAGGGCCCGGACGGCCTTGTGAACGCCTCGCCTTATCTGCTTGTTGGTGAGTTCGGCGAACCAGCGCACCAGGTTGAGAAGCGCGTCTTGCTCCGTCCGGTCGACGCTCAGGCCCCGGCGCAGCTTGGTACCCACCCAGTGCGCCAGGTACGCCAGGTATGCCAAGGTCGGATCACCAGACGGGCCGTCCAGCCTGGTGGTCAGCGAGTTCGACGTCGGACGTACGTGTCTGGCCGCTTAGGGAGCGTGCGGAAACGTGTCAGCCGTGCCCGCACGCGTCCGCGCCGACGCGGCCGCATCGCCCTGGAACGCCCACGACATCTTCGGCTCCATCACGTATCGGAACACCCGCCGTACCGGCCGCGTGCACAGCAGCGTGATCAGCGTGACGGCCAGCAACGTCACCACGGCCTCGCCGACCGGCGTGCGCACCCAGGGGAGAGTGTCGTACCAACCGGACCAGCGTGACATCTTGATCGCGAAACCGTGCAGCAGATAGCCGTACAGCGTACCCGCGCCCAGCTTCGTAAACCACGTCTGCCGCAATGGCACCAGGGCCAGGAAGCACACGGTGAGCACCAAGGCGCAGCCGAACAGCGCGAGTTCCATGACCGGGGAGACCCACGCCGGCATGCCCAGGTCCTGTACGGCGTTGTTCTGCCGGAACCATGCGGAGTTCATGCGCGGCGCCGCCCAGTACGCGAAGACGACGGCGGCCAGTATCACCGGCGCTGCCGCGACGCGGATCGCGCGCTGCCGCAGCAGGTCGAAGTGGGCCGACTTCAGGTGCAGTCCGAGGACAAAGAACGGCAGGAACTGCAGTACCCGCCGCATGGCAAAGTCGTTGCCGACCTGAGGTGAGGCCGCCGCGAGCACGGCGATCACCAGCGCCAGTGGGACGGGCCAACGCACGAGCTTCCAGAGAGGGGTGGTCAACCGCCAGATGAAGAGAGCCGCCAGGAACCAGTCCAGGTAGTACGGGCTGGTGAGGCTGATCGGCTCGTTCGGGGTGTCGTGCACCCAGCGCTGGAAGTAGGCGTAGAGAACCTCGAACACCACGTACGGCACGGCGACACTGGTGATGAGCCGCCTGAGCTTGGCCGGACTAAGGTCGAATCCGCGGGAGAAATAGCCGGAGATGAGGACGAACGCCGGTATGTGGAAGGTGTAGACGGTCATGTACAGCGCCATCGCCACCCGGCCACCGTGGGTGAGCGGCTCCCACGTATGCCCCATGACGACGAGGACAACCGCCAGGTATTTCGCGTTGTCGAAGAACGGATCTCTCCCGCCGGACTCGGGATCGATGCGTGGGGCGGGATCCTGCCGCCCCACGGGCGCCGGGTCCACAGTACGTTCGAGGGGTATGGCCGCGCGGAACATTTGAGGCACCCTAGCTGCACAGCTGTAATGGGCAAAACCGTCCACACGACTGATCCGTCGCCCGTCCGTCAGTTCGGCACAACGACCGGCCAATTCATGTGTTCCGCCTGCTTGATGCCGCATCGTCTGCCTCAAGGGAGGCGGATACGCGGAGAACTGGGCCAGCCGTTGTCGCGCTACGGCGGAAGAGCCGCTCCGGGCATCGGATGGCGCCCGAGCAACGGTGCCGCCGCGAGATCCAGCCCACGCACGCGCCCGGCTCTCCCGTCTGGACAGCTACCTCGCCGGGCGGCAGGCCCTCGCACAGCTCTCGCCAACTGCGCCGACTCCCCCGGACTGGGGTGCCTGACCTGGCACGGCTGGTCACCCGCCCTGAACGGGACACCCTCACGGCTCCTGGTTGCACCGGAGAGAGGGCACATCGTGGTGAAGCACCCGGATGTCCCTCTTCCGACGAGGTCATGGGCCGGATTGCGGGCAGGTTCAGACGGGTTGAGCCCCCGGCTGCGGCGCGTGCGTACCTGCTCGGGGTGCTGTCGGGCGTCGAGCGGAGAGGTTGCGGCAGTTGGTCGAGCAGGCGGGCCGTGCAGCACTTCGAGGAGATGCTGCACAAACCGACGGAGCGGGAGGGATGTCAGGCACCGGCGCTGGAGCGGCTAGTTTGTATGCGGGACTGGTACGAAGGCCCGTGGTGGCAGAGGCACACGGGGGACGAGAGGTCGGGAAGAGTGTCGCTGCGCGCAGGTGATCCAGCCGAGATCGGTGGTTATCCACTTGAGGCCCGGCTCGGCTCGGGTGGCATGGGCACCGTCTTTCTGGCCCGTACGAGTTCAGGGCGACCTGTCGCGATCAAACTGATCCACCCGCAGTTCGCGGTGGACGACGAGTTCCGCGCCCGCTTCCGACAGGAGGTGGCGGCGGCCAGGCGGGTGAGCGGCGCGTTCACCGCCGCCGTGGTCGACGCTGCCCCTGAGGCCGAGCAGCCGTGGATGGCGACGACCTATATCCAGGGCCACACGCTCTCCCGGCACATCGCCACGAAGGGCCCGCTGAGCGGAGCGGAGCTGAGGAGGCTCGCCATCGGGTTGGCGGAGGCTCTGCGGGACATCCACCGGGTGGGGGTCGTCCACCGTGACCTGAAGCCCTCGAACGTCGTGCTCTCACCCGAGGGCCCACGCGTCATCGACTTCGGCATTTCGCGCGCCGTGGACCAGCAGACGCTGACGGTGACAGGGCGGGTCATCGGTACGCCGCCCTTCATGTCTCCGGAGCAGTTGCTGGCGCCGCGTGATGTGGGACCGCGGTCCGATGTCTTCTCGCTGGGGACGCTGCTGGCATACGCGGCGACGGGCCACGGGCCCTTCGACGCGGAGAGCCCATACATAGTTGCGTATCAGGTGGTGCACGGGGTGCCGTCGCTGGAGGACGTGCCGGTGGCCTTACGCACGGTCGTCGAGTCGTGCCTGGCCAAGGAGCCCGATGGGCGCCCCTCGGCGGACGAACTCCTCGTGCTGCTACGGGACCTGCCGGCCGACCTCGGCCAGACCGACGCGAGGACAGTTGGCGCGGGCCGCACCCGCGACATGATCACCCAGCATCACTTCGCGGCGCCGGCCACCCCGGCGCCGACTGCCCCGACAACCACCCCGGCCGGTCCCGGTACGGGGAACGTCGACACCTCCATCGGCCGCCGACCGCGTCGCCGATGGCGTCCCGTGCTCGCGGCTTCGGTCGCGGTCACGGTGGCAGCGATCGGTGGCGGAGTCGCGGCGCTGACGACGGGCGGCTTTGGGGGGAACAGCGGCGGCGACAAGGGCAACAGCCTTGCGGCCCCGGTTGCCGCACTTCCGGACG
Source organism: Streptomyces sp. NPDC033270 (assembly GCF_055576575.1). NCBI lineage: Bacteria > Bacillati > Actinomycetota > Actinomycetes > Kitasatosporales > Streptomycetaceae > Streptomyces > Streptomyces sp. NPDC033270. Next base: position 170,553 of record NZ_JBVIRA010000024.1, read on the forward strand.
GTTTCAAGCCGTGGCACAAGACCGTGCCGGGCGGTCGCGAGGACATACCCGACGAGCTGCGTTGCGTCGCGCACGGCGACGCGCTGTTCTGCGGGGGCGGCGGTGTCGTCGCGGCCCGTATCAGGGCCAGGGACGGCTCGCGGGTGTGGACAGCGAAGAGCCCCGGCGTCCCCGCCAATGGCATGTACCTGGTGGGCGCCACCGACGACACGGTGCTTGGTTACCGCTTGGCCGCCCAGGACGCCCCGCAGGACCCTCGCAGCGAGGTGGTGGCCATCGACGCGAACAACGGCCGGGAGCTGTGGTCCGTGCCGTCCGGCGCCCAGTCGACGGCCGTCACGGGACGGACTCAGGACGCCGTCGTTGTCGGCTCCGACGTCGTAACGGTCGACGCTTCCAACTCCCGCTTCGAGGCCCGCAACGCGCACAGCGGTCAGGTCACATGGACGTCGTCGTTCCCTGCGGGTAAGCAGTGCGCTCCCGTCCCGGTAGGCCCACAGCTCGTCGCGATGTGCGCGACGGATGCGGAGGTGGCTGCCTTGGCGGTGCGCCACCCCACCCTGTACCCGGTCGACCGCGCCTCGGGGACACTGGGCAGGCCCATCGCGGTCAACGGCCCCGCCGTGCCGTTGGGCGTCGCCAACGGCAAACTCGTACTCCTGCACGTACACATGGGGGGAACGGAGCTGGACCGTTACAACGGGGTGGCACGGGTCGACCCGGCCTCGCGGAAGGTCACGTACTCCCGCCTGGCCAAGACGTACACGGGGACGCCCGGCATTGCGGGCAGCACCGTCTACGTGAGCGGGCAGACCGGTCTCGTCACGGCACTCGACCCCGCGACCGGCCGGAGGAAGTGGTCGCGGCAGATCGGCGTGGAGGGCGCGTCGGGTCCTGTCGCGGGAGCCGACGCACTGTATTTCAGCTCGGCCACCGGACGGGTGGTCGCGCTGTCGCCGCACGATGGCAAACCCCTGTGGACAACAGATCCGCAGGCCGATGGGTTGACGGGCGAGGGGGGCGCAAGCCCGCGTGTGACTCTTTCGGGGCGTGCGGTGATCGTGGCCGCGGCCAAGAACACTCTCTTCGCTTTCGACGCGCAGAAGCCGCCGAAGTCGGGCTGACCCGGGGGGCTGGACGGCGGCTGCAACATCGCCAGGGAGTACCGCGGGAACCTCCGCCGCTGGCACCACATAACAAGATCCGGGCCAGGTGCGGACCAACTCGGCTTCGCATCGGGCATTTCCACCCGCTGGCCGATACCGCTTTCCTCAGAACTTCGCAGGTGCGAGGTTGTGCGTCCCTTCCGCCGAGATCGTGGAGACCCAGGCGATCGGTCGCGGCACCACCGTCGCGGTCAGCAGCCGGTAGAAGTCGTTACGGGACATGTCAGCGGGATCAAAGTCAGTGCGCATGGTGATCAGCATCCAGGAGGACGGCTGCGGGTCGTATAGCGGGTCCACGGCACCTCAAAGCGCGGTATCCGCGCGGTGATCCCCGCGCCGGCCGATCAACGTGGCCACCGGCTGCGGCGGGGCAGCCGGGCGGAAGGCAACCGGCGTTCGACCGCGAGACCTACAGACAGCGCAACGCCGTCGAGCGGTGCATCAACCGCCTGAAGCAGTGGCGCGGCATCGCCACGCGCTACGAGAAGACCGCGACCATCTACCTGGCCGGACTTCATGTTGCCGGCACCTTCCTCTGGTCGGCTGGCCCGCCCACTGACCCCGGGAAGCTGCGGGGTGTCAGCTGTAGGTGGATCGGTACGTCCAGTGTCAGAGGCTGCTGGCAGCATCACCACTATGAACGCCCTCCGTTATCACCCCGACGCGGCCGTTCGACGTGACCGCGCTCTTCCCTCAACTGGCCCCGCCGGCGCGCACAACGCCCCGGTTGCATCCTCGCCCCAGGGCGCCGTCCGTGCACGACAGCTCCGTCGACGGGCCGCTCTCCCGAGCAGCCCTCCCGAAGCCGGTCTCCTCCAGGTCCTGTGGTGCCCTTCGACCATTCGGAGGCACACCCCCGAACCGCCCTCTTCTGGCGCTCCTCCGCCACCGTCTCCAATGTCCTCGACGCACCGCCGGAGCCGCCCGTGATCCAGTTCGACTGGCACCTCCCGGAACCGTGTCTGCTCGCACCGGAGCAGGTCACCGAGTACCCCAACCCCATGGAGCTGAGCGAGGAGTTGCAGGATCAGCTGGGCGACGTGAGCCGGTGGAAGCCGGCCGGATC